>CAYFNN010000273.1:0-1500 GCA_964344465.1 uncultured Bifidobacterium sp. | reverse complement strand
GCTTCATCACCCCGCGCGAAGTTGCCGAGTTCGTCTGGTTTCTGTGCCAACCCGAAGCTGCTGCGATCACGGGTGCGAACTTGTCGATCGACTTCGGTCTGTCAGCGGGCATCTTTCCTCGTGACTAGACGATTCTTCGAATCTCGCGCCTGCAGTGTTGGGGCTGATACGAACTACGGTTGGTCGCAGTAACTCAGCAATCACCAGTGAAAGAGGCGCAGCGTGGCGTCACAACAAGCTCAACCAGTTCGACTCGTAGACCACGGCATCACTCGTGAGTGGGGATACATGCAGACGAGCGATCCCGTCGCACATCTTTCTGCGGCAAACCAAGAGTGGGATGAACTCGCGACCGATCTGCCAAAACACCTCATGGGCGCCGACTTCCGCAAGACGGTGCAACAGATGCGGCCATTCGACGTCTCGGCACTGCAAGGTGAAGGGGAAATTCGGCGAGCGATGCTGGCACTTAGCTACATCGGCCAGGCCTATCAGTGGAGCGACATTGCGCCCGCCCACACCATGCCAGCGGTGCTTGCACAACCGTGGTTCAAGGTCGGACAACTCGTTGGGCGTCCGCCGATTCTCAGTTACACCAGTTACTCAATCGACAACTGGCGACGCCTTGACAAGAGCGGACCGGTTGAGTGCGGCAACATCGCACTCTTGCAGTGCTTTCTTGGTGGTCAAGACGAAGAGTGGTTCATCCTCATACACATCGATATTGAGAAGAAGGCGGGTCGTGCGCTGCAGGCCATCGAAGATGCGCAGTCGGCCGTCGTCGCAAATGACGCCGAACGACTCGACACCGCACTGCGTGATCTGCGTGATGGCATCAGTGCGATGTATCGAGTGCTCGCGCGTATGCCCGAGCGGTGCGACCCGTACGTGTACTTCCATCGTGTTCGGCCGTACATCTTCGGATGGAAGAACAACCCGTCGCTTCCGAATGGCGTTGTGTACGAAGGTGTAGCTGAACTGGGCGGCAAGGGCATGACGTATCGCGGCGAAACCGGCGCGCAAAGTGCCATCGTGCCCGCCCTCGATGGCGTACTCGGCATTCAGCACGAGCACGATCAGTTGCGTGAATACCTCATGGAGATGCGCGAGTACATGCCACCGGCACACGTGCGGTTCATCGAGGCCGTAGAGGCGGGGCCAAGTGTGCGCAGTTTCGTGCAGCAGGCAGGTCGCGCCACCACGACGGAATTGTTCAATCAGTCGGTCGAACTTGTCGCAGATTTTCGCGCACTACACCTGCAATACGCCAGCTCGTACATCTTTGCCCAAGCGCAAAAGACTCCAGGCAACCCGAGTGCAGTCGGCACCGGCGGCACGCCGTTCATTCCGTACTTGAAGAAGCATCGCGACGAGACGCGAAATCAGTCCGTCCACTGAGGCAATCGAACAGAGCGCCCAGGTAATCACGTACCTCGCATGAGTATTGACCCAGACAAACTGAAGCTCTTTTCGTTCTTGCTGTTCAGCAAGTTGGAGGGC
>CAYFNN010000272.1:0-1502 GCA_964344465.1 uncultured Bifidobacterium sp. | reverse complement strand
TGCTTGGCGAGCGTCGGGTCAGTGTCGAGAATCGCAAATGCCGTCTCACGTGCCTGCACGATGAGTCGTTTGTCGCGCACGAACGAGGCAATTTTCAAATCACCGGCACCCTTTTGAGCGGTACTCATGAGCGTGCCCTCACCCCGCAATTCAAGATCGACTTCTGCGAGATAGAAGCCATCGGTTGATTCGACGAGTGCGGCGATGCGCTCTTCGCCAACCGTCTTGTCTTTTCGCTCGAGCCAGCAGCGAGACGCAATCTTGCCGCGGCCGACACGACCGCGCAGCTGGTGCAGCTGGGCGATGCCGAACCGGTCGGCGTCGAGCACCACCATGCACGTGGCGTTGGGGACATCAACGCCGACCTCAATCACCGTTGTCGAGACCAACACGTCGTATTTTCGCGAGCGAAACTTGCTCATTACCTCATCTTTCTCTGCCGACGACATGCGACCATGCAAGAGGCCAACTTTGTAGTCACGTAACTCGCCCGAACGCAGTTCTTCGTGGATCTCTTCGGCCGCTGCGACCTCCAATTTGTCGCTCTCGGCGATCATCGGGCACACGACGTAGGCCTGCTGCCCGGCATCAAGAGCCTCGCGCACCGCAGACCACATTTGACCACGTGCCGGCTCGTCGTCAACCGCAATGGTCTTTATCGGTGTGCGACCAGGCGGCAGTTCATCGAGCACGCTCACCTCGAGGTCGCCATAGTGAGTGAGCGCCGCAGTTCGCGGAATCGGCGTCGCTGTCATCACCAGAACGTCTGGCGTGGTGTGCTTCTCCCCCGCACCTTTGCCGCGTAGCGCCGCTCGTTGTTCGACGCCGAAGCGATGCTGTTCGTCGATCACCACCACGCCCAGCGACGAGAACTCGACGCCCTCTTGGATCAGCGCATGTGTGCCGATGACGATGTCGACGCCACCTGAGGCGAGGTCAGCGAGCACCTCGCGGCGGCGCTCGCCAGTCACGCGGCCAGTCAGTAGCTCGACCCGCAGGTTGCGCTCACCAAAGAGATTGCCGTCGTCGGGCACACGAAGGTCGTCGAGCAACGCACGAATGCCGGAGTAGTGCTGTTCGGCGAGCACCTCGGTCGGGGCCATCAGCGCACCCTGGTGGCCGCCCTGCACTGCCACCAACATCGCCGCCACCGCTACCACTGTCTTGCCACTACCGACGTCGCCTTGCAAGAGGCGGTGCATCGGCACGGGCGTGGCGAGGTCGGCATTCACTTCGCCAATCACCCGGCGTTGTGCCCCCGTAAGTGGAAACGGCAGGGCCTGCAAGAACGCCTGCTGCATCGCACCACTCATGTCGTGGGTGAGCCCCGTGTTGTCGCGTTCGAAGGCCTTCTTGCGACCGACGAGCACCAATTGCACGCGCAGCAATTCGTCGAACGACAATCGCTCGCGTGCACGTTCTTTGTCGACGATGCTCTCGGGGAAATGAATCGTTGAGATCGCCGAATTTCGCGACACGAGCCCGAGTCGTTCGCGCACTGT
>CAYFNN010000271.1:0-1508 GCA_964344465.1 uncultured Bifidobacterium sp. | reverse complement strand
ACCAGCCTCTTTGGCTCGAGTTTCTACACCCTCACGGGCTTCCACGGTGTGCACGTCACCGTCGGCATCATCATGTTGATGGCACTCGTAGCAATCAACAAGCGCAGCCGCGTGCCCGGGAGCAAGGCAGAAACCGTCGAGATGATCGGCCTGTATTGGCACTTCGTCGACATCGTCTGGATCATCATTTTCACCCTCGTCTATCTGATTCCGGTCTGAGCATGACGACGCACACCACCGAGCACGCGACGCCCAGCCATGGTGCCGCCACGCACGGTGCCGCTGAGCATGCCGAACATGGCATGTCAACGCGCGGCTACATCAACATTGCGCTGATCCTCGCGGCCATCACCGCCCTCGAGGTGTCGACGTACTACATCGATTTCGGCCCGCTGTTCTTGCCTGCGCTGCTCATCATGATGGTGGTCAAGTTCTTCATGGTGGTGAGTTACTTCATGCATCTGAAGTTCGACAACAAGATCTTCAGTTGGATGTTCTACGCCGGCCTCTTCCTCGCCGTTGGCGTGTACGTCGCGGCACTCGGCACCTTTCACTTCTTCCTGCGGTAGCCCGTCGTGCACCCGACGCTGGTGGTGATTGCCGAAGTCGCAGACGTGACCGCCAGCCCGTGGCGCTTTCAGGCTCACCCAGAAGTGTGGCTGCTCGTTGCCTTCGTGGTGGGTGCGTGGTTCTACGCGTTGCGCATGATTGCACCACACACTCCCGAAGTTCGTGCCGGTGCACCCGTGATTACACGCCGCCAGACGTGGCTCTTCACCGGCGCAGTGGCAATGCTGTGGCTTTCGAGTGACTGGCCGATTCACGACATCAGTGAGGAATATCTGTATTCGGTGCACATGTTTCAACACATGGCGCTGTCGTATTTTCTCCCACCATTGGTCTTGCTGGCGACTCCCGAGTGGCTCTTCCGAGCCGTCATCGGTTCGCAACGTGTTGGTCGGGTGCTGCGATGGTTCGCCAAACCCGTGATTGCCGGGTTGCTCTTCAATCTCGTCGTGATGATCACGCACATTCCAGACCTGGTCAATCGCAGCGTCTCCAATGGGTTGCTGCACTATTCATTGCACGTGATGTTGGTGGTCTCGTCACTGTTGATGTGGACTCCGGTGGTGGCGCCCGATCGCACGATGCGCATCGGCTACGGCGCGCGCATGGTGTATCTCTTCCTCATGTCGGTGGTACCCACGGTGCCGGCCGCCTGGCTGACCTTTGCCGAAGGTGCGGTGTACAAGCACTATGACATTGCGATTCGGGTTTGGGGTCTGTCGGTCACGACCGACCAACAGATTGCCGGAGCCATCATGAAAACCGGCGGGTCGATCTTCTTGTGGTCAATCATCATCTTTTTGTGGTTCAAGCGTTTCATGGCCGGTTATGGCGAACGCCAGGACTATCGGCGTACCGCCGAGCCCACGCTCACCTTTGCCGATGTTGCGCGTGAGTTCGAGCGGGTTCCTGCCCCTGCCGAACCTTCGCGCGAGCCCTGA
>CAYFNN010000270.1:0-1511 GCA_964344465.1 uncultured Bifidobacterium sp. | reverse complement strand
GTTCTAAGTGATGAATCAACACTGCGACGTGTGGATTTGCATGGCGTGGAGTTCGTAGCCGAGTTTCCCATCGTGCGTGGACTCGGCAACATCCTTGCTGCAGAAGTAGCACTTGACCAACTGCTCGGGTTCGACACGTTCATTCACGAACTCTCTGTCGAATGCGAGGAAAACCGAATTGCGCGAAAGGATGCGTTGCCTCTATGAGCTGGACCATCAGCGAACTTCGAGCCGAACTGGCACAGGGCGATGAACTGATGACCACCGCAATCTCAGGTGGGGTGGAAGCCTTTATCGCCAATCAGGCCGATCAAGATGTGGTGGCCTGGCGGCTCTATCGCATAGCTGAGGGAACGTGCCACCTCGCATCGGAAGCACGAGGTCAGTACCCGACTGTCGCGTGGCCAGAGCTGCGCAAGCTACGTAATCGTTTGGCGCATCACTTCCGCACCATCAACCCTGTCTTCATCTTCGTCTATTCCGCAATGGACGTTCCCAAGATGCGTCATGCCCTACGGGAGACATCGACGCCTTAGCATCTCGGGCATGTATCGCCACGAGGTGCGGGTGCGCTACGGCGACTGCGACATGCAGAAGGTCGTCTTCAACGCCCATTATCTCGCGTATTCCGACGATGCAGTGATGTGCTGGTTCTCAGCGCGGCTCGGCGAGCGCGTGCACGAGTTCGACTGCATGTTGAAGACGGTGAACGTCGTCTGGCACCGCCCACTGCGCTTGGGCGACACCGCACAACTCGACTGCACGGTCAAGCGCTGGGGAAACTCGTCGTTTGACGTGTTCATTAGCGGGCATGTGGCCGGCGAACCGTCATTCGACACCACGATTGTGTACGTCTCGACCACGCCGGGGGCACCACAGGTCGTGCCCGTGCCCAACTGGGTGCGTGCGGCGTTGCATCAAGACGAGCAACTCGCTACGCAGTAGGGGAGCACCCGGCGCCGCATCCCGCCGCGTTGCGCCGCATGCCGCGCTCTACTCTGGTTGCATGGCGCAGTTCGGTGATGTCGTCACCGAATTCGCCAGTAGGGGTCTGATTCACGACTCGACCGATCGCGCCGAGCTGTCACAGCGCACCACGAGTGCCCAGATTGCCGCCTATGTGGGCTTTGACCCAACGTCCGACTCGTTGCACGTTGGCAACCTGCTTGGTCAAATCTCGCTGCGTCGACTGCAACTTCTCGGTCACCGGCCGATCGTGCTCGCCGGCGGCGCCACGGGCATGGTGGGCGATCCGTCGGGCCGCAGTGAAGAGCGCAACTTGCTCGATGCCGACACGCTTGCTGCCAACGTCGCCAATATCAAACGTCAACTTGAACGCCTGCTCGACTTTGAGGCTGCATCAAATGCCGCAACATTGGTGGACAACGCCGACTGGACTCGCGATGTGCCCGTGCTCGAGTTTCTGCGCGACGTCGGCAAGCACATCACCGTCAACCAGATGATGGCGAAAGACAGCGTGAAGTCGCGTCTCGCCGACGAGAACGGTCTCT
>CAYFNN010000269.1:0-1520 GCA_964344465.1 uncultured Bifidobacterium sp. | reverse complement strand
GCTGGTGGTGCCGATTTCGTGAAGACGAGCACCGGGTTTCACAAAGCTGGCGGGGCCACCGAGCGGGCAGTGGCGATCATGCGCGAAACGGTCGGCGACGGCGTGGGTGTGAAGGCAAGCGGTGGAATACGAACTACTGCAGCAGCGTTGGCGATGATTGCCGCAGGTGCATCTCGCATTGGCGCATCAGCGACACGCGAGATTTTGGCGGGGATGCCGAGCTAAGAAGCTGCGTCAATCGCCGCCAGTACCACCCGCAGCACTTCGCCAGCACGCTTCGCCGAGCGTTTGCCGACTGCAATGACCTCTTCTCCCGACAACGGCGTTGGTGAGATGCCGGCCGCCAAGTTGGTGGGCAGCGACAGAGCGAGCACTTCGAGCCCAACGTGGCGCGCGGCAATCACTTCGAGCACTGTCGACATACCGACTAGGTCGGCACCCCAACTGCGCCCGGCGCGAATCTCCGCCGGTGTCTCGTAATGCGGGCCGTGCAGGCCGAGGTAGACGCCTTCGTTCATCGTTGACGCGCCAGTATCACCCGACGCTGGCTTGCTCGACACTGCGGCCCGCGCGATACCACGCAGTCGTTTGCTGTACGCATCGGTGAGGTCGACAAATCTTCCGGCGAACGGAGCCGGCGGGTTGTCTCCTGTCATCGGTGAGTGACCCGTCAGGTTGATGTGGTCGCTGATCATCACAGGTTCGCCGATTGGCCAGTCTTCGCGCAGCACGCCCGCGCCGTTGGTGAGCACTGCAACCTTGCAGCCCAGTGCCGCGGCAGTGCGTACGCCGTGCACGACTGGTGCGGTGCCGTGACCTTCATATAGATGAGTGCGACCGGTGAGCACGAGCACGCGCGATGAGCCGACAGAAACGGAGATTGCTTCACCGCCGTGGCCGAGCGCAGACGGCTTCTTGAACCCTGGAACGTCGTTGATCGGGCACCGATCGCCCGTGCCGAGCACACCAACTGCGTCGGCCCAGCCAGAGCCGAGCACTGCGACGATGTCGTGGTCACCACCGAATCGATTGCGCAAGAAATTCGCAGCCTCGGCAGCGAGATCGAAGGCGGTGGTCACGCGCTGATGCTAGGCGTCAGTGTCGGTCGTGCGAAGTGCTGCGCATCGTCAGGTTCGTCGTCATGCATCTTCGGGATCTTCGTCACCGGCACTCGCATCGAACCCTGCGGCAGCGAGCCTCGCGAGCAGTTCGTCGCGCGGGCTCTCGCCGGGTGCGCGTGCTTTGTCGTTGGCGATGCGCCACCCGTGGCGCGACGAATACACGAGCGGGGCTTCACGCAGCCTGCCGTAGCCGTATTCGACGACTTCTGCGAACAGCAACTCGTGGTCGCGCATGGGCATCGACTGGAAGATCTTCGCATGCACCCACGCAAGACAGTCGGGCACCACTGGGCGCCCCTCGATGACCGCGAGATACTCCGGCGCGATGTAGTGGAACTTGCGACCCGGATACGAGAAGTACTGCCCGATGTGCACCTGATCACCGGCGAGAAACGACAC
>CAYFNN010000268.1:0-1521 GCA_964344465.1 uncultured Bifidobacterium sp. | reverse complement strand
CACGAATGGAGTCAGCCGCAATGACGAGCATCAGCACGAGCGGCACGTATAGACCGCTCATCATGCGAGAGTCGAGCGGCCCCATCTCGTCATACACATAGCGATATACCGAGAATGACCCGTAGAACACGAACAGCGCAGCGCTCCCGAGAAATACGGAGGTGTTGCGATCGGACGCAAGTGAATCGCCACGCTGTTTGAGCCATCTCACGAAGTACGCCGAGACGAGAACGATGAGCAAGACCCACACAACAATGCCTGCAAGTTGCATCGACGACGAGAAGTCAGCCCAGTTGAGGTAGATACCGCCGTTACCGTCGAGCGGCGGCCGCGCAATGAGCCAACTGCCGAGGGTGCCGGTGAACGTCTTCAACGGGTCGAGCAACGTTCCGCCGCCGGCCTCGCGGTAGCCGGTGAGGTAGCCGCTGATTTCCTTGTTACGCATCAGCCACAGCCACGGCAGCACCATCGACACTGCGAGCGCGCTGCCTGCCCGCATCGTCGAGAGCCACCAACCCGATCGCTTCGACTGCACGATTGCCGCCACGAGTGCGAGTGGCGCCGCATAGAACGGCCCGACGTATCGAACAAAGAACATGCCTGCAAAGATCGGTATTAACGCAATGTCCCAAGGCCACGCACGCGGGCGCGTGACGACGAGCATCGCCAACATGACAAGTGCCAAGAACGGCGGCTCCGACCATGCCATCGTGAAGATGTCGAGCAGTGCCGGGCTGAGTGCCACGAGTGCGACGCCGATCCACTTTGCCGTGGAGCGCACCTTCGCTCGCACGAGCAACTGGTGCGTTCCCCAGACCACGATCATCATCGAAACGGCATTCACGACACGTAACGACAAGTCGGGAGAAACTGACAGCCAGTCACCAAGAGTCACGAATGAAGAAAGCCCCGGCGGGCGAATCACCATCGGCTGACCAGTGACATCGAGCGCACCCCGCCGTGCGGACATGCTGAGACCGACGGCGATGTAGTCAGTCGAATCCCAGCTGATACCGATGCCTCGGCGATTGCCGACCAGGCTCAGGATGCCGCCCGCGAGGCTGATGGCGAGCGCCGGTCGACGTCTGGTCAGCGAGACAGTCTCCATCGCAGTGTGTGTCTGAGAATACGCCATGCATAGCGAATGCCGTTGACTCGCGATAGTTCGTCTCCGTAGAACGTGGGAATCGGGATCTCCACGATGCGCTGTCGCGACTCGATCATCTGCAGGATGATCTGCGTGTCGAAGTCGTAGTAGTCGGCGTTCAGTTCGAATCCGACGCCGTCAAGCGACCGTATGGCGTAGGCGCGGTAGCCGCTGTGCCATTCGCTCAAAGACACCCCAGCCAACCGGTTCTGCAGGAACGTGAGGATTTTGTTGCCGACGTATTTGTACTTGGGCATGCCGCCTTTCAGTGCGCCACCACGATTGAGCATGCGCGAACCGAACACGACGTCTGCATCACCTTCGATGATGGGCTTCACCATCTGCGGCAGAAACTCCGGCGCATACTGACCGTC
>CAYFNN010000267.1:0-1525 GCA_964344465.1 uncultured Bifidobacterium sp. | reverse complement strand
ATTCGCCACACCAACAAACCCGGCCACGAATGCCGTTGCGGGTCGCTCGTACAAGTCGCGTGGAGATCCCACCTGTTCGAGTCGACCAGCGTTGAACACCGCGATTCGATCGCTCATCGACAGGGCCTCGCCCTGGTCGTGCGTGACGTACACGAAGGTGATGTTCAAGGTGCGCTGCAGCGCTTTGAGCTCGATTTGCATTTCTTCGCGAAGCTTTAGGTCGAGTGCGCCAAGCGGTTCGTCGAGCAGCAACACCTTCGGCCGATTCACGATGGCGCGGGCGAGTGCCACGCGTTGGCGTTGACCGCCCGAGAGTTGCGCCGGCGTACGTTCGGCCAATTGTGCGAGTCGAACCATGCGCAACGCCTCGTCGCGACGTTGAGTGCGCTCGGTCTTGTCAACCTTGCGCACACGCATGCCGTATTCCACGTTTTCGGCCACGGTCATGTGTGGGAAGAGTGCGTAATCCTGAAACACCGTGTTGACATCGCGCTTGAACGCCGGTTCGTTCGACACGTCGCTGCCGTTGAGCAGAATCTCGCCGCTCGAGGGCAGCTCGAAGCCAGCGATCATTCGCAGCACCGTGGTTTTTCCCGAACCAGATGGCCCAAGCAGGGTGAGGAATTCACCGTCGGCGATATCGAGCGAGACGTCGGCAACGGCGACGACATCGCCGAACTGTTTGGAGACGTGCCGTAAAGAGATTGCTGAAGGGCTCGACATCGTGTCTCGCGGCGCTTGCGTCAGCCCAGCGCGACGAGCGGCTCGACGTAGTCGTAGCCGAGCGCCTCTGCACTCGGCTTGTTGGTCATCTTGCCGCCCACGGTGTTGACGCCAAGCGCCATCGCCGGGTCGGCCTTCGCCGCGCCGCTTGCGCCGAGCGTGGCCAGCGACAACTGATAGGGCAGTGTCGCGTTCGTCAATGCATACGTGCTGGTGTTGGGTACCGCACCGGGCATGTTGCCGACTGCGTAGTGGATGACTCCGTGCATTTCATACACCGGTTCAGTGTGTGTGGTCTCGCGCATCGTCTCGACACAACCACCTTGGTCGATGGCGACGTCGACAATCACCGAACCCTTCTTCATCGACTTCACCATGTCGGCGGTCACCACGATTGGTGCGCGCGCACCGGCAATGAGCACTGCGCCGATAACAAGGTCGGCTTCTGCAATGGTGCGCTCGATGGCGCCGCGGTTCGACGCAAGTGTGGTGATGCGACCCTGGTGAATTTGGTCGACGAAGCGCAGGCGATCGAGGTTCTTGTCGAGAATCGTGACTTCGGCTTCCATTCCGGCGGCAATGCGGGCGGAGTTCCACCCAACATTGCCAGCACCAATCACCATCACCTTGGCGGGCCGCACGCCTGGCGCACCACCCATCAACACTCCACGACCGCCGTAGGGCCGTTGCAAGTAATACGCGCCGGCTTGAGTTGCGAGTCGTCCGGCAATCTCACTCATCGGTGCAAGCAGCGGCAGTGAACGATCGGCGAGCTGCACGGTTTCGTAGGCCACGCCGGTGG
>CAYFNN010000266.1:0-1552 GCA_964344465.1 uncultured Bifidobacterium sp. | reverse complement strand
GGGGGCTGTATGGCAGCGGCAATTCCGACCTCGATCGACGAGGTCACGGCACAGTGGATGTCTGAGGCGACGGGCTGGAGCATCTCGGGCCTGCGCAACGAGTTGATTGGCGTCGGAGTCGGCGTCGCCAGTGCGGTGTACCGCACACACCTAACGGGCAAGGGCTGCCCAGCGTCAGTCATCACCAAGATGCCCGCACTTGATCCGAACGCGGCGTTTACCAGCACGGTGCTACGTATGTACATCCGCGAGGTCAAATTCTTTAAGTCGCTGGCCAAAGACATGCCGTTTCGCGTTTCGAAGTCGTATTACGGCGAAGTCAACGAAGAGACCAGCCAGTTTGCGATGGTGATTGAAGATCTCGGCAACTTGCGCATCGTCGACCAGGTGAAGGGCATGAGCATCGCCGACGCTCGAATCGCAGTCGATGGTCTCGCCGCGATGCACGCAAAGTGGTGGGGCAAGGCTGATGCGCTTGCCGCCGACGGCACCACGATCAGCCTTGGTGATCCGATTTATCCGGCGATCGTGCCAATGGTGTTCGCAGAGGGCTGGGAAAAGTGCACGAAAGAAATCAAGATGCCCAACGCCATCATGCAGGTGGGGCCGAAGTTCGGAGAGAATGTGGCACCGCTACTCGCCTCACTTGCTCAGGGGCCGAACACGCTCGCACACGGCGACTACCGGGCCGACAACATGTTGTTCGCCGCAAACGATGAACTGGTCGTGCTCGACTTTCAGTTGATTGGCACAGGTATCGGCGCCTACGACTTGGCGTATTTCGTAACTCAGAGCATCAGCGCAGATGACGCCAGCAAATACGAAAGAGAGCTGTTCGACCGATGGATTGACGGCCTGCTTTCGGGTGGTGCGCCGAGTGAATTGGTCGACAAGAAGGCACTCTGGGAGCATTATCGATCAGCGGCGCTCTTCTGTCTCGCTTATCCGATCATCGCGAGTCGTGGTATGGACCTCTCTGACAAGCGCTCCTTTGAACTGGTCGACTGCATGAACACCCGCTTCGATCGTGCCGTGCGTGAGTTGAACCTGGTGTCTCTGCTCAAGTAACCCACCCGACGCACAAGTAACCCAGCCGACATCTCGCGGCGTTAGCGTCGTCGCGCGTGGAACTGGTACTCGTTCGCCACGCCTTGCCGGTGCGTCGCGAGTTGAAAGAAGGTGTCGCTGACCCCGAACTCGCGCCCGATGGCGTGCGCCAAGCCGAACGTCTCGCGGAATATCTCGCACGCGAAGACATCGCCGCGCTCTATGTGAGCCCGCTGAAGCGTGCACAAGAAACCGCGGCACCTCTGGCTGCTCGTCTCGGGCTCACGCCAGTGGTTGATGACGACATCAGCGAATTCGATCGCAACTCGAACGAATATGTGCCGATCGAAGAACTGCGCGGCACCAACGACCCGCGCTGGCTGCGCATGGTGCGCGGCGAATGGGAAGAAGGCCATGATCACCCGGATCTTTTTCGCAAGCGAGTGGTCTCAGCGTGCGAGCGCATGATTGATCGACACCCAGGTGAGCGAGTCGTTGCGGTGTG
>CAYFNN010000265.1:0-1553 GCA_964344465.1 uncultured Bifidobacterium sp. | reverse complement strand
GATTGCGGCGTCGACGGTGATGTCACATCGGGCATCGGCCCTGACTTCGAGTGGGGTGCGACTGGCGCCTCGGGCGATGCACTCTTTCGCCGCTGCCGGTCAAAGATGCTGACGACCGGCGCCATGTGCTCTTCCCGTTGCGATGAAGTTGGTTGCGGGTCGACTGACTGCTGTTCGCTTGGTTGCGGCTCGCTCGGTTGAGACTCGCTTGATTGGCCCTCTGGCGTATCGAGCTCGTCGGTGGGCACCTCTGCGACCGGTGTTCCTTCGTCTTGAGTCTCCAGCGTTTCCGTTTTCTCGTCATGCAACTCGGTTGCACTCGCCACTTCGGGTTGCACGAGTGGCTCATTGTTCGCCAGCATGCTCGGGCTCTCTGAGACATGGCTACCTGCGGTGCCGAGTTCATCTTCGTATTGTTTGGCATCAAAAATTGGGGTGTCGTTCCTGCCGATCGGACGCGGGGGTGGCGGCGCATCCGGCGATGCGAGCGGCGGCACGATGCCGGTCTCGCGGATCGCCTCGTCGAACTCCTCGAGGTCGCCGACCACGTCGGTTGCCGCGTGCCGAGCACGCTCGAAAGCGCTGAGCAGTCGCTCACGTTCGTGCACGAGGCGCTCGAGTTCGCGGCGTGCTTCGTCGGTTCGTTTGGCGAGGTCGGCCAACACACGTTCGCGGTAGGCACGTACCTCGGCGACCATCTCGCGACCCTGTTGTTTGGCGAGTTCGAGTTCTTGCTCGGCTTCGCTCGATACGTCAGATCGGCGGCGTGAGGCTTCGATCTTCGACTCCTCGAGCATGCGGGTGGCTTCCCGGCTTGCCTCTTTCACGATCTGTTCTGCCGACTCGGCGGCTCGGTCGCGCATTGCCTGGGCGGCATCTCGGGCCGCGCTCAACACCCGGGCGGCTTCAGCGCCCAGCAGTTCGGTGATCGTTGCTTCGTCGACTGTGGCGACGTCGATCGTGCCGCGACTTTGCAATGCCTGCAGCTCGTTCTGTAAGAAACGTTCGCGTTCCAGCAATCGGGCCATCTCGACCGACACTTGGCGGAGAAAGTCCCGCACCTCTTCTTCGCGGTATCCGCGACGCGTCACCGTGAACTGCGCGGACGCAACGGCGGCCGGCGACGACGGATCAGGTCGCTGGAAGTCGAGGGCCATGCCCTAAAGAGTACGTCTCAACTATTCGTTGGTCGTGGAATTCGGCAACGGTTCACCGCCGAGGCTGCGCAGTACATCGAGTGCATCCTGCAACGTGGCGACTGTCTCCACTCGCATGCGAGATCCACCGATGCGACGAGCCGCAGACACGTCGTCTGCACTCTGACTCGCCGGTAGCAAAAGCAACGTCGCGCCCGAGTTGCGGGCTGCAACGGCCTTCTGCACGATGGCCCCGACTGCGCCGATCGATTCGTCACCGTCGATAGTGCCCGTGGCTGCAACTTTCGCCTTGCCGGTGAGCGAACCTTTCGTTAACTCATCGAGCAGAGCGAGCGTGAACGCAAGACCTGCCGACGGCCCGCCGATCGAGTCGGTGTCGATGCCCACTTCGAAGGG
>CAYFNN010000264.1:0-1569 GCA_964344465.1 uncultured Bifidobacterium sp. | reverse complement strand
TCACCGCACGAACGCTCGCAGTCGGTATCTCAAGCGACATTCTCTACCCGGCGTACCAGCAGCGCCAGATTCGCGATCTCGTCGCCGCCAACGGAGTGCACGCGGAATACGCCGAGATCGACTCACCGCACGGTCACGACGCATTCCTCATTGACACTGGTCAGGTGGGCGACCCGTTGCGCAAGTTCTTGAACACCTGACGGCTTAGCCCAGACCAAGGCTCCACGGCTTGGATTAGATGACGGCTACGCCCCGACTCGATTAGGGCACGAGGGCGTCGAGCACCAGCACGCAACGACTCCTTGCAGGCACTCGCAGCGAAGCGCCCTCACCGTTACTGCTGCGCAACTCGTAGACGCGTTTCTTGCCATCCTTGTCGCCAACTACGCCAATCACTCGCCACACGCCGCGAGCGTCTCGTGCTCGACGAGATCTGGCGTGCACGAGGAGTTCGCCCTCTTGCACACCGACCTTTACATCGTGCCACCGTGCATGGTCGCGCGGATCCTGCGGATGAAGCTGCATACGGCACATGAAACGCGTGCCATCTTTCGACGCCCAATGCGGCTCAAGGCCCCAGCCCAGCCACGCGAGCAAGCCAATCACCGCGAGAAACAACACGCTCGAAAGCAGGTTCGTCACGCAACTAGTTTGGCACTGTGGCAGTGGGTATTGCGCTGGTGGTTGTCGGTCTCGTGTTGTTGGCGATCACGTTGTGGTTCTGGCGCGAGTCACGCCCTGATAATCCGGTGCTCGGCCCGCTTGAAGTCATGGGGGAGAAGGAGTTCAAGGAAGCCGACGAGGCAACACGCAAAGAGATGCTCCGCAAGGCAAGAACTACGGTGGTGCCGTGAAATTCGATCCACAAGAGATGCTCAATCGCTTTCGCGAACGTGCTGCAGCCGTGCGTCGACGACCATTGCCGCCCGTCGCTGGCGACGAGCGTCAACAGTTCATCGCTCAGGCAAACGTCGACTTCCAAGATTTCGCGATGATCGGCGATGCGCAAGCGACGCTCGAAGACGGCGTGCTCACGTTGCGCATCGACCTGCGACCCGCCCAGAAGAAGTCCTGAGCCGCGTTACATGGCGAATACCGTGAACTCGACCGGCGCCACGCAGCGCCCTCGCACCGCCCCTGAGGCCGCGGTAGTCGTTGCGGTGTTGGCGTGGGCGGTCGGCCCGATCATGGTGTCGAGCCTCTCGGTGTCGCTTCCCACCATCGTGTTTTGGCGCCAGGTCATCTGGTTGCCAGTACTGTTCGTGCTCGCACACAAACTCGGCGACGGCTTCAACCGCCACCACTTTGTGGTGTCCTGGAAGCCAGGCGTGTTCTTTGCCATCTCGACAGCGCTCGGCTTTGGTTCGTTCCAGCAGACCACCATCGCCAATGCCACCCTCATCGGCAGCCTCACGCCGGCGGTGTTGTTGTTTCTCGCGCCGAAGATTCTTGGCGAGAAGATCACTGCGCAGCGGGTGGTGTATTCGCTGGTCTCGTTCGTCGGTGTCGTGGCTGTAGTCGTCGGTGCAGAGACCAGCGGTGGTTCAAGCGAGCACGGTCTGCTCGGTG
>CAYFNN010000263.1:0-1569 GCA_964344465.1 uncultured Bifidobacterium sp. | reverse complement strand
CACGATCACACCGAAGATCCGCATGTGTGGCTCAGCCCAACAACCATGCTCGAGGCGTTGCCCGCACTCACTACGGCAGTCGGCAATGCGTTGAACGTCGATCTCATGATGGCCAGCGAGGTATTCGCAGGCGAACTCGCCGCGGTCGACGCCGAACTTGGGGAACTCTTTGACGCACTCCCCAACTGCCAACTTGTAACCGGCCACAACGAACTCGGTTACTTCGCAACGCGATATGGCTGCACCGTCATCGCAGCAATCCTCTCCAGCCCATCGACTTCCGCCGAAGAGTCGGCAAGCAATGTGGAGTTCGTCATCGACGTGATCAAGACCCACAATGCGCAGGCAGTGTTTACGTCGCTCGGCACGAACCCTGCCGTGGCGAGACAAGTTGCCGATGAGGTCGGGGTACCACTCGTCGAGATCAGTACCCACTATCTCGGAACCACCAACAGTTACATCGAGTTCATTCGTCAGCTGGGTACCACGATTGCCACGAGTTTGAAGTGACTTCGGTACCCGCGCTGGCTGGCCCCCTGTGGGAGCCGTTCACCCGCAACGAATTCATGCGTAATGCCTTGGTGGCCAGCGCCCTAGTTGCGGTGATCTGCGCCATCGCCGGCACCTATGTGGTGTTACGGGGCCTGTCATTCATCGGTGACGCACTCGCCCACGGCGTGATCCCGGGTATCGCTATGGCGCTGCTCTTCGGAATTCCTGGCGTCATCGGCGCCGCCGTCGGAGCGGCAGTCATGATGGGTGGCGTCTCGCTCATCACCGCACGAGTGCGACTGTCGGCAGATACCGCGATTGGCCTGCTCTTCGTCGGCATGCTCTCGCTCGGTGTGATAATCACCTCGCGCTCGACGACTTTCGTCGGCGACATCACGCGAATTCTGTTTGGCGAACTTCTCGGAGTCGATACAACCGATCTCGCTTGGCAGGCTGCAGTGCTCGTTGTAGTTGGCGCAATTGCGATTATTGCCCATCGGCCGTTCGTGCTGATGTCGCTCGATGACGGGTTGGCCCGCACCTCGGGCTTCTCCGTCACGTTCTTCCATGGCCTCATGTTGGTGATGGTGGCGATGGCAGTGGTTGGCAGCTTTCAATTGGTCGGAACCTTGCTCGTGCTCGGTTTACTCGTCGCGCCTGCCGCCACTGGCGCACTCATCGCGCGACGTGTAAGCACAATGATGATGACCGCTTCAGTGTGCGGTGTGTTGTCGAGCTACCTGGGTCTGCTGCTCAGTTATCACTTTGATGTCGCGGCTGGCGCCAGCATCGTGTTTTCTTCTGTCTATATCTTCATCGTCGTGGCGATTCTCACGATTCCTCGGCGAATGCGTGGATCATCGGAACTTCCGCACCAGCACGAACATGCCCACTGACATGAACAGTCACTCGAGCTCACCCGCAACAATCAGCGCTTCGCATCTCGACGTGGGTTACGGCCTGCATACCGTGGTACGCGACATCGATTTCGTCACGGCTCCTGGCGATCTCGTAGCGCTCATCGGCACGAATGGCTCGGGCAAGTCAACACTGCTGAAGACACTCGCCGGAATGCTG
>CAYFNN010000262.1:0-1571 GCA_964344465.1 uncultured Bifidobacterium sp. | reverse complement strand
TGGTGGTCGAGGTAACGCTCCACTTCGAACTTGTCCCACAGGCCGATGCCGTTGTTCTCCGCATCGGCATCAGCGAGATCGCGGCCGAAACGCTCGGTGAACACGTTGTCGCTGCGAAACGTCACTTGGGCCACCATGCGGGCCGTTGCAAGACCTTGCCACGGTCCGTCGCCGACGGCCGCGTCGTAATAGTCGCCTCCGCGCCACTTGGGATCGAGTCGAATCGCGCGCCGACCGATAGCGCCCCAGGCGATCTGCTGTGCGGTGGACTGCAGACACGTGCCGATGGCAACGAGAGAGCCGACGCGATTCGGATACGTGATCGCCCACTCCAACGCTTGCATGCCACCCATCGAGCCACCGACGACCGCATGCCAACGCTGCACGCCGAGCACGTCGGCGAGTCGCACTTGTGCTCGCACCATGTCGCGAATGGTGATGACCGGGAAACGTGAACCATACGGTCTTGCGTCGTCAGGATGCGTCGACGCCGGGCCTGTGGTGCCCTGACAACCACCCAACACGTTGCTGCACACGACGAACCACTCGTTGGTGTCGATGGAGAGACCTGGGCCGACGATGCCTTCCCACCAACCTGGTGTCGGATGCCCCTCGCCTGCTGCTCCAGTCACGTGGCTGTCGCCCGTCCACGCGTGACAGATGAGCACGGCGTTCGATGCGTCTGCATTCAGCGTGCCCCACGTTTCGTAAGCGATACTCACGTCGCGCAGCGTTGCACCGACATCTAGCGCGACCGGGCGATCACCGAGCTGCACGAACTTGCGCCGCCCAGCGGGCAACCCGGCGTGCCAAGCGCCGGTTGCTGGGTAGTCAGTTCGTTGCATGTGATCTTCCGTTCGTTCGCGCTGCATCACGAAGGTTTGCGATCACTGGTCCGTTGTCCCTTGCGGGACCACATCGTCACCGAAGTGACTTGGCACCGTGGATTCCCGGTTGCCGGACCAAATGGTCGCTCCTGATGTAGCGACCTCAGGCTAGCGGTAGCGTTTCAGGCACCGTCGGGCGGAGTTGGGGCTGTCACGATGCACTGGCGCTGTCGCGCCACGCGGCGGTACACCCTTGCTGCAATCCAGCGAACACCTGGGAGCATCATCACGCGACCGGCCACCGGCCACGGGAATCGCGCCGCCTTCAACACTGCAGCAACTGCCTCGTGCGCGGAGACGTGCGATGTCGTGGTCTCCACCCATTGCACGGCATCGACACATTCCTCGAGGCGCAGACCGAGTCGCCCGAGATCGGCATCTTGATACGCGACGCTCGTGAACTCGCGCTTCTTGATGCGTTCGGCGAACTGCACACACGACCGACAGAAGGTGCACTCGCCGTCGAATACGAGCACCGGCTTCGTTAGCGTTGCGGGCGTCGTGTTGCGCGTGCTGTGGTCACCCAAGATGGTCGCCCTCCATGCCTTCACCATTCTGCTGGTCGTCGTGATGGTGAACCTCGCCTTCTGGCAGTTGCGACGTCACGACGAACGTGTGACATTCAACGAGGCGGTGAGGTCTCGCTCGCTCGAGGCCCCGCGCGGAGTGGATGAATTGCTCGCA
>CAYFNN010000261.1:0-1581 GCA_964344465.1 uncultured Bifidobacterium sp. | reverse complement strand
CCCGCACACCGCGTGGCATCAAGTTGCGTGGTGGGCTCGTCTTCCCGACGGTGATCGCCGTGGTGCTCGTGCTGGGCTCAGCACTCATCGGCTATGCGCGACAGACGATTGAAGACCGTTCGGCTGCGGACATCACGAACGCCACCTATTACCTCTCCTTTGGCGTCTATGTGTGTGACAAATGGGTCGACCTGCCAGATACTGCAGTGCTCGACGACCTCGCCGAGGTGCGCGAAGGGGCAGCACTCGTCGCCGGTAAACCTGGCGTGGTCGAGTGGCAACCGCAGATCTTGAGTGGCCAGCGTCGCGCCCGCATCTCGGCCGTGCTCGATCTCTATGCGTTGAAGCTCACCGAGACATCGCTGACGTTCCCGTCGTCGATCAATGGAGGTGCTGAGCTCACCGAGGGCGCAGATGCCTGTGGCGGCAAGGGCGGTTCGCTGTTCGTCGACACGTGGGATGTTGAAGGTGTCGACAGTGAGCGCAAGACGTCGATAGCCAACCTCGACGCCGTTCGACTCGACGCCAATGGTCTTGCCGTGGCTCTGGTCTTTGCGCCAGACGGCACAGAAGTGCCACAGCCCGATGCCGCAATCGACGTAGCGACGCTCGTCAACTCCGGCGAATAGGCGGGGCGCGGCATGTTCGCCGTCGTGCTCGTCGGCGGGTTCGGTACACGGCTGCGACCACTCACCAATGCCATACCCAAGCCGCTGTTGCCACTTGGACAACGCACGATTCTCGAGTGGATGATGGTGCACCTTGCGCGCGGTGGTGTCACCGATGCGGTGCTCGCACTTGGTTTCAAGCCTGAGCCATTCTTCGCCGCCTTCCCCGATCGGCAGTGTGCGGGAGTTCGCCTGCATTTCGCTGTTGAGGCCGAACCGCTCGACACCGCGGGCGCAATCGGTTTCGCCGCCCGCTCGGTCGGTTTGCAGGAGCGTGACGAAGCCTTCGTCGTTGCCAATGGCGACATCGTCAGCGACCTGCGCATTTCAGACCTGCTGACAGCACACCAGGGTCATCGCAGCCATGGGGCGCTCGCCACGATTCACCTCACGCCAGTCGACGATCCGTCGCGCTATGGCGTGGTTGAATACCGTGCCGATGGTCGCATCGATGGGTTCGTTGAGAAGCCCGCTGCCGACGCAACGACGAGCCGCTATGTCAATGCGGGTACCTACGTGATGGAGTCTTCATCGCTGCATCTCATGCCGGGTGACACCAAGCTCTCGATCGAACGTGTGACGTTTCCTCAGTTGGTGTCGCAAGGTGCTCTCTTTGCGTATCCGACCGACGACTATTGGCTCGACGCCGGTCGCCCCGACACGTATCGACGTGCCAACCTCGACCTCATTCGTGGTGTGCGCACCGACCGTGACATTGCGGTGCATCCGACCGCCGAGCTCGAAGCGGGGAGTTCGGTGCACGAGTCAGTGGTTGGTGCCGGGGTGCGAATTGGTCGAGGCGCACGCATCACCACCTCGGTGCTCGGCCCAGGAGTAGTGGTTGGTGACGCTGCAGTGGTGGAGAACTCGGTGGTATTGGGCGATCTCGTGGCTTCGGCGGTCGTGCGCGATG
>CAYFNN010000260.1:0-1584 GCA_964344465.1 uncultured Bifidobacterium sp. | reverse complement strand
GTCGCACCAACGACGTCCACCACCGCCGCAACTCCGACGCCCCGTGCTCCGCGCGCGCTCGTGTTGCGCCCATTCGCCGCACTCTCTGCGAAACTTTCGGTCGCTCAGCGTCAACAGGTGACGCGATTTGCCGCTGACCTCGCTGTCGGTGAAATCGTCACCTGTATCGGGGGTGCCGGCGCAGGCCCGGTGCAACTCTTGCGCGACCTCGCTCGATTGCGCGCGCTTGCCGTGTGCTCGCTGATTGCAAAGCGCACCGAGGGCGTGGTGACCAACATCGATGTGATCCTCTCGGGCGAGGTGCAAGTCAGCGATCAGCCAACCAGTGCACCGGCAGGCGAACGTGTCGCAGCGGCTGCACCGCGGGTCTTTGCGGCCAGCGACCTGCAACGCCGGGTGCTGGTGGTGGCTCGGCCGAACTCCTAGCTGAGCCCAGCTGGCCACCGCGACCCGGTGGCAGGTGGGGAATCCTGCCGATGAGGTGGCGGGTTGTGAACCCTGCCAATGCGCTGGCAGACTGAAAGCACTATGACGAGCCGATGCAGCATCGTGGTCGCTCTCGTAGTAATTCCGTAGACGCACGCCCACATACGCGTGCGTCAAACCTCCCCAAAAGGGAGGTTTTTTTGTACCCCGAAATCAACACCCACAACGAATCCCAGTAAGTCACGAAAAACGAATCATCCGAGAAACAAAACACGAAATCCACAGCGAGACTCAAAGAGAGGCACGAACATGAAAGAGAAACTCACCGGGGCCCAAGCCCTCATCCGCGCGCTCGAGCACGAGAACGTCGACGTGATGTTCGGTCTGCCGGGTGGCTGCATTCTCCCTGCTTACGATCCGCTGCTTGAGTCAAAGATTCGCCACATTCTCGTGCGTCACGAACAAGGTGCCGGCCACATGGCCGAGGGTTACGCGCACGTCACGGGTCGCCCTGGTGTCGCGATGGTGACGAGCGGCCCAGCTGCCACCAATCTCGTCACACCACTTTGCGATGCCTATATGGATTCGATTCCGATGGTCGGCATCACCGGCCAAGTGCCGACGGCAGCGATTGGTACGGACGCGTTTCAAGAGTGCGACACGGTCGGCATTACCCGCAGCATCACCAAACACAACGAACTCGTGATGAGCGCCCAAGACATCCCTATGGCCGTTCGTCAGGCATTCCACATCGCCACGACCGGTCGCCCCGGCCCGACGCTCATCGACCTGCCCAAAGACGTGTTGCAAAACACCATGGAGTGGTACTGGCCGAGTGACGACGAAGTGCTCGACAGCCTGCCTGGCTACCGACCGAACGCAAAAGGTCACGCCAAGATGATCAAAGAAGCGGCGCGCATGATTCTTGCCGCCAAGCAACCGGTGCTCTACGTCGGTGGCGGTGTGCTGAAGGCTCGTGCCGCCGGCGTGTTGCGCGAACTGGCCGAGCTCACGCAGATTCCTGTTGTCACGACCTTGATGGCACGAGGAGCATTCCCCGATTCGCATCCGTTGTGTCTCGGCATGCCTGGCATGCACGGCACCGCGACTGCAGTTACGGCAATGCAAAAGAGCGACTTGCTTATCGCACTCGGGTCG
>CAYFNN010000259.1:0-1589 GCA_964344465.1 uncultured Bifidobacterium sp. | reverse complement strand
GCATTCACTGAGCTTGCCGCTGAGTTGAAGGCATCCGACCAAATCGACGTTGAGTTCGTCTTTGGCTCGTCGGGCATGTTGCGTGAGCAGGTGCTCAACGGTGCGCCATATGACGTCTATGTTTCTGCAAACACTGAGTTCGTAACCGAAATCGTCGACAAAGGGTTTGCGGACGCGGGGAATGTTCGCCAATACGCGCTTGGGGTGCTCGCAATGATCGCACGAGATGGAGTTTCCCTGCCTTCCGTCGCGTCTGGGGGAACGCAACTTACGGATAGATCAAGCATCATTTCGGCTCTCGACTCCGCCGCGCGAATCGCAATTGCAAACCCAGCTCACGCTCCGTACGGGGTGGCGGCACAAGAGACGCTCCAGTCGCTCGGTATTTATGACAGCGTCATTGACCGATTGATCTTTGCTGAGAATGTGGCGGATGCCGTGCGCATCGTGGAGGCAGGGGAGGCGGACTACGGCATCGTGGCGCTCGCGCTCGTGTTGAGTCAAGACCACATCATGATTGATGGTGACTTTCACCAACCCATTCGCCAGACGGTCGCACTCACCAAACGCGGCGAGAGCAATCAAGCGGCACGCGCGTTTTTTGATGTGCTCGTCTCCCCGAAAGGCGTAGCGGTTCTGGAGAAGTACGGGTTCGTTGTCAAGGCTGACTCATGACGCAGAACACCCAGGAGTTCGACGTATGAACGACTGGTTCCCGCTCTGGCTCTCCCTGAGGGTGTCGATTGTTGCCACGCTGTTTGCGGCACTGCTCGGTGTGGCGCTGGCGTATTGGTTGGCGAAGTGGAAGTCGCGCTGGTCGGGCATCGTGGAGGCTGCTGTCACTTTGCCAATCGTGCTGCCGCCAACGGTGCTCGGGTACTACTTGCTCACATTGCTCGGATCGCAGTCATTCATCGGAGAAGCTTGGGATTCAGTTGTTGGGCGACCCATCGTCTTTACGGAAACGGGAGCAATCGTGGCTGCAACAGTCTCGGCACTGCCGTTCGTGGTGCGGGCAGCGCGTGCGGCAATCAGCAACGTCGATTCGCGAGTGGAGGAAAGCGCACGAGTGATGGGTCTGTCTGAAGCACGTGTGGCTTTGAATGTCACGCTGCCGCTTGCGTCGCGAGGTATCGGCGCTGGAGTCGCACTCGGTTTCGCCAGGGCACTCGGCGATTTTGGCGCGACCGTGATGGTGGCCGGCAATATTCCGGGACAAACCCAGACGCTTCCAATCGCCGTGTACGACGCAGTGCAGGCCGGTGACGACACCACGGCGCGAACTGGCTCGCTCGTTCTCGGCGCAATCGCAATCGTGGTCTTGCTGTTGATTACCCAAGTGTTTGCGAGACGACCGTGACGACATCGAGTTTCACCACAGCGAGGTCACGTGGAAACGTACTCAACGTCGATATTCGTGTCGAGGTGCGCGACTTCGGCGTCGATGCACGCTTCGAGGTGTCTGACGGTTTTACTGCACTGGTCGGCCCATCGGGCTCGGGCAAGAGCCTCACTCTTGCCGCAATTGCCGGCACTATTCGGCCGACGCGCGGCACCATTCGACACGGTGATCAAACATTCGCTGATGT
>CAYFNN010000258.1:0-1591 GCA_964344465.1 uncultured Bifidobacterium sp. | reverse complement strand
CTTCACGAACAACGGGTCAAGCACGAAGAGCGGCGTGGTAACCCCATGCGCGAGCGCAGCGGTGAGCGCGGGATGATCAGCGAGGCGCAGGTCGCGGCGAAACCAGATGATCGATGCGGCCATGTCGCGAACCTACCTCCACCACCAGGCGAGCACCGCAACGCAGGCAAAACATGTGAGCCCGCCGTATGCCATCGACCACTCGAGCGACACATAGTCGGCGATGAGACCGGTGATCGGCCCACCAATCGGCGTGCTACCGAGAAACGCCACTGCGGTGAGCGCGAGCAATCGGCCACGCATGTCGGGTGGTGACTCTTGCTGGCTAATGGCGTTGCCGGATGCAATCATTGCCGCACCGCCGAAGCCGAGCGGCAAACAGAACAAAAACGCCACCCACAAATTGGGTGAGAACGCCACCGCGATGTTGCTCACGCCGAGCACCGCCACCGCGGTGACCAACCAGCGCAGCGACACGCGAGGAAACTTCGCCGTCACCAGCGCTCCAGCGATGCTGCCGATGCCGGTGATGGTGAGCAGCCAACCGAACGCGTCGTCGCTGCCCCAGTTCACGTCGGCGAGCTTGGGCAAGACGACGCTGTAGTTGAAAGCGAACGTGCTCACCATGATGTACGCAAAGAACATCGACGAAAGGCGTCGGTTTGAGCGCACGAAGCGGAACACCTCGCGCACTGGTTGACCACCGGCTGGTCGCTTGATGGCAGGGATCATCTCCGACTTACGCAGACCGACGATGCCGTAGATCATCGCCGCGTACGACACGCCGTTCATGATGAAAAGCCATCCGGTGCCAATCGGCCCGACAAGCAGCGCGGCGAGAGCGGCACCAAACACACGCGAGCCGGTCATCACGGCGGTGTTCATCGACATGGCGTTGCTCAGTTGCGCGGTGGGCACCAATTCGGTGATGAGGCCACGGCGCGCTGGGTTATCGAGCGCGAGCAGCACGCCGTAGAAAAACGAGAGCGTCCACACGAGGCCAAGCGAAATGTGGCCCGTCACATCGAGCACACCGAGCACCAGCGCCTGCACCGCAAGCAAAATTTGGGTCGTGAGCATGATGGTGCGGCGGTTGTAACGATCAGCAAGCCCACCGGCCCACGTGCCGAGAAACAGCATCGGCAAAAACTGAAACGCCACGTTGTAGCCGAGGTCAGACGCGCGGCCAGTCAAGCGATAGACGAGGTACGCCATCGCGGTGCCCTGCAACCACGAGCCGATGTTGGAAAGCAGCAGCCCGACGAAATAGAGCCGCGCGTTGAAGAAGTTGAGCGAGCGGAAGATGCCGGTCGCTTGGGCGTCAGCCATCGAGCTTCAACGCAGAGATAAAGACGTCGCCGGGCACCTCGACGCGCCCGATGGCCTTCATCTTCTTCTTGCCTTCCTTCTGCTTCTCGAGCAGTTTGCGCTTGCGCGAGATGTCGCCGCCGTAGCACTTGGCGAGCACGTCCTTGCGCTTGGCTTTCACGGTCTCGCGCGAGATGATCTTGCCGCCGATTGCCGCCTGGATTGGGATGTCGAACATCTGCCGCGGGATGAGTTCTTTCAACTTCTCACACATCTTCTTGCC
>CAYFNN010000257.1:0-1604 GCA_964344465.1 uncultured Bifidobacterium sp. | reverse complement strand
GCCTACGACGAGTGGGTGTTGTTCGAAGAAGCCATCAACGGTCGCGAGATCGAAGTGTCAGTGCTCGGCAACCGCGAGCCGCGGGCGTCGGTGGCAGGCGAAATTGTGCCGGCCCACGAGTTCTACGACTATGAAGACAAATACGAAGGCGGCGGAGCCCAACTGCTGGTGCCGGCCCCGCTCAGCGATGCCGACTCCGCCACCGTGCGCAACATGGCAATTCGCGTGTTCAACGCCGTGCGCGCCGAGGGTATGGCGCGAGTCGACTTTTTCTACGAAGAAAAGCGTGCCGATGGCAGCGCGGGCCGTGGGTTTTTGTGCAACGAGATCAACACGATTCCGGGCTTCACGCCGATTTCGATGTATCCGAAGTTGTGGCAGGCCACCGGCGTGTCGTATGCCGAGTTGCTCGACGAGCTCATCGCGCTTGCGCTTGAGCGCGCAGCACGCCGCGCGAAGTTTCGCACCACCAAGCGCTAGCCGCGGCTCAGCTGCCGGCGGGTGGAATGTTGATCTTCTTGCCGGGGAACAAGAACACATCGACACTCGACCACTGGTTGGCGGCGAGCAACGCATTGGTCGACACGCAGAATTTCTTGCGAATGGCCGACACCGAGTCGCCCGCCTGCACTTCGTAGACGCCAGCCGGACGATTGCCGCAGCCGGGTTTGCCGACCGGGTTGGACACCACGGTCTGTTGCGTCTGGTTCACGGTGATGGTGGCACTGGGCGGAATCTTCAATTGGCGGCCCGGATACGGAAATTGCGAGGTGGCGAGCAGGCCATTCCACGACAGCAACTGTTCCACCGAAATGCCGAACATGTTGGCGACCAGAATCGGCGAGTCGCCCGCTTGCACCACGTAGATCTGCTCGACACCGACGGCGCCCGGGGGCAACGTGGTGACCACCGGCGCGATGGTGGTGACGGCGGGTGGAATCGTGGCGAAATCGGTCGGGCCAATCGGCACGATCGTGGTGGCTGAACCGGCGGCGTCGACGCCACATGCCGACAGCGCCAGGACCAGCAGCAACCAACGAGAACGCATCGCGACGAGTTTACGCTTTGCTGGCACGCAACGGCGTGAGGGTGATGCGCGCCACTATGCGAGTGGGCGGGCTGATGCTGCAATGGGTGACGGCAACGACGTGGAGCCCATGAGATACGCATCCACCGCCGATGCGGCAGCGCGACCTTCAGCAATCGCCCACACGATGAGGCTCTGGCCGCGGCCCATGTCGCCAGCGACGAAGACACCGTCAACATTCGTTCGATAGTCGTCGGTGCGGGCCACGTTGCCGCGCGCGTCGAGCGCCACGCCGAGCTGTTCGAGCCACGAACCTTTCTCGGGGCCGACAAAACCGAGCCTTCTTGCACTTTGTTGGCGATGGGCAGGTATTCCATGGCTTGGTGAATGCCACGCAGTTGGCGCCCGGGCACTGGTAGATCGCGCCACGCTGTAGCACCGCAGGCAAGCACGATGGCGTCGTGGGTGGCACGCAACACCTCGACATCGACGTTGCCGCCAACAACCGCGTTGGTACGAAACTCGGTGCCCTCGGCCTGCATCTGTTCGATACGGCGCTCGAGATGCTGCTTTTCCA
>CAYFNN010000256.1:0-1605 GCA_964344465.1 uncultured Bifidobacterium sp. | reverse complement strand
TTGCCGTCGGTGCCCGTGATCGCCACGATTGGCCGCGGCTCACCGCTGGCCTGTTCGTGCCGATACGCCAGCTCGATCTCGGATACCACGTCGACACCCGCGCGCTGTGCCGAGGCGATGATCGGGTGCGACTCAGGCACACCAGGGGCGGGCACCAGCATGGCGAACTCGCCAATGCGACGGGCGCACGCCATGGTGGCGTCGGGTCCTTCCAGCAACTCGGCACCGAGCGACTCGGCGAACGACGCATTCTCTGGCGACACGCGGTCGTCAGCCAATACCAGCGACTCGCCCCGACTAGCGAGAAATCGCGCCGTGCTCTTGCCTGCCACGGCCAGACCAAAGACCAGCGCGGTCACGGTACGGCATCTCCGATGAGACGGATTTCGTTTGTGAAGTCCGCGATGAAGAGCGCGACGCCGGTCGCCACGCACAACGCAGCGAGCAACCAGAAACGGATGATGACGGTCGTCTCGGGCCAGCCCTTCAACTCGAAGTGATGGTGAATTGGCGACATACGAAAAAGGCGCTTCTTGCGGCCACTGGCCTTGAAGACACCCATTTGAATGGCGACCGACCCAGCCTCCATCACGTTGATTCCACAGATGATCGGCAGCAAGAAGTGCGTGTTGGTGGTGACGGCGAGCAGTCCGAGTGCAGCGCCCAGCCCGAGCGCACCGACGTCGCCCATGATGATGCGCGCTGGCGCTGCGTTCCACCACAGGAAGCCGCCACAAGCGCCCGCCATCGCTGCCGCCAGCACACCGAGGTCGAGCGGGTTCACGATCGCCGAATAGATGTCGGAGTTGCGGAATGCGAAGTAGGCGATCAAGGTGAACGCACCAAAGCCGAACATCGCGGAGCCTGCCGCCAAACCGTCGAGACCGTCAGTGACATTGACGGCATTCGTCGTCGCCCAGACCATGAGCGCCGTCCACACCACCCACAGCGGTGTACTGATCTCCCATCCCGGCACCGACGCCCGTGTGAACGACATCGTCTCGCTCACATTCGTTTGCGCGGCGAGCAACCACATCAACAACACCACGATGCCGAAAGTGATCCAGCCTTTCTTCTTCCAGAAGATGCCGCGATTGTGCTGGCGTCGCACTTTGAGGAAGTCGTCGAGGAATCCGATGGCCGCGAGCACGAAGATCGTCAACCACATCACCAGCGCTTGGTCGGAGAACGCCAGACCGGCACGTGAGTGCGGGATCACCCAACCGAGAAATGCCGCGAGGAGAATGCCGATGCCACCCATCGTCGGCGTGCCCTGCTTGTGCATATGGTGCTGAGGACCGCGATCTTCTGCACCGAGGATCGGTTGCCCTTTGCCGAGTCGGGCAAAAAATGCGATGAGTCCGCGGGTGAATGCCAGCGACAACACGATGGAGATGCCGCCCGCCATGAGAATCGAAATCACGCGCGCACCCCGAGCAGTTCACGAGCAACCACCGCGTCGTCAAAGGGCAGGTCGTGGCCATTCACCGACTGCATGGTTTCATGACCGCGGCCCGCGATGACGACGACGTCGCCGCGTCGGGCGTGGGTTATCGCCCGACTGATTGCACGACGACGATCAACTTCGACGACCGTCTTGGCCCG
>CAYFNN010000255.1:0-1616 GCA_964344465.1 uncultured Bifidobacterium sp. | reverse complement strand
CAACTGCCGTCGCCTACATCGAGAGCGCGAACGAGTCGGGCGAAGTGTGCTGGGGCGTGGGTGTGCACCCGAGCACGATCACCGCGTCATTGCGGGCCGTACTGAGCGCGTTCGAACGCCAACGGAGGCGTTGAACCGCTAGTTGCGCTGCTGTGCGGCGTCGTCGCTGAGCACCGTCGCGACTTCGAGCTCGAAATCAGGGTCGTCATGCGACGTCTCATCGGTGTGCGAAGCACCCTCGACATCGATCTTGGGCAAAAGCCGGTCGAGCCAGCGTGGCAGCCACCAGTTGCGGTCGCCGAGTAGTTCCATCGTGGCGGGCACCAACAGCATGCGCACGACGGTTGCGTCGAGAAATACCGCGACGGCGAGGCCGAAGCCGAACATCTTGATGCTGCGCTCAGCTTCAAGCACAAAACTGCCGAAGACGAACACCATGATTGCTGCGGCAGCAGTAATCACACGCGCCGTTTTGGCGAGACCGTCGGCAACTGCGAGTTCGTTGTCACCGGTGCGGTCGTATTCCTCCTTCACGCGCGAGAGCAAGAAGACCTCGTAGTCCATCGACAAACCGAACACGATGGCAAACATCATCACCGGCAGCCACGGGTCGATTGGTGCGCTGCCACCAAGCCCGACGAGCGACGAACCCCAACCCCATTGGAACACTGCGACGACGGCGCCGTATGCCGAGCCGATCGAGAGCAGGTTCATAATCACGGCCTTCAGCGGCACGAGCAGCGATCGGAAGACCGCCATCAAGAGTACGAACGACAGGGTCAGCACCACCGCAAAGAACGTCGGCAAACGATCGCCGAGATAACCGCTGAAATCAACGTTGACGGCGACGCTGCCCGTCACTTTTACGGCGAGGCCGCTGTCACCAGCAGCTTGCGGAAGCACGTCGTTACGCAGTGCGGAAACGAGATCAGCAGCCTCGACGGATTGCGGGGCGTCGTTGGGATACAGCGTCCACAGCACGGCGGTTGGTGCTGTTGCGTTGTTCGGCACGGCTGGTGAGGCGAAAGCGACACCCGGAGTGGCGGCGAGCGCCTGCGACACCGATTGCGCTGCTGCGAGTTGTTCGGGCGTGTCGATAGCGGCAACGAGCGTGAGTGGGCCGTTGAACCCGGGGCCGAACCCGTCGGCGAGCAAGTCGTACGCGCGCTTGGTGGTGGTGTCGCTGGGATAGTTGCCCTCGTCGGCAAAGCCGAGTCGCAAGTCGAGCACGGGTACCGCGATCAACAACAGTGCGGCAGTACCGATGACGAGCGACAGCCACGGGCGACGCTGCACGACGCGGCTCCAACGAAATGCGGTGGTGTCGTGCATCGGCTTGATACGTCGGGTGGCGAGTGGTCGACGCAAGACGGGAATGAACGAACCTGCCACGAGCACGAATGCAGCGAGCGGTGCTGCCCACAACAGCGCCGACTGCTTCAGGCCGTACCCGACCAGCGAAACTGCAACGAGACCCGCCGCGACGATGCCACGCCAGCGGGTGACTTCAACGCGGTCGCCGACAACTCCGAGCAGGGCGGGCAACAAGGTGACCGAAGCGAGCATCGTGAACAACACGGTGATTGAGGCACCAACGGCGAGCCCATTCATGAATG
>CAYFNN010000254.1:0-1617 GCA_964344465.1 uncultured Bifidobacterium sp. | reverse complement strand
CGGCTTACCGCTGCGGGGCTCCATTCCAGGTGATGCGACACGAGTTGAACGGCACGTTTGCCGTAACCGCAAACCGCACGCACACGTTGCTGGTATGCACTTCGGGGAGGGCGGGCTCCTTGTCGGCGGGTTCGGCGGCATATGTGGCGAATGGCGAGTCGGTTGCGCTCGATGGCACGGCCACGCTGTTCACGGTGAGTGCGTGAAGTTGCGACGAATCACAGCGCTGGTCGCCGCCGCCGCAATCGCCGTGGCCGCAACGTGGAGCGCCATAGCGGAGGCTCGCGCACCGCAGACACCGCCTCAAGGCTCCACCCTCGTCGTCCTCGGGGACAGCATTACGTGGGGTACCAATTACTTCTCGAAGTCCCAAAGCAGGCTTGCTGCTTCAAATCATTTCGAAAAAGTAATCGTCGACAGCCGATGGGGACGCCGTATCAGCGGACTCAGTTCGACTCGATACTCCGGTAACGCCGCCCTCAAACAGTTGACGGCAGACGGCGTTCGCCCTACGGCAGTGATTGTTGCGCTCGGAACCAATGATGTGGCAATCTTCAGCAAGCGTCGCGAATACGCAGCGTTGATTCGCGAACTCATGACGACGATCGGCAATATTCCGGTGGTGTGGGTGAACGTGCACCGAGCGGACACGCCGTCAAACGTGAACCACTCGCGACTCTTCAACACCACGCTTGAGCGCACGTTGGCGGAGTATCCGTTGGCGAGCGCGTACGACTGGGTGGCAGTGACCCAGAAGGACCCCAAGGTGCTGGACCCCGACAAGATCCATCTCACCTCGCTAGGCAACGAAGTTCGAACTCAGGTGTACCTCGATTTGGCAGCAGTGCTGGCGCAGCGCGTGGTGGACCAGACGACGACCACGACTATCGCGGTGGCGACAACGTCAGCGGCGACGACGGTGCCGGTTTCGACGGTGCCGACAACTACCGTCGCAACGACCACAACGACGAAGCCCTAGGAGGGGTTGGCGTAAGCGGTCGGCTGTGTTGCTGGTCGACAGGCTCAGCCGTCGACGGTTCGTCGGATCTCGACGATTTTTTCGGTGGAGTGGTTGGCGTCGTCGCCCTTTTCGTCGAGCAGCGCCGAACGATCGCGGGCTGCCTCGCGCTCGGCGATGGTGGTGTCGACACGCTTCAACGCAGCCTCGACACCGTGCTCGTTGATGAAACTCGCCCAGTCAACGAGTGCTTCGACCATCTCCGACTCGGGCACCACGGCCACGTTGCGGCCTTTCACGAAGAGGTGACCGCGCTTGTTGCCAGCGGCGATGCCGAGGTCGGCTTCGCGCGCCTCACCCGGGCCGTTCACCACGCAACCCATGACCGCGATTTGCAGCGGCAGTTGCTTGTCGGCGAACGCGTCTTGCGCACGTTTGGCGACCTCGATCACGTCGATCTCCGCGCGACCACAACTCGGGCAAGCGATGAGGTCGACGTTCTTTCGCTCGCGCAGGCCGAGCGACTCGAGTAGTTGGCGACCGGCGCGCGCTTCTTCGACCGGGTCGGCGGTGAGGCTGTAGCGAATGGTGTCGCCAATGCCTTCAATGAGCAGCGCGGCGATGCCGGCAGTGGCCTTCAGCAAACCGCCAGGCAACGG
>CAYFNN010000253.1:0-1621 GCA_964344465.1 uncultured Bifidobacterium sp. | reverse complement strand
TGCCGTCGAGATCGGTCGTGTCCCACGTGCTCGAAGCCCAGAGCGCAGGCGAGAGTGCACCTTGCGGGTCGCGCCCCGCCGTTACCGCCGAAGTCTCCGGGTCGTGACCAGATGTTGTGCGTTCGGCGCCTTTCCCCACGAGTTCAGGCTAGGTATTCCCATTCACACAACGGTGGCCGATTCCAGTAGGTTCGCCAAGGTCCACCTGAAGAAAGACGGCTTATCCATGTCTCGTCGGCGAGTCCTCGCAGCTGTCATCCTGGCTGCTGTCTTCGGCACTGGTTCGATGGCGGCTGCCGAGACTGGCCCGAGCCCGCTGTCTGGTCTCCCCGGCGGCGCCGGGCAGCCGGTGGTGATGGTGAAGTACGGCAACTCGCGCCCCGACCGCCCGCACTACGGTCTCAACCAAGCCGACCTCATTTACGTGGAAGAAGTCGAGTGGGGTCTCACTCGCATCGCGGCGATGTTCAACACGAAGTTCCCAAGCGTCGTCGGACCGACCCGAAGTGCCCGAATTTCCGATCTCGAGATTCTTGAACAGTTCGAAAAGCCAGGTCTCGTGTATAGCGGCGCCAACGACGTGTTGCTCAAGGCAGTGAAAAAGAGCAATGCAGTCTCCCTGTCACCAAGTGAACGTTCATCATTCTTTTATCGAAATCTCTCCAAACAGGCACCACACAACCAGCTCGCGCGTTTGAGTTCAATGATGGCCAAAGAAACACAAGTCGCAGCAGTGGGTGATATCGGCTTCATCTTCGATCGCACCACGCCGGCAGGCGGCAAGCGGGTGAAGTCGTTTCGCGCGTCGTGGCCGTCTGCTCGAATCGCTGGTGAATGGGACGGCAACGCATGGGTGATATCAATGGACGGCACCGTGCATCGCGACGCACAGAACCGCAGTCTTCTCACGCCGAAGACGGTTGTAATCCAACTGGTTGAACAGAAAGAGACGAAGTACGGCGATCGCTTCGGTGGCAAGACACCGCTCGTAAAGACCATCGGGTCGGGCAACGCCTTCGTGTTGCGTAACGGCAATTCATACGAAGCCCAGTGGTCGCGACCGGCAAAGGACTCCGGAACGTCGTTCACCATTGGTGGTGCGCCACTGCCGTTCGACGTCGGTCAGGTGATGATTCTTCTCGTAAATGCGCAGGCGAAGAAAGGTTCCGTGGTGATCGAATAATGGGCGAGTGGGAGACGGGTCTCAATGTCGCACACGATCGCGGCATCATCGACGCCGATATGCGTGATCGCCTTGTGGCGATGTCGTTTGAGCGTGAGGCTCGCGCCGACCGTTTCCCGATGCGCATCGCGCTCATAGTGCTCGGTGCGATTCTGCTTGTGTCGGCGGGGTTCGCGGTCATCGTGCGCGTGCTTGGCGACGACCCGTCGGAAGTGCTCATCGCTGCCGTCTTGTTGCTCGTAGCAGCGATTGCCGAAGGTGTCGCCTGGCTGGTACGCAAAGCCAAATCACTCTCGTTCCTGGCAGGCATCGTCGGGGCATTTGCTGGTGTGCCACTCGGCTTCTCCGTCGCGGTTCTCTTGCCCAACGACCCCAATGCGGCCGCAGGAACCGTGGGTGCATTCATCGCTGCTAGCTGGTCGTTGTTGTGGTTCCAGC
>CAYFNN010000252.1:0-1646 GCA_964344465.1 uncultured Bifidobacterium sp. | reverse complement strand
GTCGCCGGCAGGAATCCAACGAACGACGCAAAGTAGGCCCGCGAGCCGTCATCTTTGATGTACGTGCCGTTGTCCTGGCGAATGTATCCAGTGCCGGTTTTGCCGGCGACTGACAAGCCCGGAATCTTGGCGAGCTGCGCAGTGCCGTAACACACCACGTCGGTCATGAGCGAGCGCATCGTTGCGGCGGTGGCACTCGACAGCACGCGGCGCGTCGGCGTGGCTGGCGTCATCTCGCGAGAACCATCGGCCTTGACCACTTCGGTCACGAGTTTTGGTCCGACATAGACACCATCGTTTGCGACGACGTTGACGGCCGACACGAGCTGCACTGCGGTGGTGCCGTAGCCATAGCCGTAGGCGAACGTGAACTTCTCTGTACCTTGCCAATTGCGCGCGAGCTTCAAGAGACCCTTCGACTCTCCGGGAAACTGCAGCGACGTTTTCTCGCCGAATCCGAACGCGGCGAGCCATTGACGACTGCGCTCGGTGCTCAACGTCTCGGAAATTTGAATGGTGCCCAGGTTGGATGAATCGACGAGGATCTTTCGCACTGACATCTGTTCGTTGCCGTGCGGGTAGGCATCCTTGATCTCCTGCTCCCACTGGGTGCCCTTGTTGAATACCTTCTTGCCCGGTACGAGGAACTTGGTCTCCGGCGTGACTTTTCCTTCTTCAAGCGCCGCTGCAACGCTGAACACCTTCGCCACCGAGCCGGGCTCATGGGCTTCGACTGCGGCGATGTTGCCGGCGTTGCTCGAGTACGTGCCGTCTTCATTGCGACGCACACTCGACATCGCGTAGATCTCGCCGGTCTTGGTATGCATCACGATTGCCACGCCACCCCGTGCCATCAGCCGTTCGACTTGCTGGGTGAGAATGCCGTCTACCTGAAACTGCAGCGTGCGGTTGATGGTGGTAACGAGCCCATTACCCGAAACGGCATCCTGGTATTCGTTCTGGGCCGACGCAATGCTCTGGCCACGACTGTTCACCTCACGTCGAACGAATCCGTTGACGCCAGTCAAGGTGCTGTCGTATTGCAGTTCGAGACCACCGATGCCGAGGCCGTCAGGATCAACGCGTCCGACGATGGGCCGTAGTCCCTCACTCGTCAGTGCACGGCCATACTCGCGGTACGACCCGATGCCGGGCAGATTGAGGTCGGCAACTGCCTGGGAGATGCTCGAGTCAACCTGACGGACGACGTAGGCGAATGCCGACGTCTTGTCTTGCATGCGACGCACGAGATCGAACTCTTCTTCTGGCGTCAGTTGCAACACGGTGGCCAACGCTCGACCTGTGGTGACCGGGTCGGTCACCTCGCGCGGGTCGGCAAAGATCGTGCGAGTGGGAATCGCAATTGCCAGTTCGTTGCCGTCGCGATCGAGAATGCTGCCGCGTTCGGCAGGAATCACATTGTCTCGAGTTCGTTGAGCCTCGCTGTATGACTGATACACCGGAGCGCGCCACGTTTGCAGGGTGACCACGCGCGCAAAGACCACGAACAACGCCACCAACGTGATGCCGAACATCACCGAGATGCGCTTGCGCATGTCGCCCGCGTGGATGTTCGTCGTCATCTTGTTCACGCCATAGCGCGACAAGCCGGTGAAGAGCGCGCCGATGCCACTGCTCGTGGAAGC
>CAYFNN010000251.1:0-1648 GCA_964344465.1 uncultured Bifidobacterium sp. | reverse complement strand
CGGGCCCCGCCGTCTCGGCGATGCTCTCGTCGGGCAAAGTGCGCAAGCTGTCGTTCACCGGTTCGACACCGGTCGGTTCGTTGCTGCTCGCGCAAGCCGCCGAGCGCATCATCAATTGCTCGATGGAGCTCGGCGGTAACGCCCCGCTCGTGGTGTTCGACGATGCCGACCTTGACATAGCTGTCGAGGGATCGATGCTCGCCAAGATGCGCAACGGTGGTGCCGCCTGCACGGCGGCAAATCGCTTTTTCGTGCACGAGAAGATCCACGACAAGTTTGTCGATGCGTTCACAAAACGAATGTCGACTCTCGTCTTGGGTGACGGTCTTGACCCAAAGACGCACGTCGGCCCGCTCGTGTCGCGCAAGGAACAAGACCATGTCGCGACGCTGGTAGACGCCGCCGTCGCCGAGGGCGCGAAGGTGGCCTGTGGCGGCAAGCGGGCGAGCGACAAGTCGTTCGGCTACTACCCGACGGTGCTGACGAACGTGGCATTCGATGCCGCAATTCTCAAGGAAGAGATCTTCGGGCCGGTCGCACCGATCGTGAAGTTCGGCGATGCGGACGACGTCCTCGCCCACTGCAACTCTGTGGAACACGGCCTGGTGTCATACGTGTTTACTCAGGACGTCGGTCGCGGGCTTAAGTTCGCCGAGGCGCTCGAGACCGGGATGATCGGGCTGAACCGCGGGCTCGTTTCTGACCCTGCCGCCCCGTTCGGCGGTGTCAAGGCCTCGGGACTCGGCCGCGAGGGCGGGCACGACGGGCTGCTGGCATTCTTGGAAACGAAGTACGTCGCCGGTAATTGGTAGATATGGTCAGCTGTTGACCGGTAGTTATCGCGAGTCTGCGCTGGCACACTGAGAAAGGTGAGCAACGGCGCTCGAAAGATCTGTGCAGACCTGCTGAACGAGGCAGGCGTACCCGTGGGTGGCCATGAGTCGCATGCGATTCATGTGCATGACGAGCGCCTGTGGGCTCGTGTCATCGCACAACGCCAGCTCGGTCTCGGCGAGGCGTACATGGAAGGTTGGTGGGACTGCGACCGGCTTGATGAGATGCTCACGCGAGTGATCGCAATCAACGCCGCGAATCGGATCCCGATGCGACCCCGAATCGCGTGGCATGCACTGCGCTCGACGGTGAGCAACCACCAGACCAAGCGCCGCGCGGCGAGCAACGCCCAACGGCACTACGACATCGGCAACGACCTGTACGAGCGCATGCTCGACAAGCGAATGATTTATTCCTGCGGCTACTGGCAGCACGCTGACGACCTGGACAGCGCGCAAGAAGCCAAGCTCGACTTGGTGTGCCGCAAACTCGAACTGAAACCGGGCATGCGCGTGCTCGACATCGGTTGCGGCTGGGGCGGCTTCCTGCAGTTTGCCGCCGAGCGCTACGGCATCATCGGCACCGGCATCTCGCCTGCGGTGCACCAAGTTTCGAAAGCACGTGAACGTTGCGCCGGCCTTCCGATCACCATCGAGGCGATGGAGTACCGCGACCTACGAGGAAGCTTCGACAGAATTCTCTCAATCGGGATGCTCGAGCACGTCGGGCCGAAGAACCTGAAGACGTTCTTTGACACGTGCGATCGTTTGCTGGTGCCAGACGGCGTGATGCTGCACCACACGATCGGATCGAC
>CAYFNN010000250.1:0-1665 GCA_964344465.1 uncultured Bifidobacterium sp. | reverse complement strand
CCGGCAAGAATCTTTGACGAACACGTGGTCTCGACACCGCGCGTGCACATGTTGTCTTTGAGGGCGATGGTGACACCTGCGAGGCGACCAACGTTCTTGCCCGCCTTGACGTCGGCGTCGATTTGTGCCGCACGCTCACGGGCACGGTCGGCGGTCACCAAATTGAATGCGTGAATTTCTTTTTCGCGCGCGGCGATGGCGGCGAGATTTTCTTCGAGCACCGAAGCTGCCGAGAGCGAACCTGCCGAAACCTGTGCGGCAATATCGACGACGGAACGGCGCGTCACTGGCTTACTCCTCAAACCCGATGATCGGGGGCACGCGGAATCGCCCGGCCTCGGCCGCCGGAGCATTGCCGAGCACTTCGTCGCGGTCAAGCGACGGCAGTTCGACATCGTCACGCAGCACGTTGGTGAGCGGAATCGGCTGGTTCAGCGGCTGCACGTTCGACAGGTCAAGGGCATCGACGTCGCGGAAGTGTTCGAGCATGCCAGCCAACTGGGTCGTCATGCGATCGACTTCCGCCTCGGTGAGGTCGAGTCGGGCGAGTCGCGCCACTTTGGCGACAGTTTCGCGAGAAATCGGCTCGGGCACGAGGTCAAATGCTACGAGCGACCGTGCGGCCGCGGGCTTGTTACGACGTGATGTGCACGAGCATGCCCGACTCGGGCCAGAGGCTCGGCGGCTGCAACCCGAGTATCGAGAGTTCGCGACCCGTGCAGGTGAGCGGTGTGGTCATCCACTGGGGTTGTGTGTGCCCGATGCCGGCTGTTCGGCCGAGCGGAACCCACGTCACGGTGTAGTTGCGCTCTGGTTTCAGCCCGGGGATTCGCCAACGTGGCACCACCAACCATGGCGACGTCTGCAACTGCACGTAGGCAAGCAGCGCCGAGTGCCGATCTGCGGCATACACCCCGTGCGCCATCGCCGTGTCGTCGTCGAGGTCAAAGCGCACGGCATCACCCGAATGCAGCAGTGCACGATGTTGCTTGTGAAGCGCTATTGCGGCACGCAGCACCGAGCGATCATGGTCGTTCAGTTTCTGCGGGTCGCATTCGACACCCATCCAACCGAAGAGCGCGGTGAGCGCACGGAATTCGATGCTTTGCGATCGGCCAGTCGTGTGCGACTGTTTGGCGCCCACATGCATGCCGAGCATTTCGTTGGGCACCCACATGCCAGTGCCTCGTTGAATATGTTGGCGTTCGAGCGGGTCGTTGCAGTCGCTGGTCCACACCCGCACCGTGCGCGACAACACTGCGTAATCGATTCGCCCGCCACCCGAGGCACATGACTCGAACTCGACCTGTGGGTGCGCCGTTCGCAGCGCGTCAAGCAGTCGGTGGAAGGCGAGTGATTGGCGGTGCGCGCCCGCTGCCCCGTCGGCAGCACTCGCGTGGATGAGCGGCCGATTCATATCCCATTTCACGAATGCGATGTCGTGGTCGCGCAACAGGGCGTCGAGTTGGGTGAACACCTGCGAGAACGCGTGCTCGTTGGTGAGATCAAGCAGCAACTGGTGACGCGCCATCACCGGCTCGTAGTTGCTGGCGTGCAACACCCAGTCGGGGTGTGCACGAACGATGTCACTGTCGCGGTTGACCATCTCGGGTTCGATCCAGATGCCAAAGTCCATGCCGCGCGACCGCACGTGCGTAATCAGCG
>CAYFNN010000249.1:0-1670 GCA_964344465.1 uncultured Bifidobacterium sp. | reverse complement strand
CACGACATGTCGTACAGCCGCTTCATCGACGGTCTCAACAAGGCCGGCGTTGAAGTCGACCGCAAGGTGCTGGCTGACCTCGCCGTCAGCGATGCAGCAACCTTCAAGAAGCTGGTCGACACCGCAAAGGCGGCGTTGGTCTGACCGACGACACGCTGGGGTTCAGTCACCAGCGCGTTCAGCAGTTGCGCCGTCTGTTGGCGCGACGTTCAGCACGAGTCGAAGAGTCGGCGTTCGTCGTCGAAGGGGCAGTGCTCATCAACGAAGCGATTCGTGGCGGGTGGGATGTACTCGCGCAGTTCGTTTCGGGCGATGCAGTCGCAGTCGCTGGTTGTGACGCGCCGGTGTTCACGCTTGGCGAAGGTGTACTCGATCGCGTGGCTTCTACCGAGTCGCCCCAGCCGAACCTGGCGGTCGTGTCTCGGCGAACCGCATCGCTTGCGCGACTCGAGCCAACCGCCGCTGGCGGCAAATCAGCACGACCTGACGCACCGTGGGCGATGTTTCTCGACGCCGTAAGTGACCCGGGCAACCTCGGCACCATTCTGCGCAGCGCAGAGGCCATGGGTGCATCGGGCGTGGTGCTGGGCAGCGGCACAGTCGACCCGTTCAACCCGAAGGTGGTTCGCGCATCGGCCGGCGCGCTGTTTCATGTGCCAGTGGTCGAAGGTGCGTCGCTCAACGAGGTGAAAGCGCTCGGTTATCGCGTGTTGGCAACGTCGTCGCACGAGCAAGCCGGGTCTCAGAACCTTCACGAAGCCGACTTGAGCAGGGCAGTGTGCGTGGTGCTCGGCAGCGAGGCACATGGTGTGTCTGCCGAACTCGCAACGAACGTCGACGGATGGATACGAATCGATCACGCTGGGCGAGCAGAGAGTCTGAATGTGGCAATGGCCGCCACCATCATCAGTTATGAAATGGGTCGCGCCCGCCCCTGACTCGTCAGTCTCGTTTGGCGAATGAGGATGATTCGCACAAGAGTCAGCACTGCTAGTCCAGTAATCAGCAGCGCACCACATGTTGTGAACCACGCACGGTGTGAATCAGTTCCTGCCATGAATGAGTGCATCGAGACAACTGCAAACGACGGGTAACTCAAAAGATGAACGGTGTGCCAGACCTTGTGTGGAAGTCGCTTCATGAATCGCGAAGACACTTGAACTACAACGATTAGGTAAAAGCCGAAAATCCCCCACGCCAGCGGGGCTGGCTTCCAATTCGATAGCCACGGGACGAACAGATCGCCGATTGAAAACTGTACGTAGCTGTCAAAAATGAGGCAGAGGAGATGCACGCCGACTGTCGCCCATGTCAATGTCCCAAGCCAGCGATGAAGGTCCAGCAACCACGCCGGTCGGTCAATGGTGCGCAAGACGCGAGAACTTAGAAGGATGCCCCACATCACGCTGAGACCCAGTAGCACCCATGCAACAACACCGGACGCGCGAGCAAGATGCCACCAGAATTGGGTATTTGTGATCATAAAAAAGAGCCAGGATTCATCGACGACTGCTAGCAGACGGTGAAAAGCTGCTCCAGTTGGAGTTGTGGACAGATGATCCATCTGCCCTGACAAGCAAGCCTGCAATTCCGTTGCGATCGAGTAAGGCAATCGCGGCCGAAGCCTCGGCTACGAGACATGCAGTGGCGAAGGCTTCGGCCCATGCGGC
>CAYFNN010000248.1:0-1673 GCA_964344465.1 uncultured Bifidobacterium sp. | reverse complement strand
AAAGACCCCGTCGCCAAGCGCGCATGGAGCGTGAAGGACGCCTGATTGCCATCCCTCGGTTCAGCGCCGAGGGAACTACGGGAGCGAGATTGAAGGGTCGAGAAACTCGTTCGTAGCGATGTCCGACGCCGTCAGGTCGGGCACCTCGATGCCCTGGGCACGCAGGATTGGGATCGCTTTTGCGATGAAGTCATCGATACGAGGTGATTCGAAATCGCCGAACGTGGGGGTGTCGCCGTTGGCAACGATGCCGAGACGTTTCATGGTTTCAACCGCGTACGAAGTGATGGCGGCGTCCTGGGTCCAGTAGGTGTCGAATGCAGTGACGGCTGCGATGATCACGTCATTTGTACGGCTCGGGTCACTCATGTAGTCAATCTGTGCGTGCTGCAACATCGGCACCAACTTCGTGAGGCAATCGCGTAGAGCGTCTACTCGCAACTTGTTGATGGCAAGATTCTGCGGATACGAAGTCCAGCCGGCATCATGCAGGAGCTGGTAGCCCACGTTCACTGGCCCGCTCTCGAGAGTCGCGTATCGGTGCGGCTCACTCGTGGCAAAGCCTTGGTGGGCGATGTCTTCGGTCGCAAGGAGCAGGTTGCCCTTGTAGTTTCCGTCGACCTTTTCTGCTGGCACGATGCCTTCGTTGACTAGGTATCGCATGAACGGGCGATCACCAAAGACGCTGATTGCAGGGATTTCTTTGGCGATGTCTGCGATGGTCTTGGCGGTCGGGTGTTTGTCGGCGTTCCACAAGATGACCTGCGGGTTGATGCTTAACGCATTGAAGACGGCAAGAGTTGGTGTCTCGGCTTGACGCGATAGAGCCACGTCGGTCCCGACGTATCCGAAGAGAATGCTGCCGTCGAGGAACATCTCGGTGACGACGGGAGATTCAATGAAGGGTCCTCCGGCGCGAATCTCGAGATCGACACCGGTGTCTTCACCGCGAAAGACCAGCGAGCCTGAAGTGGCTCCGCGGTCGGCGTCGACGACGTAATCGCTGCCCAAGAGTTCGTAGATGCCACCGTGCTCTGCTTGCGGAAACCAATCCGTCTGCACCACGACGGGCGAAGGGCAGACCGTGGAGAGGTCGTTTGGAGACTCGACTGGCCCGCCCAACGTGGTCGCAGTAGTGGCGGGTTCGCTGGTCGCGTCGGTCGATGGTGTCGTGCCACCGCTGCATGAGGCGAGCACCACCACCGCAGCTAACAGGGCAAAGAAACGACGGTTACTCAGGGTTTGTGCCATGGGTCGACGAAGAGTTTACGCAACCCTCCTGCCACAGAGAAGAATCCAAGCCCGATAAACGATGCGATGATGGCGGTTAAGAACATCGGCCCCGAGCGCGTGTCGAGAAAGAAGTAGTTGATGAGGCGGCCGAGACCTGGTTCGCCGCGGGTGAAAAAGAAGTCACCGACGATGGAGCCGATGACGGCGAGTCCGGCGCTGATGCGCAGACCTGCAAAAAACGATGGCAGTGACGCAGGAATCCAAAGCTCTCTTACGGTTTGCATGGCAGTAGCGCGCCGTAGAACGAAGAGATCGCGCAGCGACTGGGGAATCGACCGGACACCAAACAAGACGTTGCTTGCGATCGGGAAAATGGCGACGAGAACGGTGACGAAGACGCGAGCGACGAATGACGGCCCAAAGATGCGCACGATGATGGG
>CAYFNN010000247.1:0-1677 GCA_964344465.1 uncultured Bifidobacterium sp. | reverse complement strand
CTAGGCGCCGAGAATCGTGCGCGCGATGCGCTCCAGGTCGGCCACATCGGCGAACTCGATGCGCAACGAACCGCGTGACGATGCACTCGGTGACGTCACCACCGCTCGGGTCGACAGATGTTCTCCGATCAAGTGGGCGAGCTCGCCAAGGGCCGGGTCGCCAGATGGTTGGGGCTTACCAGCCTTCTTCTTTCTCGTTGTTGTACCAGAAGTGGTAATGAGTGACTCGGTTGCGCGCACCGATAATCCCTCGCGAACCACTTGCTGTGCGATGCGTTCTTGTTGGGCGCGATCGGTGATGCTGAGCAACACTTTGGCGTGACCCGACGTGAGACGACGATCGGCAATCAGTTGTTGCACTGACGCCGGCAACGTGAGGAGGCGCAGCGAGTTGCTGATGGTCGCGCGATTCTTGCCGACGCGCGAGGCAAGTTGGTCGTGCGTGAGACCAAAGTCTTCGAGGAGTTGTTGGTAAGCGGCCGCTTCTTCGAGTGCACCAAGGTCTTCACGGTGCACGTTCTCGATGAGGGCTTGTTCCGCAGACGCGGCGTCCGTCGCGTCGCGCACGATGACCGGCACCTGCGACAACCCGGCGCGTTCAGCTGCACGCATGCGACGTTCGCCGGCGATCAACTGGTACGCGCCAGGTCGAATGGTGCGCACGAGCAACGGTTGCAGCACGCCGACGGCACGAATCGATGCGGCGAGTTCGTTGAGTGACTCTTCGTCGAAGTGCGTGCGGGGCTGGTGCGGGTTGAGCTCGATCGAAGCGATAGCGACCTCACTGAGCCCACCTGTGACGGGCGGCACACCTCCCCCGCCAGGAATCAGCGAACTGAGCCCTTTGCCGGTCTTAAGCCCTGCCATGTGCGACCTCCTTGGCTGCAGATGTATACGCCTCTGCCCCGACGCTGCTCGGGTCAAGCACCACCACCGGCATGCCGTGGCTTGGTGACTCGGCGATCTTTACGGTGCGCGGGATGACCGTTTTCAACACTTTGTCGCCGAAGTGGGCGCGCACTTCCTTCACGACGTCGGCCGACAACTTGGTGCGACTGTCGTACATCTGGCAGAGAATCGTGCTCACATGCAGGCTCGGGTTGAGGTTTTTGTTGACGAGCTCGATGTTGCGCAACAACTGGGCCAAGCCTTCCAATGCGTAGTACTCGCACTGCACCGGCACGAGCACTTCTTGGGCTGCCGTCAAAGCATTGACGGTGAGGAGGCCCAGCGACGGCGGGCAATCGATGAACACGTAGTCATAGTCGCCAGACACCCGTTCAAGGGCCTTGCGCAGGCGGGTTTCGCGGCCCATCACCGGGACGAGTTCGATTTCCGCCCCAGCCAAATCGAGGTTTGCTGGCACCACGAACAAGCCTTTGACGGCGCTGGATTGAACGGCGTCTTCGATCGGTGTCTCATGCAGGAGCACGTCGTACACACTGTGCTGAAGCGCTCGAATGTCGATTCCGAGACCCGTCGATGCATTGCCTTGTGGGTCGAGGTCAACGACGAGTACCCGGTGACCGAGCAAGGCGATGCTGGCAGAGAGGTTGACCACGGAGGTGGTCTTGCCGACGCCGCCTTTCTGGTTGGCAACCGCAAGCACTCGGGTGGGGGAGTTCACCCCCTTACCGTACCGCATCGGTGTTCGGTGTGGCTGTCTCGCCACGGGGC
>CAYFNN010000246.1:0-1678 GCA_964344465.1 uncultured Bifidobacterium sp. | reverse complement strand
GCAACCGCCTTCAACATGCCCGGTCGCAACGACGTTCGCAGCAAACTTTCTTCCACCACGAGTGGGTTCTCGAGTTCGAGTGCAGCGGCTTCGAGCGCCACGCCGGCCCGCTCATGGTCGCCTGGCGCCAAGAACGGGTTGGGCATCGCTTCACTGGCGCCGAACGACAGCACCAAGTCGCGCAGCGCACGGCGACGCTGCTGCAACGGCGAGAGTCCGCCCGGCTGGGTCGACTGCGACACGTGTTTGCCGAGCGCGTCGTAACCAACGTGTCTGGCGACCTCTTCGACGAGGTCGATTTCATCGAGGCAGTCCGGGCGCCACGACGGCACCTTCACGTTGAAGCCGGAGCCGGCCGCAACGAGCGAGCCTTTCTTCGCGGCGAACTTCTTCGGCGTGCAAGCAAAGCCGATCTTGCTGAGTCGCGACGCGACGTCTTTGGCCGAGAGGTTCGTACCGAGCACGCGGTTGACTTGCGCCACGCGCAACGGCACCGTCGGCTGCTTGGGCAGGTGTCGAGTGCGCGCATCGGTGGCGCCGGCATGCACCACCAGCTTCGGGCACGACTCGCGCAAGATCGCCGCAAAACGAGCGACTGAGTAGTCGACGCCAAGGGGGTCGACACCGCGCTCGAACCTGGCCGACGCCTCGGTGCGCAGAGCCAGGCGTTGGCTGGTGAGCCGCACGCCGTTGGGTTCAAACCACGCAGTCTCGAGAGCAATCTCGGTGGTTGAGTCGCTGATCTCGGTGTTCGATCCACCCATCACACCCGCGATGCCGATTGCGCGATCTTCGCCATCGCAGATAAGCAGGTCTGCGGTATCAAGTGTTCGCTGCGTGCCGTCGAGGGTGATGAGCTTCTCCCCCGGCTTGGCTTTGCGCACGCGGAACCCCGACGCCACCTTCGCTGCGTCGTAGGCATGGTTTGGCTGGTTGGTCTCGAGCATCACCAAGTTGGATGCATCGACCACGTTGTTGATTGGTCGCATGCCGGCAGCCAACACGCGTCGTGCCAAGTGGTCGGGCGATGGCCCCACGACGATGCCGCTCATCACCGTGACGTTGAAGCGGGCGCATGCCTTCTCGTCGACGATCTTCACCGGCGTGCGGCGAGGCGCACCCTTCTTGGCGGCGTCACCCTTGGGTGGCGTGAACTTCACGCCGAGTCGTGCTGCAACGTCGCGCGCGACACCGAGGTGTGCCGTGGCATCGGGTCGGTTGCGAGTGATGTCGAGGTCGTACACCACATCGCGCTTAACGCCGAGAGCGTCAAAGACGTTGCGACCGAGTTTCGCGCCTGCGGGCAAGATCATGATTCCGGCGGCGTCACTCGACAAGCCGAGCTCGGCAGCCGAGCAAAGCATGCCTTCAGAGTCGATGCCGAGGATGCCGCGCCGCAAAATCTCTCGGCCGTCAGGCATCTTGGTGCCCAGGGTGGCAAGCGGTATCAGGTCGCCGTCGTTCATGTTGAACGCACCGCACCACACGTGGCGCTCCACACCGTCACCGGCATCTACCCACACGCGGTGCACTTTCGCGGCGTCGGGGTGGCGCTGCGTGCGCAGCACCTTGGCCACCACCACACCAGCGACGGGCGTGCCGACTATTTCCATCGACTCCACCTGCATGCCGAGCGAGGTCATCACGTCGCTCAACGCCTCGTCGCTGAGGCGCTTCA
>CAYFNN010000245.1:0-1695 GCA_964344465.1 uncultured Bifidobacterium sp. | reverse complement strand
CCTAGCGGGCGGCCGCGACTTCGCGCTGGCAGACATCGTGGAAGTGGCGAACCTCCTGCTCGACACGTGCGGCGTCCCACCCGAGCTCAGGTGCAATCAGCATGGCCACATCTCGTGCAGCGCGAGCCGATGCATCGCGGTCGTACAACAGCCCCCGGGTGCGACGGGACAACACATCGTCGAGTCGGACGACCGACTCGTACCGCGCTGAGTAGACCGCTTCGGCACGCAGGTACGGCAGCCCGGGTACGAGTGGCGTGCCGAGCGTCGGGTCGTTGGCAATGAGTCGTCGAATCTCTGCAGCCTCGGTACCGAAGCGCGACACGAGATGTTCGTCGCGGTTGCGCGAGGTGGCGCCGAACAGTTGCATGCGTTTGGTCGAGCAGCGACTGCGACGACCGAGCAACTTCTGTGCTGCATCCACGGTGTGTTCGGCCATCTTGCGATACGTCGTCAATTTGCCACCAGTAATCGTGACCATTCCCGAATCACTGACAATCACCTTGTGGCGGCGCGACAAGTCGGCCGTGCGACCCTTGGCGGCCGCACCATCAGCCGACACGACAAGTGGTCGTAAACCTGCCCACGTTCCGACAACATCGTCGCGCGTGATGGTGCGCCCGCCGCCGGAGATCGCCTTGTTGAGTGCCCGCAGGCAGTAGTCGATGTCTTCGGTGGTGCACTGGGGGTCGTCAATGCCGCCCTGATAATCGGTATCGGTGGTGCCGACGTAGGTGTACCGAAACGTGCCGTCGCCATTCGGCATGTGTGGCACCACGAAGAGTGAACGCTTGTCGCCCGGCACGGGGATTACCGCGGCGATGTCGTTGCGTACGAGTTCCCACGGCACCGTGATGTGAATACCTTTGGCCGGACGAATCGTCACCGAGTCGCCGCCGATGTCCATTCGTCGCAGCGAGTCGCCCCACACGCCGGTGGCGTTTACCACGACGCGCGCGGTGATGTTGAAAGCTTCACCCTCATGGGTACGCACCGACGCGCCAGCAATTCGCCCCGAGCTGTCTTTGTTCAGCGTGGTGACACCGCAATAGTTGGCGATCGCCGCGCCACGCTCGACCGCCGATTGGATGATGGCAAGCGTGAGTCGTGCGTCGTCGGCTTCAGCGTCGAAATAGAGATACGCCGACGACAACTTTTCGGCGTTCATCGTGGGCATGTGGGCGAGGGCGGTTTTGGCTCGCAGTCGGCGATGCAACTTGCCGACGCGCCATCCGCCGGTGAGGTCGTACATCCACAACGCTGAGCCCAGGGCGCGTGCAATCTTCTTGGACACCACACCGTCTCGTGTCATGACGGGAATCATGAAGGGCAAGACACGCACGAGGTGTGGGGCATTACGCAGCAGGCGTTGGCGCTCGTGCAGCGCCTCATAGACGAGGGCGATGTCTCCTTGTTGCAGATACCGCAGGCCACCGTGTATCAATTTGCTGCTCTTTGATGACGTGCCCGCTGCGAAGTCGGATTGGTCAACCAGCGCCACCCGTAGGCCACGGGCCGCCGCGTCGAGAGCCACGCCTGCCCCCGTAATTCCGCCACCAACGACGAGGATGTCGAAGGTCTCGCTGCGCAGTCGGTTGAGGGTGGCGGCGCGCTGCGCGACGGGGGAGACGGCCTTGCCGACGTTGCCCGTCGCGGAGTTGCCGGCCTCGTTCTTCACCGCGCCGAGCCTAGAAG
>CAYFNN010000244.1:0-1721 GCA_964344465.1 uncultured Bifidobacterium sp. | reverse complement strand
CACCACGGCATCACGTACTTCATCTGTCCGATGCGCAGCGAGGGAATCGAGATTCGACCGATCCGCGAGATGACGGGTGGAACCACCTTCAACGAGGTGTTTTTCACCAACGTGCGCATACCGCACGCGAACGTGGTCGGCGACGTGCACGACGGATGGCGGCTTGCGCGCGTGACGCTCAGCAACGAGCGCGTGTCGCTGTCGACCGGCGGAGCACTGTGGGGGAGAGGTCCGAGCGCGGCAGAAGTGGTGAATGCCGCACGCGCCATGCGGGCCCGCGGTGAAGCGCTCGACGCACCGACCCGTGACGCCGTCACACGTCTCTATGAGCGTCACGTGTTGCTCGAACTCATCCGCATGCGCACGTTGGTGCAGCGCATTGCCGGTGCCGAGCCCGGGCCAGAGGCAAGCGTGCGAAAGATTCTCGCCGACGAGCACGGTCAAGATGTGATGGACGTCGGGCTGCGAATAGCTGGGGCGGCGGGGCTCCTCATGGGTGGTGCGGGGCCGTTGGTGCCCCCGGAGGCGGCGATGTTCGCCAGTCGGGAGTGGGCGGAAGGTGCTTTGTTTGCTCGTGCGCTGACCATCGGGGGCGGCACGGGCGAAGTTCAGCGAAATATTCTCGCGGAACGGGTGCTGGGGTTGCCCCGTGACGCCGCGCCAACTACCTTTTCTGCCCATGGCAACCAAGCGTCGTAAACCCACCAAGAAGAAGTCGGCAAAGAAGGCAAAGAAGAAGGCTTCCAAGAAGAAGCCCGCCCGCAAGAAAGTAAAGAAGAAGCCGGCGAAGAAGAAGTCTGCGCGCAAGTCGGCCAAGAAGAAGGCCGCCAAGAAGAAGGCCGCCAAAAAGAAGGCCGCGCGCAAACCGGCGAAGAAGAAGGCCGGGAAGAAGAAGTCCGCCGCGAAAAAGGCGACTGCAACAACGTCATCGTCGGGCATTGCGACGGTTGCCGGCATCATCCGGACGCATGCAAAGAACCTCTCCGGCAAGGTTTCGCTCGTTCAAGGCGACCGTGTGCAGACCTGGCAGGAGCTCTACAAGCGTTCTTCCCAAGTTGCCCAAGCCCTGAAGGCAGCTGGTGTCGGCAGTCAGGACCGTGTCGCATTCCTCGATAAGAACTCCATCGAGCACTTTGAGGTGTTCTACGGCTGTGCGTTGTTGAACGCCGTCAGCGTCGACATCAACTTCCGTCTCGCAGCACCCGAAGTGGCGTTCATTGTGAACGACGCACAGGCCAAGGTATTCGTCGTCGGCCCCGACTTCGTGCCGGTGCTCGACGCGATCGTCGGTGACCTCAAGTTCACCAAGAAAATCGTTGTCATCGGCGGGCATCCGACGCACGAGTCGTACGAGTCGTGGGTGTCGCGTTACCAGCCGATCGACCCGGGTACCGACTCCAAGCCGCACGATGTGGCGTTCCAGTTGTACTCGAGCGGCACGACCGGTCGTCCGAAGGGCGTCATGCTCACCAACGACAACTTCCTCGGCATCCTCCCGAGTGCCCGTGACCTGTGGGGTATGAACGAGCACGCCGTCAACCTGGTGGCGATGCCGCTCTTCCACATCGGTGGAAGCGGTTGGGCGACTGCAGGGCAGTACAACGGTTGCAAGTCGATCATCTTGCGCGATACCACCGACATCGGTGGCATGGTAAAGATGATCACACAGCACCGCATCACGCATGCGTTCATGGTTCCGGCCTTGCTCGCGTTCACGCTGA
>CAYFNN010000243.1:0-1722 GCA_964344465.1 uncultured Bifidobacterium sp. | reverse complement strand
AGGATGTGGTACGACGCCGACGTGCCAAACAGCAACAGCAGCGACGCACCGTAGACCGACGCCGACGTGACGGCGGCGGCACCCTCGGCGATCACGATCAAGACGACGACTGCCGGGATTGCCGCGAAGACTGCGCCGGCATGGATGCGCCCGCGCCACCGCGAACGGTATTCACCAGTCACGTGATGCCAGACGAGTGGATACGGCACGAGTGCGCCTCCTGCGCCGACAGTACTCGCTTTAGGGTCAAGCGTTTTGCAATCCGCCTGCGTCAGGCTTCTCTAGCGGCTTGCTCCTCTGCGCGTGCTCGGGCTCGACGGACGGCCGACCGACGTTTCCATTCTTTTGTCTTCCAGTGGCGCAACCGCCTGCCGTGCGAGGCCCGCTCACCCGCGTGGTGATGATTCGCACGTCGCTCGGTCTTCCATCGCGTTGCCGGTTCGTCGCACTCGTCGGTCGCAAGTGATCGTCCGACCGATGTCGCAAGCACATGGAGCTCGCCCTTGATGCGGTGTCGTTCGCCGTGTGCATGCGCCCGCAATTCTGCTTTGGGGCGCGGTATCGAATTGCCGTCCCGATGACGTTTGCTCATCTCAGTCTCCTCAACGTGTTGGTGTTGCCTGTCGGTGTTGCTCCCCTTTCGTTGCGACCGTACTCCTCTGGCAGCAGGAGTCAAGAGACAGATGTTGCGATGACGTAACGATTGGGTGACGCAACAACTCGCAGCGCGAGCAACCCGTCAGCCGAATGCGCGAATCGGCCGAACGTGGAACTGGTTGAACCCACCATCTTTGCGTGGGTCACCGCTCAACCACTTTTCACGGTCAAATTGCTGGCCGTCAACCCACAACTGCGTCCATGCCGTCTCGTTGTTGTATTCCGACGACGTCCAATAGAAGCCGCGAGAAAAGCCAAACGAGTTGTTTCCGCTGAGGTCATTGTTAGTGACAGCGAGCACGTTGTAGAGCGTGTCGAGTTCGTCTTTACTGGGGAGGAACCAGTCGTCTTGATTACCGCACACGAGCGAATCGGCGTAACCAGCTGCGGTGGTAACGACGGCCGCTTGCGGCAAGCCTTTGTGTTGCTTGACGATGCGTGCCGTATTGGCTTTGCCCATGCCAAGGCGTTTCGATTCCACTCGCTGACGTGCAGCCGTCTTCCACGTCGGGTAGAGCAACGGCAGCTTGTTGGTGCCCTTCTTCCCCGGTAGTGAGATACGCCAGGTTGCTCCGGAGAACTGGCACGAAGCAGGTGACGCTTCGAGATACCGACCCCACGACTCGGTCTTGCCTGCGTCATAGAACACCACACCGCCCCCTGGCCCGATGTCGCCAACCTGGCAACTGCGCCCTGTCGCACAGTCGGCGGATGTGCGACCGCCGACAGGAATCACTGGGCGTGGCGGTTTCGGTGGGAGTGCAACACCATTCGGTGCCCATGCACCGATTAAAACCCATCTCATGGTCTTGGACGGGAATGCAGAGCCCTTGTGCTCACTGCTCTTGCTCAAGTCCTTGTTCCCTGTGAGTCCATTGACGATGCCGTTGGCATCGGTGAACTGGGTGCCGTCGTTGAAGAGTTGATACCAGGCGAATGTGTCGGATGCTTCCGTTGATGTCCAATAGGGATCGCCAATCACTCCAGATCGAAACGCTGTGTCAAGCGGCGAGTCGGTGGTGGCGATGTAGTTGTATAACGCATCAAGTTCATCTTTTGATGGAA
>CAYFNN010000242.1:0-1725 GCA_964344465.1 uncultured Bifidobacterium sp. | reverse complement strand
TATCACTTCGACAGCAAAGAAGCGCTGCTCGCCGCCGCGTTCGAGTACTACGCCCGCAAGGATCTCGCCGAGATGGAGCGCGACATCGAACTCGGTCAGTCAGCGACCGCCCAGCTCTGGCGCCTTATCGAAAGTTATGTTCCCGAGGGCAGCGACGACGTCGAGTGGATGCTGTGGATTGATGCGTGGGGCGAGGCCCTCCGGAACCCACTCATGAAGAGCATCAGCCAACAACTCGACGAGCAATCGATTGGATTCCTCGAACGTGTACTTCGTCGAGGTAACGAGACCGGCGAATTTCGCTGCGAGCAACCGCGCGTATCGGCAATGCGACTCACAGCCCTGATCGATGGCTTGGCCGTGCAATTCGCCGCGCATGAAGGCGTCGTCAAGCGAAAGGAGCTGATGCGCACCCTGCGGTCGCTCGCCGCCTTTGAAACTGGGCTCTCTCCCGACGACATCCGTGAGGGACGTCGCACCACCAAGCCTGCTCCGCGCGGACCAGCAACCTCAACAACACCGGCGACAGCAGCACCTGCGGGTGATGCACCGACTGCCATCACCGACGCCGCGTTGCGACAACTCATCGCCGCCGTTGCCGATGCGCAACTTCGCGGTGATCAGACGACCTGGCTGGCGCAGTGGGCGACCAATGGACAATTGCAGCTTGCTGACGGCACCACCGCCAAAGGCACCGAGGAACTCGCAGGGCTCTTTTCCAAGCATTTCTCTGCCGAGCGCTGGACCCTGCAGAGCCCCGAGATCATCGTCGTGCGCGTTGATGAGGCCGCGGGTTCCGCCACAGGTCGAGTCACCGTCACCGAACGGTTTCAACGTCGAAATGGGTCGCTCGGCTCACGCATCGCCGTGCTGCACGACCGGTACGACCGCACGCCGGGCGGATGGCTCCTCGCCACTCGCCGTTACGAACAACTCGATTAGCTCACGCTGAGCGTTGGTAGCCCTACCGAGGGTAGGTGCTGACCACTCAAAGTGTTCATGATACCCCTTTGAGTGAGATTTTCCTCAAGTTCATACCTCCACGGCCGATCCCTTGTGCGGATCTCACCAAGGAGTTACGCACATGGTTCTCACCGCCCTTGCTACCAGCATCGTCTTGGGGCTCGCTGCCCCGGCCACCGCACAGGCCCAACCTGCCGCGATGAGCCCCACCGCCGCCGCGTCGTCGATGGCGTCGGCCACGACCTCGGCACAGCCCTCGCAGTCTGCTGCACGTCCGAACAGCCTCCCGGTCTTGGGCGACACCAATGACGAGGTCGTGCGTCTGCAACAGGCGATGGTTGCTCGTGGCTTCACCCTGAAGGGTGGCGTTGACGGCAACTTCTCGACTCGCACCCAGGCAACGTTGCGCAATTTGCAGAAGGCCGTCGGTCTCAAGGTCACCGGCACGGTCGACGAGCCCACAGCTCGCTTCCTTGGCCTCATCGTTGTGCAGCGTCTGACTCCCGAGACCTTGCCGAAGTCGGGCGAACAGGGCGAAGCGGTGTGGACCTTGCAACAGGCACTGATCAACAATGGCGTCACGGTGAAAGGTGGCGCTGACGGATCGTTCGGCGTCGCCACCACCGTCGCCCTCGGCACCTACCAGAGTCGCAAGGGCCTTCCCGTCACGAAGTCACTCGACCACGCCACGGCATTCTCGCTGGGCTTGGTGGATGTGGCACCGCCAGCACCGGTGGCTGCAGTCGTCGCGAAGCCGACCAC
>CAYFNN010000241.1:0-1733 GCA_964344465.1 uncultured Bifidobacterium sp. | reverse complement strand
CATCGAATGTGAACTCAGAGAAGTTCGCCCAAGTGTTTCCGCGCACCGATGACCCCGACCGCTCGATTCTCGTGAACCGAGCGGTTTCTGGTCGCTACAACCTCGGTTCGTCATTCAAGCCGTTTGTTGCCTACGCAGCGTTGAATTCCGGGCAGCTTCCTGGTGGTGCGGTGTATGCACTCGATGATCGCGGGTCATACAAGCTGGTGAGCATCCCGAAGGATCGTTGCGACCAGGGTGTGAAATGCGTTTTTCGCAACGCGATTTGTCGCGCGACGGGTGCGCCTTGTCGATATGGAGAAGTCACGATTGAGGATGCTCTCGCCGTGTCGAGTGATGTCTTTTTCTACAAAATTGGTGAGGAAATTCTCACCGAACGTGGATACCAGCCCGTATTGGAGAGTGAGATTCGACGATTCGGGTTCGGTTCGCTGACCAATGTTGATTTGCCCTATGAGTTTGCTGGCACGATCCCCAATGCGGCATACAAGAAGTATCTGGCGAGTCTCGGCGTCATCGCCGAGGATGCTGGTCGTGCGTACTACGTAGGCGACAACGTGCTGTTTTCAATCGGGCAAGGTTTGCTGTCGGCAACACCGCTGCAAATGGCAAACGCCTATGGTGCGCTGGCCAACGGCGGAACGGTGTTCCAGCCCCGTGTGGTGCGAGCCATATTGACCCCTGGCACGAAGAACAAAGCAAACGGCTTGGCAGACCTGCAGAATGCCTCGGTCATCGAGCGGGTGTCGGAAGTCGCACCACGCCAGAAGATTCCGATGCGACCAGAAGTTCGCGACCCCATCGTCAAGGGTTTGCAACGCGTCATCACCGGACCAGGAGTCAATTTTGACTACTACCACAAGACCACCGGCGAGAATCTTTTTCGCAATTACACCGGAATGCCGCTTGCTGGCAAAACGGGTACTGCGCAGGGCTTCAACAACCTGCCGTGGAATGACTCGTCGGCATTCGGGGCTTTCAGCCTCGACACAACTCAGCCGTACAGCGCGTTCGCTTATCTCGAGAAGTCGGGTTACGGGGCAGTCGCTGCGGCTCCGGTGGTGAAATGCATCTTTCTGGCGCTCAGCCGGCAGTGGCGAGTCGACGACTTGGTGCCCGCTGATCCGTTGGACACCGCATCGAACATCGCTGCAGAATCCACCCGTCTGCGGAACCCGCTGTGTTTGGTGAGCACCGCACTGGACGCCCGCGACTGAGATGACCGCTACGTTTCGACTTCGCCGTCGTCCGAACGACCCGCGTGGCTCTGCAAGTGCGCTCGATCCGTGGCGCAACGTCGACTGGGTGATGATTTTGTCGGCTCTTGCGTTGACCGTGATTGGCGTGTTCAACATCTATTCGGCGACGAGTCCGCGATTGGTTCTGCGAGGCGTTGATCCGTTTTACTTCACCCAGAGACAGGTGATTTTTGTGATTGCAGCCGCGGCTGCGCTCTTTGGCGTGATGTTCTTTGGACACGACTGGTTGCGCAGCAAGGCGATGCTGATGTACGGCGCAACGGTATTTCTTCTCACGATCCTGCTGCTGTGGGGTGTTACCGCCGGCGAAACGAAACTCTCATTCGACCTCGGCCTGATCTCTGTGCAGCCCGCCGAGATTGCCAAGCCGATCATGGTGTTGGTGTTGGCGGCATGGTTCGCAGACGTCGGTGTGCGCGTCGTGCCCTACGACGAGTTCATTCGCGCAATCGTCTTGGCAGGAGTTCCCTTTGC
>CAYFNN010000240.1:0-1743 GCA_964344465.1 uncultured Bifidobacterium sp. | reverse complement strand
CCGTGGCGGTTGCCGCAACGCTGCTGTGTTTTGCACTCGCGATGCCGACCGCGTTCTACATTGCACGCCTTGCATCGCGTCGCACGCGACGCGCACTCGTGGTGGCGCTCATCTTGCCGCTGTGGACTGGCTATCTCGTGAAGGCCTTCGCATTGCGCGCGGTGCTCGCACCTGGTTCTGAATACGGCGACGGTGGTTTCATGTCGGGCCTCGTTGGTTGGTCGCCCGGCTTCGGATACGTCGCAGTGACGTTGACGCTCGCCTATCTGTGGTTTCCCTACATGTTGTTGCCGATCTACGCAGGTCTCGAACGTCTGCCAAATTCGCTGCTCGATGCATCGGCCGACTTGGGTGCAGGTTCGATGCGCACGTTTCGCTTGGTGATGCTGCCGTTGTTGTTGCCGTCGATTGCTGCAGGAAGCATCTTCACGTTCTCGCTGTCACTTGGCGACTACATCACCGTCAAGATTGTCGGCGGCACCGCGCAGTTGATCGGCAACATCATCGAACGTGCGTTGTTGGCGCCGAACCAACCGCTCGCAGCGGCATTCACCTTGTGGCCGATGATGATCATGGTGGCGTACCTCGCGGTGATGGGGCGCGCCGGGGCGTTCAAGAACCTCTAATGCAGCTCTCACCTCTCGCCCGTCTCGTATTGCGACTGGTGACATACACCGTGCTGGGTGTGGTGTACCTGCCGCTTGCACTCATTTTTGTGTTGTCGTTCAACTCGGCGAAGTCGATCGCATGGCCGCCGGTGGGTTTCTCCACACGGTGGTGGCAAGGCTTTCTCGATGTCGAGAGCGCGCGCGAGGCGTTGTTCTCTTCAACCCGCTTGGCGTTCGTGGCGATGCTCATCGCAATAGTGCTGGGTTCAATGCTCGCCTTCGCATTGCAGCGCTACGAGTTTTACGGCAAGAACGTGATCAGCTTTCTCGCCGTCTTGCCGATCGCCCTTCCGGGCATCGTTACGGGTGTGGCACTTCGCAACACGTTCGTGCGCTTCGGGTGGGATCTCGGGTTTCTCTCCGTGGTTGCCGGCCATGCGACGTTCTGCATCGTGGTGGCGCACAACAACGTGATTGCCAGATTGCGTCGCATCGCACCGAACCTGCGTGAGGCGTCGGCCGATCTCGGGGCGACTCCGTTTCAAACGTTCCGCCTCGTGACATGGCCGCTCATTCGTTCGGCAGTGCTTGCGGGCGGCATCTTGGCGTTTGCGCTGAGCTTCGATGAAGTGGTGGTCACCACCTTCACCGCGGGTGCTGGCGTACAAACGCTGCCCCAGTGGATCTTGAATAACTTCTCCCGCCCCAACGTGCTGCCCTACGTGACGGTGATGGCCACCTTGGTGATGCTGGTGTCGCTGCCGATCGCATGGCTGGCCCAGCGTCTGGGCGACTCGAACCCAGGCTGACGAGGCAGGGCTCAGCGCACGACGGGCTGGCATACGGCAAGGCAGCGGGCTCCAATTTCTGCCACGGAGAGGTGCCGACCTAGCGTCACCCACATGAGCAAGAAGCTGTCGGTGCTCGCAACACTCGCTCTAGTTCTTGCACCCGTGCAAGTTCAGGCTGCTGCAAGCGATGACACCAGCTATACGTGGTCGACGCCGAAACTGGTGGTCACCTACGGTCTGATGGGCATTGCTGAGAGCGGCAGCATTCGGGCCGGTGTCAATAGTGCTGCATTCGTTGATAGCGCTGGCCGCTTGCGAATGATTTTTGAAGGCGGCTCACCTTC
>CAYFNN010000239.1:0-1757 GCA_964344465.1 uncultured Bifidobacterium sp. | reverse complement strand
GCGTTCTACTTGCTGCACTCCATCAGCACCGGGGCCAAGTTCGACGATCTCGAAGCAGCGATGGCACGAACCTTTGCCGAAGCAGCGGCACGTAACGGCGTGCAACGAATCGTATATCTCGGCGGCATCGCCAACGACGAAAACCTGAGCAAGCACCTCGAGTCGCGTCGGTCGGTGGGCAGGGTGCTCGCCAGTACCGGCGTGTCGGTCATCGAGTTGCGCGCCGGAATCATCATCGGGTCGGGCTCGGCATCGTTCGAGATGCTGCGATATCTCACCGAACATCTGCCGGCGATGATCACGCCACGTTGGGTTGACAACCCGACACAACCAGTCGCCATCGTCAACATGCTGCACTTCTTGGTGGCGGCTGCTCGAGCGCCCCGCGAGGTGCAAGGTGTCTTCGACGTTGGTGGGCCCGAAACACTGACCTATCGCGAAATGATGATGCGCTTCGCCAAGGCCGCCGGCTTGCGGCGTCGCATCATCGTAAAGGTGCCGTTGCTGACTCCGCGGATCTCGAGCATGTGGGTGGGGCTCGTAACGCCAGTGCCGGCGTCCATCGCGCGACCACTCATTGATTCGCTCATCAACAAAGTGGTGGTCGACTCAGCGAAGTCGGTGCTGCGTGTCCTGCCGCCACCGCCCGAAGGCTTGCTCACCTTCGATCAGGCGGTGAAGCGTGCCGTTGAACGCACCAATGCGCCGACCCGCTGGACAGATGCGTCGCGGCCATGGGTTGCGTGGGACGTCGCCGTCACCGACCCGTCGTGGACGGGCGGATCGCTCTTCGTCGACGAGCGCGAGCGCACCACCACAGCATCGCGCGACCAAGTGTGGAAGACCCTTTCGTCGCTGGGTGGCACGACTGGATGGTATGGCTTCGAATGGTTGTGGCGCCTGCGCGGACGCATCGACTCGGTGTTCGGTGGCGTCGGCATGCGTGCAGGGCGCACCGACCCGAACGTGCTGCGAGTCGGTGACCCACTCGACTTCTGGCGAATCGCCGATGTGGTCGATGGCGAGACGGTCTTGCTGCGTGCCGAAATGCGTGTGCCAGGTCAGGCCTGGCTCGAGTTTCGCCTGCGACCCGTCGATGGTGGCACGCATGTGGTGCAGCGCGCACTCTTTCGCCCGCGTGGGCTGGCCGGTCGTCTGTATTGGTGGGTGCTGATCCCGTTTCACGCAATCATCTTCCCGGGCATGTTGCGCAACGCTCTGGCACATGCCGAGCAGGGTTAAGTAGGCCGGCCCGAAGAGCGAGCAGGGCTGAGTGCGCCAGCCCGCCGCGTCGTACCGTAGAGAGTCATGCTGCACATCAAACCAGGTACCGCGTGGGCCGACTTCTATGCCCGTGCCCGCGCAGTCGCACCCGAAGCGTTCGATGCGCAGTCGATTCGCAACCTGATTGGTGGTGAGTGGGTCGCTGGCGGCACCGCCAAGCCACACACTGTGCCGGTTGATGCGACGCAAATCCCCGGGGCCCCGGCAATTTCGTCAGACGAAGCGAAGAAGGCGATGTCGCTCGCCGTGAAGCAAGACCGTGAATGGTCGCTCGTGCCGCTCGACGAACGCATACGCCGGGTGTCGAAAGCCGTCGAGTTGCTGCGCGAGCATCGCGACACGATTGCCGGGCTGTTGATGTGGGAGATCGGCAAACCGTGGAAGATCGCCTGCGACGACGTCGACCGCTGTGTCGATGGCGTCGCGTGGTATCTCACACAGATCGAACGCCAGATGGCTGACCGCGTGCCGCT
>CAYFNN010000238.1:0-1764 GCA_964344465.1 uncultured Bifidobacterium sp. | reverse complement strand
GTGACCGGGTTCGAGTCGGCCACGAGCAACCTCAGGTAATCGAAGCCGCGTAGATTCCGGCAATCGTCGCATCGAGCATGGCGTCGAAGTCGGTGTCGCTTTGCTTGGCCGATAACCCTTCGGTGAGCGCGCGCGAGAAGCTTGCAATCATGCCGTGGTTCTCACTCAACTTCTTGTTGGCGTCGTCACGTGAGTACCCTCCCGATAGCGCCACTACTCGAAGCACACTCGGGTGCTTGATGAGGTCGGCGTAGAAGTCTGCTGAATTCGGCAAAGTGAGCTTCAACATCACAGGCTGCGAGGTGGGTTGCTGGTTGAGCTCGGCGAGGATTTCACGCTTGAGAATCGTTTCTGCTTCGGCCTTTTGCTGGCTCTTGATATCGACCTCGGGTTCGATGATCGGCACAAGTCCATGACCGATGATTTGCCGACCAACCGCGAATTGCTGGGCAACCACCGAGCGAATGCCCTCTACATCGGCAAGTTTGATTACTGAACGCATCTTGGTACCGAAGATTCCCTTGTTGACGGCACGCTTCAACAATGCATCCAGTTCGGGCATTGGCTTCATGGTCTGCACCCCATTGCGCTCGTCAGCAAGACCTTTGTCGACCTTGAGAAACGGAATCACCTTCTTCTTTGACCACAGAAACTCGGCGCTGCCGAGACCGTCGATCTCACGGTCCATCGTTCCTTCAAAAAGAATGGCGCCGAGCACGCGCGCGCCGTCAAACGCGCGGCTCTTGATCATGCGAGTGCGCATGGCGTGGATCAGGTCGAACATTTGCGCTTCACCCGAATATTCCGACTCGCTGATGCCATAGAGCGACAATGCCTTGGGCGTGCTGCCACCGCTCTGGTCGAGAGCGGCGATAAAGCCCTTGCCCGTGCGCATTCGCTCGAGTTGCTCAATACTCACGGCCATGTAGTGCTCCTCGCTCGACTACCGCGCACCATTTGTGCGCGAACTTGCAACACGAAGAATAGTGTGAACTCGTGATTGCAGTCGTCACAGGTGCCTCGACTGGCATAGGGGCGGCGACTGCCAAAATGCTCGTGAAGTCGGGCCACACGGTGGTGGGTATTGCGCGCGACCAAGAAAAGCTCAACGCTCTTGCTCGTGGGCTTGGCGATGGTTTCTTGCCGCGTGCATGTGATGTGACGGACTCCGTCGCCTTCTCGGCGCTCTTGCGCCAGTGCGCCGACGATCTCGGCCGAGTCGATTTGTTGGTCAACAACGCAGGAACCGCCAAAGTTCTCCCCATTGAAGAGACCACTCCCGAAGAATTTCGTGTGATGCACGAACTCAATGTCGGCGCACCTGCAACCGCGATACACGCGTTGTGGCCGACGCTGCAACGTCACGGCGATGCGCGCATCGTGAATGTGTCATCGTTGGCACAGCTTGATCCGTTTCCGGGCTTCTTTGCATACGCCTCATCGAAGGCAGCCCTACATCTGCTGACTGTTGTCGCGAATGCCGAAGGCGAACCAAGCGGCATACGTGCATTTACCGTGGCACCCGGCGTCGTCGACACACCACTGCATCGGGCGTTGATGCCCAATGGAATGCCGGCGGTCGACGGACTCTCTTCAACGCTTGCACCCGTTGATGTGGCGCGATTGATTGTGGAAATTGCCGCAGGTGGACATGATGCTCGTGCGGGTTGGGTGCTCGCCATGCCCGCACCTGCTGCGGTTGCGTCGTTGCGACGCTGGGTGATTGAGCATCCTGGCGGTGGCGTCGAGATTGTCTCGTAGCCT
>CAYFNN010000237.1:0-1785 GCA_964344465.1 uncultured Bifidobacterium sp. | reverse complement strand
CTCGGCGAAGTCCGCTGACGACGGGCTCCAAGACGTCTGGTCGCATCGGGATGACTGATCGCTTGGTCTCTTGCGACACTCTCTTCACCACTGAAGCATTCGGTAAATCTGCGAGGCCCGAGGCCTTGTTACGGGTGCCAGGCGAGAGAACCGCCCGCACCACCCGGGGTTCGAACACAGTTCCGCCGTTGGCCAGAGCGCCGTAGGCATTCGCCATCTGAATTGGTGTGGCGGACAGCAGACCCTGACCAATCGCAAAGAGCACGTTGTCACCGACGTAGAACGCACGACCCTCGTCCTTGGCGATTGCGCCGATGCTCCCGAGATATTTCTTGTACGCAGCGTTCGGGATGGTGCCAGCAAACTCGAAGGGCAGGTCGACATTCGTCGGCGAGCCGAAACCAAAGCGCCGTACTTCGGTTTCGAGCACCGGCTGATAGCCGCGCTCAGTGAGGATCTGCTCGCCGATTTTGTAGAAGAACGTATCGCTTGAAACTGCCAACGCCTCCTCGACGTCGACTTTGCCGTACCGGCATGGCGCACCGGTAGCACGACAGATTGCATTACGAAAGACGCACTTCACGCCCTGGTCGCAACGATCTTTAGGAATGCTTTCCAATTTGTAGGTTCCGCGGTCGTCGAACTCGTACGTGCCGCCGCCTGGCAACTGTCCGGAATTGAGCGCAGCAAACGCGACGAATGGCTTGAATGAACTCCCGAGGTTGTAGCGACCCGACACTGCACGATTCACGAGAATCGAGCGGTCGGGGTCGTCAGTCTGCGGAAACACTTGTGAAAACTTTTCGACGTCGACGTTCGCCGTGAACCATCGGGCATCGAATCTCGGGTACGAGGCCATCGCGACGACTTCACCCGTGTTGTGGTTCATTACGACCACCGAACCCGCTGGAGCTTTGTAATAGTTCACTTCTTCGTAGCGCGGGTCAGGAATACCTTCCGGCAACATCACCTTCGGGGCTTCGTTGCGCTGCCGCACCAGCAACTGCGTTTCGAGGGCTTGCTCGGCGAACTGCTGCAGCCTGAAGTCAATAGAGAGCTGGATGTCATTGCCGGGCTGAGGCTCGACGCGCTCGAGCACGCTCTTGATGCGGCCAACCGCGTCGACTTCGTAGCGAACGAATCCCGGCACACCTCGCAAGTCACGTTCGTAGGTGAGTTCCACGCCATAGAGGCCGACCCGTTCGTTTGGGTCGTAACCGAGCGACTTGTAGTAGGCGGCGGCATCCTTCTGGATCGCACCGAGGAACCCCACGACATGGCTGCCTACTGCGCCAAATGGATAGATGCGCCGCCACTCTTCTTTGATGACCACCCCCGGATAGTCCTCGATGCGTTCCATCAAGAACGCGGCCTGCTCTTCGGAGATATCGAAGGCAAGCGGCATCTCCGTCAGTTCGTTGTATCGCTTGTCTTCTGCCCTCGCGTAAAGGCGCTCGACTGGCGTGTTGAGCGGCCCAGAGAGCCGTTTGAACATCTCGAGGCGGTCTTGTGGGTCGGAAATCACTCGGCGGTCTATCGCAGCGACGAGTACTCGCTTGTTGTCAGCCACCACCCGCCCATTGACGTCGAAGATTCGGCCTCGCTCGGGGACGAGTTTCACCACGCGCGATTGCACCGAGCGAATGACCTCTTCGGTTTCGTCCTTGGTGACTGCCTGCAAGAACCAGATCCGTGCGAGCAGCAACACGAGCAGAGTGACGGCGAAGATGCCGATTCGTGACCAGCGACGCTGCTGCGAGTCAGTCACCACGGCCGACTCGTTCT
>CAYFNN010000236.1:0-1789 GCA_964344465.1 uncultured Bifidobacterium sp. | reverse complement strand
TGCCTCAGTTGCCTTGGATCTTTTCCCACTCTTCGAGGGTCATCAGCACTTCACGGGGCTTTGAGCCCTCGCTTGGGCCCACGATTCCGCGCTGTTCCAAGAGGTCCATGAGGCGGCCGGCGCGGGCAAAACCCACCTTCAGCTTGCGTTGCAGCATCGATGTAGAACCCAGTTGCGTGCGCACGATCAGATCGATGGCGTGCTTCAGCAACTCGTCATCGTCTTCGTCGCCAGTGGTGCCACCGGGCAATTCACCCGCACCTGCGCCACTACCGCCACCTTCGATGCCCGACACATAGGCCACCTCGGGCGACTGGCGCTTCCAGTGGGCAACGATGTTGCGAACTTCGTTCTCCCCCACCCATGCCGATTGCACGCGCTGAGCCACGCTCGTATTGCCCGGCAGCATGAGCAGGTCGCCCTTGCCAACGAGTTTTTCGGCACCTGGTTGATCCAAAATCACGCGGCTGTCGGTGAGGCTCGACACGGCAAACGCCATACGCGCAGGAATGTTGGCCTTGATTACACCGGTGATCACATTGACACTGGGTCGCTGCGTGGCAACGATGAGGTGGATTCCCACCGCACGTGCCTTCTGTGCGATGCGAGTGATGCACTCTTCCACGTCGCGTGCCGCGACCATCATCAAGTCGTTCAACTCGTCGACAACCACGACGATGTAGGGCATGCGCTCGAACTTCTTCGTCTCTGCTGCGACGGTGTCGTCGGCCTGGTTCAGCTCGCCCCGGTCGTAGGCGGCGTTGTAACCGGTGATGTCGCGAAAACCTGCTTCGACGAGCACGTCGTAGCGGCGTTCCATTTCTTTTACGGCCCAGCCGAGTGCGTTGGCCGCTTTCTTCGGAACCGTAACGGGCTGCGTCAAGAGGTGCGGCAAGCCGGCGTATTGCCCCATCTCTACTTGCTTGGGGTCGATGAGAATCAGCCTCACTTGTTCAGGTGTGGTGCGCATGAGCAGCGTGGTGATGAGGCAGTTGAGCACGCTCGACTTTCCCGCACCCGTCGCGCCCGCAATCAACAGGTGCGGAGTCGTGGAGATGTTGAGGAACACCGGTCGACCCGCGATGTCTTTGCCAACGCCAACCTCGAGCGGGTGTTGCGCCGACTTTGACTCGGGCGCCGTAAGCAAGTCACCAAGCGACACAAGGTCACGCGAGTCATTCGGCACTTCAATGCCGATTGCCGAGCGACCGGGTATCGGTGCCAAGATGCGTACATCAACTGCCGCCATCGCGTAGGCGATGTCTTTCGACAGCGATGTGATTCGTGCAACCTTGACGCCCTCGCCGAGTTCAAGTTCGTATCGGGTGACCGTCGGGCCGCGGGTAAATCCGACCAGCTTGGTGTCGACACCGTGCGATGACAGCGCGGCAACGAGCGCATCGCCGCGTTCGGCCACCGCATCTTCGTTGGCACGCTTGTTGCTGGTGAGCGCCAACATGTCAAGCGGCGGAAGGCTCCACGACGACGGTTGTGCGCCCGGGCCGAGCGGCATCTGCTGCTGTTCGCCCTTGCCCGACTTGCCCGTCGACGGTTTGGGGCTGGGCTCTGGCTTCGGCTTCACCACGCGCAGGCGCGGCTTGCGCGGCTTACGTGTCGGCTCGTCAACTCCTTCATCAACGGCCATGTCATCGTCTTCGTCACCGTCTTGGGCATGGTCGTAAATCTCGCCACGGGCCGCAGCTTCTTCGTGTTCACGACGGGCAGCATCAAGTTCGTCGACACCAGCAACAACTGCCGCTTCGGTCTCGACATCAAATGGCTTGTCGCC
>CAYFNN010000235.1:0-1798 GCA_964344465.1 uncultured Bifidobacterium sp. | reverse complement strand
GGCGTTCCGAAAGAGACCAAGACGCTCGAGGGTCGCGTCGCTCTTACCCCCGACGGTGTGCGTGAGTTTGAGCGGCTCGGCGTGGAGGTGTTCGTCGAGACACATGCGGGCGAAGCAGCGTCGATCCCCGACTCCGCCTACGAAGCTGCGGGTGCCACCATCGTGAAGACTGCCGCCGAGGCGTGGGGCCAGAGCATGGTCGTGAAGGTGAAGGAGCCCACCGAAAAAGAGTTTGGGTTCTTGCGCAAAGACCTCACGCTCTTCACGTATTTGCATCTTGCGGCATACCCGAAGGTCGCAAAGGCCCTGATCGAGAAGGGCACCACTGGCGTGGCATACGAGACGGTGCAACTCGCCGATCGCTCGTTGCCGCTGCTCGCACCGATGAGCGAGATTGCTGGTCGACTTGCCACGCAAGCCGGCGCCTACTACTTGCAGCGGCCGTACGGCGGTCGCGGCGTGTTGATGGGCGGCGCACCGGGAGTGCGACCCGCAAAAGTGATGGTGATTGGTGCTGGCAACGTCGGGTGGAACTCAGCTCGCATCGCCGCCGGCATGGAAGCCGAGGTCACCATCCTCGACAAGAACTTGGATCGTTTGCGCTTCGTCGACCAGATTCACCAAGGGCGCATCACGACGCTTGCATCGAACCGTGGCGCCATCGAGCGCACGATTGCAGAAGCTGATCTCGTGATTGGTGCGGTGCTCATCGCGGGTGCGCGCGCGCCGATCGTGGTGACGCAGGACATGGTGAAGTCAATGAAGAAAGGTTCCGTCATCGTCGACGTCGCCATCGATCAAGGCGGCTGTGTCGAGACGATGCGTGAGACCACGCACACCGAACCGGTGTACGAGCTGCACGGAGTGATTCACTATGCAGTCGGCAATATGCCCGGCGCAGTGCCGAACACCAGCACCTACGCACTCACCAACGCGACACTGCCCTATCAGTTGTCGCTTGCGACGCTCGGCGCGCGCGATGCCGCGAAAGCCGACTCGGCGATGGCGCTCGGCGTCAACACCGTCGGCGGCAAGATGACCAACAAGCCGAGTGCCGAGGCGCTCGGTTATGACTACGTCGAGCCGCTCGTCGCGCTGGGCTGACGCGAGACCGGCGAAGAACGATGTCAACCGCTGCAGCCATCTCGCTGCGCAGTGTGTCGAAACACTTCGGTGATGTCGTCGCCGTTGCTGATGTTTCACTCGACATCAATGACGGCGAGTTCCTCACGCTGCTCGGCCCGTCAGGTTCTGGCAAAACCACCGTGCTGCGCATGATTGCCGGTTTTGAACTGCCCTCAAGTGGCGAGATTTTGCTTAATGGCAGCGATGTGTCAAACGAGCCGGCCTTCAAGCGTGACGTCAACACCGTGTTTCAGGACTACGCACTCTTCCCGCATATGACCGTGGCAGAAAATGTCGAATACGGCATGCGTGTGCGCAAGGTGGACAAAGCCGAGCGCACCCAGCGCCGCGATGAGGCCTTGCGCATGGTGCGCCTCACTCAGCTGGCCGAACGCATGCCAGCACAACTCTCCGGTGGACAACGCCAGCGCGTGGCACTCGCCCGCGCCATCGTGAACCGACCGAAGGTGTTGCTGCTCGACGAACCGCTCGGCGCACTCGACCTAAAACTGCGCGAAGAAATGCAGACCGAATTGAAGGCCCTGCAACGCACGCTGAACATCACGTTCGTCTACGTCACTCACGACCAGGGCGAGGCCCTGTCGATGAGCGATCGCATCGCGGTGTTCAACGGCGGCCGATTAGAGCAGGTCGGCTCGCCGCGCGACTTGTA
>CAYFNN010000234.1:0-1811 GCA_964344465.1 uncultured Bifidobacterium sp. | reverse complement strand
AAGCGTCTAGCCTTCGCGTCGTGACGAGCGTGCACGAGCCGACCGCTCGCGAGGCCGCGGGCGAGCCGAGCGTGCACCTGCAACGCAAGGTGCCCGGCGCGGTGTCGGCTGGGGTGCGCGTGGTGGCCGGTGGTCGCCGTGTGGTGTGGGTGGAATTCGACGATTCGGTGCACAAAGGCGCCCTCTCGAGCAGCGCCTCGCAGGTGCTGACGAACGCAGCCAACACCGCGCGCGACAAACGTCTGCCGCTCGTGTTGTCGATGGCGTCGTCGGGGGCCGACATCTTGGAAGGCGTCGCCGCACTCGACGGATGGGGCCAGGCCGCGCGGGCAATCAGCCAGTGCTCGGGTGTGGTGCCCACCATCGCCGTGGTGCATGGGCCCGCGGTGTCGGGGCCGGCGTTGCTCATCGGCCTGTGCGACATCGCCATCATGACGAACGAGTCGTATGCATTCGTGTCGGGGCCAACGATGGTGGCGCAGATGACCGGCATCGAGGTGAGCAACGAAGAATTGGGCGGCACCGATATTCACGCGCGGCAAAGCGGCGTCGCAAGCCTCGTTGCCAACGATCTCGAACATGCAACTGCCTTGCTCGACGAAGTGTTGCGCTATCTGCCGAACCATGTCGATGAACTCACCGAAATGCTCGACACGGGCGACCCCGTCGAGCGCGCGTGCCCCGAACTCGACACGATTCTGCCGGCGTCGTCAACCGGCAGCTACGACGTGCGCAACGTGATCGAGTCGATTGCCGACGACGGCTTGTATCTGGAACTGCGCTCGGGCTGGGCGGGCAACATCGTTACTGCGCTCGCATCGATGGGCGGCCACACCGTGGGCATCGTGGCGAACCAGCCGCTTGCGTTGGCGGGCACGCTCGACATTCAGGCGTCGCAAAAAGCGGCGAGGTTCGTGGCGTTCTGCGATGCGTTCAACATTTCGATCGTGACGCTGGTCGACACACCGGGCTTCTACCCCGGCAAAGACTTGGAATGGCGCGGAATGATTCGCCACGGTGCCCAACTGGTGTTTGCCTACGGGCGTGCGACGGTGCCACGAGTGTGCGTGATTCTGCGCAAGAGCTATGGCGGCGCCTACATCGTGATGGATTCAAAAAAGATGGGCAACGACATTTGCATTGCATGGCCGACGGCCGAACTTGCAGTGATGGGCGCCGGGCAAGCAGCGGCCATTTTGCAGCGCCGTGCCACACCCGAAGAGCGAACCGCGTTTGAACGCGACTACGAAGAACGCCTCCTCAACCCCTATGTCGCCGCCGAACGGGGCTATGTCGACTCGGTAATCGCCCCGTCAGAGACGCGTCGTGAAGTGGTGGCGGCGCTCGACATGTTGTCGAGCAAACGTGAGAAGTTTCCCAAGCGTAAACACGACAACGGCCCGCTGTAAGCGGGGGTTCGCACGCCGAGCGCGCGCAAATTCGCACACTGGCGCGCCGTGCGTGCGCTTCCGGCAAGTAGCGTGAGCGAGCGGGAGAGGAAGCTCCCACCAACGAATCTCGAAAGGCCTCACGATGGCTGAGACAATCACAATCACCGACGACCGCACGGGCAAACAAGTAACCGTGCCGATTACCGGAGGCGTGTTTCCGTCTTCGGCGCTGCGTCAACTCGACCCGAAATTGCGGGTGTACGACCCGGCATTTCTCTCCACCGCCGCGTGCAAGTCGGCGATCACCTATCTCGACGGCGACGCGGGTGTGTTGCGCTATCGCGGCTACCCCATCGAGCAGCTGGCCGAGAAGTCGACCTTCCTCGAAGTGGCCTACCTGCTGTTGAACGGCGAACTGCC
>CAYFNN010000233.1:0-1814 GCA_964344465.1 uncultured Bifidobacterium sp. | reverse complement strand
TGGGCGGCGGGCACTCCGTAGGTGGTGCAGAGCAGCGCGAGTTCATCAAAGTGCATGTCGAGCAGGTCCCACAGGTCGGGCACCAGTTCACGACACCCAATCAAGCCGAATGCAAGTTGATCGAGGTAACTATGCACGGTGATGTTGAGACCCATGCCATCGGTGACGATGGAAATCGGGATGTAATTCTGCATTCGCGCCCCACCCAACCACAGTGGATTTCGCGGCCCCGGAACGTTCGAGATCACCACGTTGTTGGGCAAGAGATTCGCGCGATCGGCCCAGCGCAAACGCGACGCAAGTCGAGTCGCGGCCGTAGCGAGAATCGGCGAGGTCGCCTGTGCACCCTCGGCGATCGTGTCGGCAGGTAGCAACTCAAACTGACGTTTTGCAGACTCCATCGCTTCATGACATCGTTTCACTCGCTCTCGCGGGTCGTCGCAGTCAGTCGGAAGATCGGCGATGATTCCAGTGACCATATTCGTCCACGGAACTTCTTCGGCGCCGGTGCGAAACGACACCGGCACCATTGCCCGCAGCGGTCTGTCGGGTAGTGCGTTGTGCCGCAAGAGATACGTTCGAAGCGCGCCCGTGCACACGGCCATCACGATGTCGTTCACCGTGCCACCGGCTGCAGTCTTCAACGCGCGCACGGTGTCGAGCGATGCCGAGCGCATCGCAAACCGGCGGTGGGCGGAGATCGTCTTGTTCCACGGCGTTGATGGTGCAGGATTCAGCGGCAGCCTCACCCGTTGCTCGGCGGTCGGATTCTCGGGGTCGGGTCGTCGGGTGATGCCGCGCAGCGTGCGACGCACTTGACGAGTGACCTCACTCGCCGGTCGAAAACCGAGTGAGTCGGCGATGCCTTGTGCAACCCGCAGTTGCAGCCGCAAGGCACGCACCGGATTGGTCACGAGCTTGCTCATACCGCGCTGCAACAAGTCACTCGGTGTGGGCGGCGTCTCGGGAACAATCGGCACCGGAGTGAGATCTGGCGCGGCATCGGGTGACGTGTCGGTGAGCATGTTCAGAAGCACGACACCTGCGCCGCCGTCGATGGCAGAGTGATGGAACTTGGTCATCAGCGCCCATCGACCATCGGCCAGGCCTTCGATGACGTAGACCTCCCAGAGCGGTCGAGTGCGATCGAGTGCACGACCGAAGATTCGCGCTACCTGATCGGACAACTGCACTTCGTCACCCGGCGGTGCCAGACCGAGGTGTCGCACGTGAAACTTGAGGTCGAAGTCGTTGTCGACGACCCAATACGGATGGTCGATGCCGAACGGCACCTCGAGCAGTTTCTGGTGCAACGGCTCTACCCTGCCGGCGAGCGATGCAAAACGCTCGAACACCACGGCATAGGGGTCGAACGTCGGTGTCGGCCGCTCGTAGATGGCGAGGCCCGAAACATGACCAAACGTCGTTGAGGTCTCCATGTGGAGAAACGTCGCGTCGAGACCCGACAACTGACGCATGCTGCTAACCGTTGACGATTGCCTGCACGAGACCAGCCACCAGCGCCGCGCGCTCTGGCATCAAATCGAGTCGCACCTGCTCGGTTTCCGCATGTGCACCACTGCCGACTGCACCGAGACCGTCGAGCGTGCGTACGCCTACTGCAGCCGTGATGTTGCCGTCGCTGCCGCCTCCGACAGCGACGCCTTTCAAATCGTTGATGCCGAAGTCTTTGGCGACGCGTTCGGCGACGGCGAACAACTCTTTCGTCATCGACTCATGGAGCGGTGGACGATTCATGCCGCCCGAGACCTGCACGCGCGCACCGGGCAACGTCGCCGACAATGCGGCCATCT
>CAYFNN010000232.1:0-1825 GCA_964344465.1 uncultured Bifidobacterium sp. | reverse complement strand
CTGTTTCTTGCCATGGTGCAGGGTGGCCTCGGCTACCTGCAATATTTCACCGGGGTGCCCGTGCCCCTGGTGGCACTGCACGTGGCGCTCAGCGTCGTGGTATGGCTGGCGGCAATGCGCCTGGCGACCATTGCTCGGCGCTCCAGCCCGTGTGACACAATGGCGTGATGCCAAAGTGGGGTAGGCGAGCGGTCGTCGCACTGTTTGGCGTGCTGCTCGGCCTTGGGGCGGTTGCCCCAGCCCAGGCGCAAGTCTCTGATGACCTCGGGGTCATCGGACAGTTGCAATACACCGACACGACGGGCACCAAGGTGTTCGTGGCCAATGTCGACCTCTCGATTGCCGATGTAGGGGGTGCGACCACCGATGCCGAAGGAAAATTCCGTATTCAGGTGCCAGCTGCTGGTGACTACACGATCACCCTCGACGTTGCGACCCTGCCCGAAGGGGTCGCACTAAAAGACCCTGAACGTGCCACGTTGCAAGCCAAGGTGAGCGTGAACGGCGACCAGCGGATCATCTTCCCCCTTGTACTCGGCGACTCAAGTGCCGCAGCCAGCGAGAGCAACTTCTCGTTACGGCGCATCGGCCAGCTGACGCTCGAAGGCATCAAACTGGGTTTGTATCTGGCGATGGCAGCGATTGGCTTGTCGCTGATTTTCGGTACGACGGGTTTGGTGAACTTTGCACATGCCGAGCTCATCACGTGGGGCACGTTGATGGCGTACTACTTCAACATCTACGGCTTGGTAGCGACATTCGGGTTCCTCTCGGCGTTACCGCCACCGTTCGGCGGGGGAGTCAACTTCATCTTCGCGACGCTTCTTGCCACGATCATGGGTGGAGTGCTGGGCTATGTGCTCAACCGCGTGGTCTTTCGCACGGCACGAAATGCAGGAGTGTCGCTACTTGCGCAGATGGTGATGACCATTGGTCTTTCGATTTTCCTGCGCTATGTGTTCGTGTATTACTTCGGTAGTCGCTATCGCGTATACGAAGATTATTCCGCACAACGAGCCAACGAATTCTGGGGTGTGGAACTCACCAGTCGTGATGCAACGGCGATGGTGGTATCGGTCGTGATTCTCATCGGCGTGGGACTCGGTCTCACACGCACCCGCACCGGTCGCGCGATGCGCGCGGTCAGCGATAACAAAGACCTGGCGGAGTCTTCTGGCATCGATGTTGAACGCGTGATCTCGCAAGTGTGGATCTATGGCGGGGCACTTGCCGCATTGTCGGGTACGTTCTTCGGCTTCGACACGGTGAAGTGGGACCTCGGCACCCGAATCCTGCTGCTCGTGTTCGCTGCAATCACGCTTGGTGGTTTGGGCACGGCATTCGGGGCACTCGTAGGGGCTCTCATCGTTGGAATTGCCATCAACTGGTCGACCTTGTTCATCGACACCGAGTTGAAGAACATGACCGCTCTTATCGTGTTGATCATGGCGTTGATGTTGCGACCACAGGGCATTCTCGGCAAGAAACAACGGATTGGCTGATTCATGGACTGGGGATTCATCTTCGAACGCACGTTCTCGGCCATGATCGGCCCGGAGGTGATGGTCTACGCACTTGCCGCAGTTGGCCTCAATGTGCATTTCGGATACACGGGTCTCATGAACTTCGGTCAGGTGGGGTTCATGGCGGCCGGCGCCTATGGCGTCGGTGTCAGTGTGTTCTGGCTGGGGTGGAACTTCTGGGTCGGCGTGCTGTTCTCCTTCGTGTATTCGGCGGTGCTTGCCCTGTTGTTGGGCATCCCAACCCTGCGACTGCGCGCCGATTATCTCTCGCTCGTCACGATTGCAGCATCAGAGACGATTCG
>CAYFNN010000231.1:0-1826 GCA_964344465.1 uncultured Bifidobacterium sp. | reverse complement strand
ACGTTGCGTGAGCTTCGCGCCAAGTATCGTCGCTCGATTCTCGGCTGGGGCTGGTCGATGCTGAATCCGCTGTCGCAGATGCTCATCTATTCAGTAATGTTCGGCGTGATTTTTGGTGTCCAGGCCCGCAAAGGTGACCCGTCGGGCATCGATGTGTACAGCCTCTATCTATTGAGCGGGATCCTGCCGTGGGGGTTCATCAACCTCATCTGTGGCCTCGGCCTGAACACGCTCATCGGTAACGCCGCGCTTGTGCGCAAGGTGCGATTCGCGCGGGAGACCCTCGTCTTCTCGGAGGTGCTCTTCAGCCTCGTGCAGTTCAGTATCGAGATGACGATCCTGTGCATCGTGCTCCTTATCTTCGGAAGCCCGCTGTTGCCATGGTTGCCGATGTTGCTGTTCCTGATGCTCCTACTCGCGATCTTCACATCCGGGCTCGCGCTCATCTTGTCGATCGGGGCGGTGTTTTTCCGCGACCTCAAATATCTCTGGACGATCATCAGCCAAGTGTGGTTCTTTGCCACCCCGGTGATTTACGACCCGGCTCGCATTGAAGAGCGAATCCCAAGTTTCTGGTACTCCATCTATCACTGGAACCCGTCGACGGCGTTCATTCGTTCGTTCCGCCATGTCACGTTCGACGGTCGTGCACCAGATTGGTCTGACCTTGGCGTGCTCGTCGTTATCTCGTTTGCCTCGTTGGCAATCGGGTTGGCGGTGTTCTCGCGGTTCTCACGCCGCATCGCTGAAGAGCTCTAGGCGTCAGGTCTTCTGACGGCCGATTGACCACGCAGACGGCATTGACACGATGCCCCCGTCGTTTGCCTGTCCGCCTGACACGTGCAACTTTGCCCAGTGCTGGCAGTGGTCGTACTCGGTTCCACCAGTCGCGTCAGTAATCATCACCGACACGTAGTACGTGCCCTCAGCAAGCGGCACATTCGGCATGTGTAGCAGTGCTCGTGCAGGCCCGTCGAGCACCCGCAGAGTGGCAGTGCCGCGTTGGGTGGATGTTGCCCACACCAACTCGCCGGTCATCGTCTCAAGTTTCACGTGCACCACCGGCGACTCGAGTCGCACGTGGGAGTTGAGCTCGATGGCAACACGCAATTCTCCGCCGGACGCGATGGTCTCGAGTGGCTGCTCTCCCGCATCAACGAGTGCCACTTGGGTGACTTGGGCGTCGCCGGTGCCCCAGCGAGTCTTCGATCCGGCATCAACCTGTGCGAAATTGCCGTAGGTGTTGCCGGTGTAGCTCGCAATCACGTCGTTGGCGTCGCCAACCATCTTCACGCGGCCTTTTTCCAGCCACACCACCGTGTTGCAGAGTTGCTGCACGAGGCCGAGCGAATGGCTCACCACCAAGATGGTGCGACCTTCGCGGCGGAACTGCTCAATTTTCTCGGTGCTCTTGCGCTGGAATGCCTGGTCGCCGACTGCGAGAATCTCGTCGATTAGCAACACTTCGGGTTCAACGTGCGTGGCGATGGAAAAGCCGAGTCGCACCACCATGCCCGACGAGAAGTTCTTGACCGGTGTGTCGATGAACTGCTCGAGTCCGGCGAACTCCACGATGCTGTCAAACTTGGTGTCAATCTCTTTTTTCGCCATCCCGAGGATGGAGCCGTTCAGGTAGATGTTCTCTCTGCCCGAGAGTTCTGCGTGAAAACCAGCGCCGAGCTCGAGAAGTGCCGCAACGTTGCCGTCGATGGTGATGCTGCCGCGCTCGGGTGTGTAGATGCCCGTGAGACATTTCAGCAGCGTGCTCTTCCCCGAACCGTTCGAGCCGATCACGCCGACAGTTGCCCCGTGCGGCACCTCGAGCG
>CAYFNN010000230.1:0-1830 GCA_964344465.1 uncultured Bifidobacterium sp. | reverse complement strand
TTTGTCTCTCGTTGGGGCAGATACATCGGTAATGACCCTTACACACGGTTTGAGACGCGCTCACGACAAACTGCGTACGCCTGACGCACTTATTGAGCCGAGCTTGCTGCAATCGGGTGAGAGACGATGTGAGAGTGGTCTGAGACTTAAACGACGTCGCGACGAATCGGCGTGACGTTGGTTTCATCGGTACTGAGAGCTGCAACTGATGACTCGACGCGCGCGACCTTTGTGGTGAGCACCACCGTTGCCATCACGCCAGAAACTGCGACCGCAGCGAGGAACCAGTAACCGACTGACGCCGGTGCCTCGGACAATCCGATAGCGAGCACCCCCAATGCAATCGACGCAACGAGCAACGTCGTAACTGCACGACGAACAGACAAACCGAGTCGCCGGAGACGATGGCTCAGATGATCCTGGCCGCCGGTGAACGGACTCACGCCTCTGCGCACACGTGACACGACCACTATCAGGGTGTCAAGTACTGCGACACCAAGCACGACCACTGGGGCGAACAACTGCGGTATCTCGCTCACGGTAGTGCGCATCTTCAGCCCGAGGTAAGCCATCATGAAACCAATGAAGAGACTGCCGGCGTCACCCATGTAGATGGTCGCAGGATGAAAGTTGCTGCGCAGGAATCCGAGCATCGCACCGGCCAGACCGATGGCAAGCAACGCACTGTATGACTGGTCGTTGAATACGGAGATACAAAAGAATGCCATTGCGGCGGCGGCGGCAACACCAGCAGCCAGACCGTCTATGTTGTCAAGAAGATTAAACGCGTTGGTGATACCGAGAACCCACACGACGGAGATTGCGAAATCGACCGCTGACGGCAAGGGGGATTGCAATCTCACACCGTACGCCACGAGTGCACTCGCCAAACCCAGACCTACGACGAACCTCAGAGTGGGGCTGAGCCCCCGCAGGTCGTCGACGAGTCCCATCACGGAGAATGTGATTGCGAGGCCCAGCACCACGATGAGCTCGCGAAGCAGGCCGTCTCCTTGCGCGAACAAATTTCCGAGTGTCAGGTTGATCTGACGACCTTCTATGTCTGCATTTCGCAGCAGAAACACCCCCAAGAACATCGCCGTCGAGAACGCCCATACCATCGCCACTCCTCCCAGATACGGCACGGGTGCAGTGTGCGACTTGTGGCCACCAGGATTGTCATGTATCTGGCGGCGGCGGGCATAGTCACGCACGATCGGGACAAGAGCAAGCGAAAGCAGCGTCGCTCCAACGAACGTAGAGACATACAGCAACGTAGATGCCACATGGCAAGGCTAGGTCACGACCAGTGTTGTGCGCCCACAAGTAGCGTGTTCTTTCGGCATGCGCGTGTTGGTGACCGGTGGCGCCGGCTACATCGGATCGCACCTCGTTGACCGCCTCGTGACACTGGATCACGAAGTGACGGTGCTCGACGATTTGTCGACTGGTAACCCTGCAAACCTCGCACAGAGCAGCAAGCGCATTCGCTTCGTCGAAAACAGCATCCTGAACGACCGCCTGGTCGACAAGCTGGTGCGACGTGCCGAGACGGTGTTCCACTTGGCTGCTGGTGTCGGTGTCGGCAACATCGTGAAAGACCCCCTCGGTGCACTCCGCACCAACACCCGGGGCGCCGAAAACGTGATTGAGGCCTGCGTGAAGCACGACCGACGACTGTTGCTCGCATCGACGAGTGAGATCTACGGCAAGACAAGCAAGATGCCGATGTCTGAAGACGACGACCGACTGCTCGGCTCGACCACCATCGCCCGCTGGGGTTACTCCACTGCCAAGGCGATTGATGAACATCTCGCACTCGCCTACGCG
>CAYFNN010000229.1:0-1838 GCA_964344465.1 uncultured Bifidobacterium sp. | reverse complement strand
ACTTCTGGAACTCGGGCGCCGGGCACGGCCGAGTTCGGCGTGCAGCCTGATCGCGTGTATCCGCCGGCGCGGTTTCCGTGGCGATTTGTGCTGATCACCATTGGGGTGGGCACCGGAATCATTCTGTTGCTGCATCTTGCTGGTGACCGTACACCGCCGCGCACGATTGATGGACTGATTTCTGCGGGCTCATGCGTTGACTTCGACAATGTCGGTGCGGCATACGAGGTGCCGTGCGACGGGCCGCATCAGGGGGTTGCCCGCGAACTTGTGCCGTTCGACTCGGCATGTGACAGCGACACCACGCAGGCTCGCGATCGACAAGGCATGGGCACCGTCTGCATTGAGCCGTAACCACTCGAGCGACTACCAATCGTGATTCGCGCGTCTGCGCGGTGCGACTCCCGCTAGTCTCATTCAGCAGCAAGGGCGATTAGCTCAGTCGGAAGAGCGCTACGTTCACATCGTAGAAGTCGTGGGATCGAGGCCCGCATCGCCCACCAGAAGGTGTGCCGCAGTCGTGCGGTGCCGTTGGGCGGATTCCCCACCTGCAGCGGTGTGCTCCCTACTGTTGTAGGCGTGATTCGTAGTTGCGAAAAGCTCGGCTGCAACGAGCCAGCCGAAGTCGCTTACGGCATTGATCGCATCGCCTGTGTGGTGTGGCTCGAGAACTTCGACGCCGATGAAGTGCGGCATCTCAACGTGATGTGTGCCGACCACGCCGCTCGGCTCACTCTGCCGCGCGGGTGGACGTTTGACGACCGCCGAGAGCGTTCGCCCCGTCTCTTCAATTCGCCTCGTGCGTCAACTGCGCGCATCACGCCACTAGCGAAGCCGACCAGCACCAAGCCAGCCAATACCAAGCCAGCTTCCACCAAACCGGCAAACGCCAAATCGACGCCGAAGTCGGGGAACAAAACCGGCAGCGTGCCGCGACGCACATCACGCGAGTCGTCGGCGCCAATCAAGCGCTACGACGGCCCCGGGTTGTTTGATCCCACCGTGCCGATGGCGCCCCCGGTGCCACGCGCAGCCGAGCCGATGCCACATGCGGCTGAGCAGGTGCCACGCGCAGCCGAGCCAACTGCCGAGGTTGTGATGCCAACGGTTGACGTCGCGGCTCCGGGCGATGAACCGAAATATGAACCGGTGTTCGATCGCACGAGTGATGTTGGCGGAGTGCTCAACGCAACCGGCCGTCTGTTGCGTCGCGCATTTGCAAGTCAGACCAAGCCAATCGAGCGCCCCGCTGGTGCGAATGACACCACATCGTTGCCACAGGGCGACCACATCGACGATTTCAATCAGGGCGACCACGTCGAGTAGCCCACACGGGCACACCATGGAACTCAGCGCCAGTTTGCGCACGACTGCGTCAGTCTCAACGGTGCTGCGCTACGTCAGCGAACTGCACGAGTATCCGCAGTGGATGCCACTCGTGCACTCGGCAACGTCAGAGACTTCCAGCACGCCACCTGCATGGTTGGTTGAACTGCGGGCGCGTGTTGGCCCCTTTGCGCGATCGAAGCGTCTGCGCATGGTGCGCAGCGTGATGCAAGTTGATGCTGCGTCGCATGGCACCGACACCATTTCACCAGCACGCATCGTGTTTGAGCGTCGCGAACTCGATGGTCGCGCACACGCGAAGTGGCAACTCGCGGTCACCGTGTCGCCAATTGCCAGTGGTGCCGAACTCACGATGCACCTGTCGTATGACGGACGCTTCTTCGTCGGCGTCGTTGAGTCAATCTTGCGGCAACACATCGACGAAGGCCGGCGAAAACTCGTGGAGTTACTCGCGGGCTGAACGCCGCGACGCGCCGGTTTCTAGATGTTGC
>CAYFNN010000228.1:0-1855 GCA_964344465.1 uncultured Bifidobacterium sp. | reverse complement strand
ATCTGCTCTACAACCTCACTCAGCGCGGTGGTGTCATCTTCAAGAAAGGCACCACTGATTTCACCGACACGGCCAACGGCACTGGTCCGTTCGTGTTTGCAACATGGCAGAAGGGCAGCAGCATCACCCTCGAGCGCTTCGCCGACTACTGGGGTCGTCGCGCCGACACCTCCACAGTTGTGTTCCGCTACTTTGCCGATGCTGCCGCACTTAGCAACGCACTGTTGGCTGGCGATATCGACGTGATGACCACCGTGCAGTCGCCCGAGAGCCTCTCCGCGTACGACTCGCGCGACGATCTGCGCGTGCAAAGCGGCACGACCAACTGCGAAGTAACACTGGGTATGAACAACTCGCGGGCGCCGTTCAACGACGTGCGTGTGCGCACCGCCGTGCGCCAAGCACTCGACAAAGACGCATTGATTGACACGGCGTGGGCGGGTTACGGAACGCGTATCGGCAGTTTCGTGCCGCCAACTGATGAGTGGTACGAAGACCTCACCGACATCGCACCGTACGACCCCGCAGCCGCACGAACCTTGCTCTCCGAAGCTGGTGTCACGATGGGTACCGAAGTCTCGCTCGATGTTCCGCCGATTGCCTACGCCACCAACTCAAGCGAGTTCATTGCCGCTGCACTCGATGAAGTTGGCCTCAAGGTCATCATCACGCCTGTGACGTGGGAAGAATGGCTCGACCGTGTGTTTACCAAGGCCGACTACGACCTCACCATCGTGTGCCACATCGAACGCAACGACATGGCTATCTACGCCAATCCCGACTACTACTTCCGCTTTGACAATGCCGACTACCAGGGCTTCATCGCCGCCGCCGCATCGTCCGCGACTCCGGCGCAACGCAGCGACAACCTGCGACAGGCAGCTCGCGTGCTGTCCGAGCAATCGGCAAGTGATTGGTTGTGGCTGATTCCAAATCTGCAGGTTGCCAAACGTGACGTCACGGGCGTGCCACGCAACTCGGTGGGCGACTCCTATTTCGCTGCACGGCTCGAACGCGTCTAACCCAGCGACATGATAAGCGGCGTCGTTCGCCGACTCGGCGCTGGATTCGCCGGTGTGCTGTTCGCAACGATCGTCATCTTCTTGCTGTTACGAGCCCTGCCCGGCGACGTCGCCACCACACGGCTCGGCACAGATGCCACGCCGCAGGCACTCGCTGACCTGCGACGTGAATACGGCTTTGATCGTCCGCTCATCGCACAATATTTCAGCTGGCTAGGTGACGTGGTACGCGGCGACCTTGGTCGCTCGCTGCTCTCTGGGGCGTCGGTGCGTGACGATGTGGTGTCGCGACTCGATGTGACACTGCCACTAATCGTTGTGTCAACAATCCTGTCGATCGTGGCGGCAGCAGCAATCGGTCGTCGCACTGCCTTGCGTCGCGGCCGCACTCGTGGTGTTCTGATGATGACGCTGACGCAGCTCGGTCTGGCGATTCCTGCATTTATTCTCGCAATTGCGCTCATTTTTACCTTTGCAGTTCGCTTCACGTTGTTGCCTGCAGGTGGGTTCCCAGTTGCAGGCTGGCGTTCGTTTACCGAAGCGCTGCGATCGTTGATTCTGCCGGTGCTCGCGCTTGCTGCAGCACAAACTGCAATGCTGACGCGCTTCGCCCGCTCGTCGGCACTCGACTTCGTCGCATCTGATGCTTTTCGCACCGCACGCGCCGTCGGTCGACAACGCCATGATGCATTGCTCACAGCACAACGAATGGTGCTCTCGCCCGTCTTGACGATTGCCTCACTGCAGGTTGCAACACTCATCACTGGGGCTGTCGTCATCGAAAGCGTCTTCGCGCTGCCTGGGCTCGGGTCGATGCTGGTGCGCGACATCGC
>CAYFNN010000227.1:0-1867 GCA_964344465.1 uncultured Bifidobacterium sp. | reverse complement strand
GAGCATGATTCTCTTCGGCTGGCTGCAGGAGCGATACACCACACCAGGCGATGGCGATCTGCTGCCGTTCAGGTTTGGCTGCATCGCTGGCATCGTGCCGTGGATTGCGGTGGTGTTCAACTTGTTCTCACCGAAGGGCCCGTCAAACACCGAAGTGCCCGGGTTCGTCTATGGCATCGTGGTGTCGCTCTTCATTTTCTTCAACATCTTTGCCATCGTGCAGTGGCTGCAATACCGCGCCAAAGGCAAGTTTGCCGATTATCTCGTCGGTGAGCGCACCTACATCGTGCTGAGTTTCGTCGCGAAATCAGCGCTGGCGTGGCAGGTGTTCACTGGCGCACTGATTCCGCCGGCCTGACGTCACATCAATTGCCGAGCGCCGCGAGTGCGCTAGCCGTTCAGTAGGGCGCGAAGTTCGGCTATTTCTGCGAGCTGCACTGACTTGATGCCGGCCGCGATCGCGAGGACTTCTTCGTCCACACCGCCCTCAAGCGCTGCCTCTGCCATCTCAACGGCGCCTTCGTGATGCATGATCATCGACTGAATCCAGCGCTGGTCAAACTCTGCGCCACTCATCATCGCCAATTCACTCATCTGAGCCTCGGTGAGCATGCCCATCTTCTTGGCATCGTCTGGCGAGTGGTGCATCGCATGTTCGTCTTCTTCGATTCCCCATCGCGACAGAATTCCGCGCATCGCGACGATTTCGGGGTCTTGTGCCGCTTGAATACGACGGGCAAGTTCCTGCACCGCTGCACCGGCGCGACCATCCAGTGCTAATTCGCTCATCTCCACCGCTTGCTGATGATGCGGAATCATGCCTTGCACGAACTCGACGTCGTCGGAGTCAACTGCTGACGAGTTCGAATCGCCACCGCAAGCACCCAGCACGACGCCTGCAGCAAGCACGATGACAGCCGTCAGCGCGCGCGAGGCTAGGGTGCGTTTTGTGACCACGACGACGAAGACTATTGAAGGAATGAGTTGCGGCAACTGCGTACGTCATGTGACTGAGGCCATTCAAGGGGTGGCAGGCGTAAAGAGCGTGCAGGTCTCATTGGAGAACAAGTCGGCCGCCATCGAATCGGATGGCCAGATCGACGAAATGGCTCTTCGCAAGGCCGTTGAAGACGCCGGCTACAAGGTGGGTTGAGCCCAATCAGCCGCGCAGGGTGCAGCCGAGTTTCTCGGCAGCTGCGATACACGCCGAGCGCGTGGAAGCCACCTCTGCTTCGGTGAGCGTGCGATCAGCGGCCCGCAGACGCAGGCGATACGCCAAGCTGCGCGAGTCGTCGGTGGCCGCCTTGCGGAACACGTCGAACAAGGCGACGTCTTCCACCAGCGCACCCGCTGCCTGCCTGAGTGCCCGTTGCAGCGCTGCCGCCGTTACGCGGGCCGGCACCGAGAACGCAAGGTCGAAGTCACTCGACGGAAACCGGCTGACGGGCTTGGCAACCGGCACTTTTGGCGAATCGCCGAGCAACACCGATGCATCGACTTCGAGGCATGCGACGCGATCTTCAACGCCGTATTTGGCGAGCACCTGGCGGTCGATCTCCCCCACGTAGCCAACCACTTGCTTGCCGCGCGCGAGCGTGGCGCTGCGCGTCGGGTGATATCCCGCTGGCACGCGCGACTGATCGAGCTGTGCGCCAACGCCGAACACGGCGACAATCTGCGACCACCAACTCACCGCTTCAGATGCATCAGCGCCCACCGCCATGATGCACAACTGCTCGGTCTCGTCGGGCAGCTCCTGCTGCGCCTCCGACCTCGACGGGCTCGAGCTCGCTGCGACGGTGCGCGCGCGGTACACATGGCCAAGTTCGTAGAGCGCGATGTCGTTGGCACGGTGCGACACGTTGAA
>CAYFNN010000226.1:0-1881 GCA_964344465.1 uncultured Bifidobacterium sp. | reverse complement strand
GCGGCTTCGACACGTGCTGTAGCGAGAGATCGAAGTACGGCACACCGCTTGCGAGCATCGCCTCGATGAGGTCGTCGGTGAGATCGCTCGGGTAGAGATACAACAGTCTCGTGCGCGGCACCTTTGCGCTCACCGCCCGCACGAGCGGCACGATCGAGCCGGCACCGAGTTCGCCGGGGCGGTCTTTGCCGTAACTGGCAAGGTCTTGGGCGACGAGCACGATTTCTTTGGCTTGCAGTTCGTCGACTTCGCGCAAGATGCTGTCGATGTCGCGGCTGCGCTGCGGGCCGCGGAACGACGGAATCGCACAAAACCCACAGTTGCGGTCGCAGCCCTCGGCAATCTTCACGTACGCCCACGGCGTGTGCGATTTGGGCCGCGGCAAATTCAAGAGATCGAACGACGGCACGGTCTCGCTCGCCACGGCGAGCGACGGCTTCTTGCCCAGCACCACTGCCGTCGCGGCGGCCGGCGCCACCCCTGTCGCAATTGCCACGCCGAAGCCGGCGATCTGGTCGGCCTCGGGCAGGTTGGCACGCAGTTCGTCGCCGTAGCGCTCGGCCATGCAGCCAGTCACCACGAGTCGGGCACCCTTCTTGCGCCGGTCGCTCAGGGCGAGAATGGTGTCAATGCTCTCCTTGCGTGCATCTTCGATGAACGCACATGTGTTGACGACCACCACGTCGGCTTGGCTCTCGTCGTCGGTCGCGGTCAACCCTTGCGCCAGCAGCGTGCCGACGAGTTTTTCGGAGTCAACTTCGTTCTTCGGGCACCCAAGCGTCTCGATGTAGAAGCGCGATGCCACGCATCAAGGCTACGAGAGCAGCAGTTTTTGTCGCACCAGGCAGTGCCCGCACGACATGTGTTTTACGGGCTAGCGATGCAGCGCCAAACCAGGGCTTGCCCACTGCGTGACCACCACATCGCCAACGCCCGAGCGAGTGATGTACGCGGTCTTCAAGCCGGGGCCGCCGAAGCAGATGTTGGTGGTCATCACGTCGCCCGACTCCACGAATCGCACCACCTTGCCTTCGGGGCTAATCACCGTCACGCCGCCTGCGGGCGCGATTGTCGCCACGCACACGTTGCCGTCGCCGTCGACGGCGAGTGAGTCGAGATACACGAGTTTCGGCGACGCCCACAGCAGGTGGTGAGTGTCGAACGGCGTCACCGGCGACACCTCACCCGGCTGCACGATGTCGCGCACCCACACGCGAGCAGTGTGCGTCTCGGCGTAATACAACTTCTTGCCATCGGGCGACAAGCCGATGCCGTTCGGTGCCTCCACCGGGAACACCACTTCTTTGATCATCGAGCCGTCGAGCTTGGCGTAATAAATCGACGTTCGGTCTCCGCTGCGTTCGTGACGTATGCCGTGGTCGGTGAAATAGAAACCGCCCTTACCGTCGAGCACGAGGTCGTTCGGCCCACGCAGCGGGTGACCGTCGCAGCTGTCGTACAGTCGCGTGACTTTGCCGGTCTTGGCATCCACTCGCTCGATGCGCCCGCCTGTGTGTCGTGCAGGGTCGAACGGCCCGGGGAGAATCAGCGTGCCGAGGTCGATCGGCGTGAACGAACCTCCGTTGTTGCACACAATGAGCGAACCATCGGCGCACTCGGCAAGCCCGTTCGGGCCGCCCGGTACTTCGGCGACTACCACCGTTGATCCGTCTGGCTTGATGCGCGTGATGCGTTCGCCGAACATCTCGACCACGAGCACCGAACCGTCGTCGCACGCGACGGGGCCCTCCGGAAACTTGAGACCCTTGCCGAAGATGTCGACGCCCGCTATGCCAGTGCCCGTTGTGCTCATGGGCGAAGAGTAGTGCCTCAGTTGCCTTGGATCTTTTCCCACTCTTCGAGGGTCATCAGCACTTCACG
>CAYFNN010000225.1:0-1885 GCA_964344465.1 uncultured Bifidobacterium sp. | reverse complement strand
GGCGGCGGGACAAACGGCTGCTGGTTCATGCTGGGTGGCAAAGCGACGGGGTCATGACGGTGCAACGATGAATTCTGTCAGGCGGCCGCGTGACGCGTCGGCGAGACGGGCCCGCACGCGAATGCCACGTTCTTCGTGCGCAGTTGACACCACTTCTCCCTCGCGGTGAATCGAGGCCATCACATCGCCGCGCTCATAGGGCACGAGCAATTCGACAATGGCCGTGAGCGAGCGCACCCGATCGGCAATGGTGCGCAAGAGCGCGTCGATGCCTGCGCCAGTGGCCGCTGAAACTGCAACTGAGCCCTCGTGTTCGTACACCATGCGTTTGGCGGTGTCGGGATCCGCATCCATTTTGTTGAACACCAGCAGCTCGGGCACCTTGTCGGCACCAATCTCGCCCAGCACCTCGCGCACAGCGACGATTTGACTCTCGGGGTCGACTGCGCTCGAGTCGACTACGTGAAGCAACAGGTCGCTCTCCGTCGCCACCTCGAGCGTGCTCTTGAACGCCTCAATCAGCGTGTGCGGCAACCGTTTGATGAACCCGACGGTGTCGGTGAGCAGCACGGGTTCGCCACCCGGTAGTGCGAGTCGCCGAGTAGTGGGATCGAGCGTGGCAAACAGTCGGTTCTCCACGAGCACACCTGCGTTCGTCAAATGGTTGAGCAACGTCGACTTGCCAGCGTTGGTATAGCCAACGATCGTGACACTTGCCAGGCCGCTGCGCGAACGACCTTTGCGTTGTTCGTCGCGTGTGCGCTGCAGCTCGCGCAGTTCGCGGTCGAGTTTGGCGATTCGGTCGTTAATTCGTCGACGATCAGTTTCAAGTTTGGTTTCACCAGGGCCACGCGTGCCGATGCCACCACCCTGCTGCGTGAGCCCGGCCGCCGCGCCACGGCGTATGCGCGGCAGGCGATACCGCATGAGCGCCAACTCGACTTGCGCCTTGCCTTCGAGGGTGTGGCTGTTCTGGGCGAAGATGTCGAGAATCACTGCGGTGCGATCGATTGCGGTTCGTCCGAGTGTCTTTTCCAGGTTGAACTGTTGCGCTGGCGCAAGCTCGTTGTCGAAAACAACGGTGTCGGCATCGAGCGCCAGACATGTGGCCTTGAGTTCGTCGACCTTGCCCTTGCCGATGTAGGTCGCAGGATCGGGCGCCTGTCGACGTTGGGTCAGACGCGCCACCACATCGGCTCCGGCCGTGTCGACGAGCCGCTCGAGTTCGTCGAGGCTTTCTTCTGTCGCCTCGTCGGTGTGCTTGTCGAGCGTGACACCGACGATCACGATCTTCTCGCGAATCGTGCGCTCAATCAGCGTGCGCCCGAGCGCCTCCTGGTAGGGCGTACTCACCGTGCAACCATCGTGCTTGGGGTGCTCATCGCGGCGTAGTCCGGTGTGGGGGTTCGAGCTCGGCGTCGAACGATGCCACGAATCGCGACGTGCCAGTCAATGTGGTGCGGCCCACTGTCGGTGCATTCACCATGACCACCGCATCACCACCGGGCATGTGCACCACCACTTCGGTGCGCTCACCGCTCTGTGCCACGAGGCCCCACCACACTGCGGCCCACGCACTCGCACAGGCCCCGGTGCCGCAGGCCTGCGTGATACCCGCCCCGCGTTCGTGCACGCGCATGGTGATGCCGTTGCGCTCAGGCCCTGGGGCGACGATCTCAAGGTTCACCTGTGGCACCTTGCGGCCGAGTGCCAAGAGGTCGACCAGGCCAACGTCTTCGACTCCCACCACGGTGTGCGGGTTGCCCACCGACAGGTGCATCACCGGGCGGTCGGGATGAGCGCCAATACTGCTCCACCCTGCGGGTTCGTCGATGCGTTGCACTTCGCCCATATCGACACTGGCCACCACCGAATCGCCGAGTTG
>CAYFNN010000224.1:0-1887 GCA_964344465.1 uncultured Bifidobacterium sp. | reverse complement strand
TGGAATCGCTCGGGGTTGGTGCGCGGCACCAGCACGAGGAGGTCTTTGGTCTGGGTTCGCACGACGTATTGCAGCACGTCGCCGAAGTACGACACGCCCTTCACCGTGGCCTGCGTGCAGTTCTCCGGTTTGGCGGGCTGTTTGGAACTCAGGTTGATGCACTCCGGTCGCACGGCCGAGAGAGCAGGCTCGCCGTTGGGCACGTCTTCTTCGGGTCGACTGGCGACGAAGATGGTGCCGTCGTCGGCCTGCGAGCCGTGCTCGGTGGCGGTGCCCTGCCAGAAGTTGTTTCGCCCGACGAAGCCGGCAACGAACGCCGTGGTCGGGTGCTCGTACACGGTTTCGGGGTCGGCGATCTGTTCGATGTGGCCGTTGAGCATGATGGCGATGCGGTCGCTCATTGACATGGCTTCTTCTTGGTCGTGCGTGACGAACACGAACGTGATGCCGAGGCGCGTCTGCAGCAACTTGAGTTCGATCTGCATCTCTTCGCGCAGTTTGCGGTCGAGCGCGCCGAGCGGTTCGTCAAGCAGCAAGATGCTCGGTCGGTTGACGAGCGCGCGCGCAACGGCGACGCGTTGCTGCTGACCACCCGACATCTGTCGCGGGCGACGGTCGGCGAGTTTTGACATCTGCACCATGTCGAGAGCTTCCACAACGCGTGTGGCAATCTCAGATTTCGCGACGCCCTTTTGTCGCAGACCGTACGCGACGTTTTCTGCCACTGTCATGTGCGGGAAGAGCGCGTAGTGCTGAAAGACCGTGTTCACGTCGCGCTTGTACGGCGGAACGCCCTGCACGAACTGACCAGAGATACGTATGAACCCTTCGTCGGGCTGCTCGAAGCCGGCGAGCATGCGCAGCGTGGTGGTTTTTCCGCAACCGCTGGGGCCAAGCAGCGAGAGAAACTCGCCGGGGTGAATCTCGAGGTTGATCTTGTCGACGGCGACGACGTCGCCGTAACGCTTGGTGACGTCAACGAGTTCGACTGATCCGCGCTCCCCGCTCACTGCCGACTATCGCCCCCTTGACTGCGAAACGCTAGTCCTCAGATGTTGATGTTCGCCATCACGTGCTTGATGCGCGTGTAGTCGTCGAGGGCGTAGGCGGACAGGTCTTTGCCGTAGCCCGACTTCTTGTAGCCGCCGTGCGGCATCTCGGCCACCACGGGAATGTGGGTGTTGATCCACACGCAGCCGAAGTCGAGGGCTTTAGCCATGCGCATGGCCTTGCCGAAGTCGCGGGTCCACACCGAGGATGCGAGGCCGTACTCGACGCCGTTGGCCCACTTGACGGCTTCGGCTTCGTCGCTGAACTTCTGCACGGTGATGACCGGGCCGAAGATCTCCTGCTGGATCATGTCGTCGTTCTGCTTCAAGTCGGCGACGACCGTGGGTTCGAAGAAGTAGCCGGCGTTGCCGATTTTGTTGCCGCCAGCCACGACTCGGGCGTGCTTCGGCGCTTTCTCGATGAAGCCGTTCACGCGCGCGAGTTGGTTGGCGTTGTTGAGCGCACCGTAGAGCACGTCGTCGTTCGGCGCGCCGGTCTTGGTGCCTTTCGCTGCTTCGGCGAGTGCTTCGACGAAGTCGCCGTACACCTTCGGGCCGGCGATCACGCGCGTGGCCGCGGTGCAGTCTTGGCCAGCGTTGAAGTAGCCGGTCATCGAGATCTGCGCTGCTGCAGCAGCGAGGTCGGCGTCATCGAACACCACGACTGGTGCCTTGCCGCCGAGTTCGAGGTGCACGCGCTTCAGCGACTTCGAGGCGGCTTCGGCGACTTCCATGCCTGCACGCACCGAACCGGTGACCGAGACCATCGAAGGTGTCGGGTGTGCAACCATCGTGCGACCCGTGTCGCGGTCACCGCACACCACGTTGAACACTCCGG
>CAYFNN010000223.1:0-1897 GCA_964344465.1 uncultured Bifidobacterium sp. | reverse complement strand
AAGAACCAAGACGTGCTGCTCTTCGTCGACAACATCTTCCGCTTCGTGCAGGCGGGTTCTGAAGTGTCGACCCTCCTCGGTCGCATGCCGTCGGCGGTGGGTTACCAGCCGACGCTCGCCGACGAGATGGGCCAGTTGCAAGAGCGCATCACGTCGACGCGTGGTCGTTCGATCACCTCGTTGCAGGCCGTGTATGTGCCTGCCGATGACTACACCGACCCAGCGCCGTTCACCACCTTCACGTTCTTGGACGCAACGACCGAGTTGTCGCGCCAGATTGCATCGCTCGGCATCTATCCGGCGGTCGACCCGCTGGCATCGACTTCGACGATTCTGTCGCCCGAAGTAGTGGGCGAGCGCCACTACAACGTGGCCCGTCGCGTGCAGGAAATCCTCCAGCGATACAAGGAGCTGCAGGACATCATCGCGATTCTCGGTCTCGACGAACTGTCGGAAGAAGACCGCCAGACCGTGTCGCGTGCCCGCAAGGTGCAGCGCTTCTTGTCGCAGCCGTTCTACGTGGCCGAAGTGTTCACTGGTGTGAAGGGCGAATACGTGCCCACCGCCGAAACCGTGGAGAGCTTCGAAGCCATCGTGCGAGGCGATCTCGACGATGTGCCCGAGCAGGCGTTCTTGAACGTCGGCAATATCGAGCAGGTGCAGGCGAAGGCCAAGGCGCTGCAAGAGTCGGCGTCGTAGGCTGACGACGAGGGCGGGCCGATGGCAAGCGGGGCGACGATGAAAGTCGAGGTGGTCTCACCCGAGCGCGTGCTGTTTTCTGGCGATGCCACGCAGGTGATTACACGCACCGAAAGTGGTGGCGAGATCGCCTTTTTGCCTGGTCACACCTCGTTTCTTGGCGTGCTCACCGAAAATCACACGCGCATCACGCTGGATAGCGGAAAAGTGCAGAGCGTCGCAGTGCACGGCGGATACGTCGAAGCATCAGGCGGTCACGTGACGATTCTCTCCGACAATGCCGAACTCGCCGAAGACATCGACGTCGCTCGTGCGCGCGCCGCAAAAGAGCGTGCCGAAGCATCGATGCGCGGTGAACATGACGCATCCGTCGAAGCCGACTTGCGTCGTGCACATGCACGAATCTCCGCAGCCGGTGGTCTCGGCGACAACTAAGCGTGACCAAGGCTCCGTTCACGTACGCATTAGTCACCGGGGCCTCAAGTGGCATCGGTGAGGCAATCGCCCACAAACTCGGCAAAGCCGGTGTGGGGATGGTGCTGGTGGCGCGTCGCAAAGACCGACTTGATGCCATCGCCGCGCAGTATCCGAACTGTGAGGTGCTCGCCGCCGACCTCGTGACCCCAGCAGGTCTCGAAGCGGTAGTTTCGCGGTTGCGCGACACGACGCGCACACCAATCGATCTCGTCGTCAACAACGCAGGCTTCGGCACCTCGGGAGCATTTGCCGATGCCGACCCCGAACGGCTCTCGAACGAGGTGTCACTCAACATCAACGCACTCATGCGCATCGCCCACGAAGCAGTGCGCCAGATGCAACCGCGCGGTCGCGGCTATTTGTTGAATGTCTCGAGTATCGCCTCGTTTCAGCCAGGGCCGGGGCTCGCGGTATATGCCGCCACCAAGGCGTTCGTCACCAGCCTCACCGAGGCGCTGCACGAAGAACTGCGTGGCTCGGGCATTCGCGTGACCGCACTGTGCCCAGGGTTGACGCACACGGAATTTCAGAGCATCTCCAACACCTCGGGGCTCGAGTCGAAGTTTCCCGATTTCGCCTGGATGAGCGCCGATGATGTTGCCCGCGATGGCTTGCGCGCCGTGATGGAAGGCAAGGCTCTCTGCGTGCCGGGCCTCGTGAACAAGTCACTTACTGCCGTATCGACGTTCACCCCCCGCGGCCTGGCGCGGCGTATCGCCGG
>CAYFNN010000222.1:0-1901 GCA_964344465.1 uncultured Bifidobacterium sp. | reverse complement strand
CATTGCATTTGGCCCAGCGCACGAAGTGCTCGGCGTCGTCTGGATATATCGACATCCCACTTGCAGCGACGTTCAGCAGATGCGTCGGATCAGACGTCGAATAGGCGACACCTTCGCCCAGCCGGGGTCGCGGCTCGACGACGGTAATGCGCAAACCGTCGCGGGCCTGTAGGGCGAGTTGAATCGCAACAAGAGTGCCGGATGCTCCACCACCAACGACGATGACGTGGCGACTCATACGTGAACGTCGCCAGCAATCCTCAAATTCTCAGTAATTCGGCGACACTAAACCTTGGCGGTGTGACGCAACTGCAGGTTGTTGCACTCTTCGCATACGCGCTGCGGGATGACGCCGAGCTTCATCAACCAACCGAACATGATGCAACCAAGACAGACGGCGAACGCCGACTCGAGCAGTGCGGCCGCCACAAGTGCGGCAGCCACGAGGCGCGAGGCAGCGTCAAAGTCGAGTAGCCAGAGCACCGCCGCAGTGCCAGAAAAGATCAAGCCGACGAACTGCGCGAATCGCTTGGGCGGGCCCGCCACCATGCGATGCTGAGTGTTGATGCGCGGTGTCAATACTTTGGTCGAGAGCAGTGCGAGTGGGCTGAACGCTGGTCCTGTGGTGACTCGCGCGAGGAACCCGTAGACGAGCGGAATCAAAATCCAAGCTGCACCGCTCAGCGCGTAGGCCGCACCCATGACCACAACGCCTGCTGCGACGATGCGTGCCGATGTTTCATTCACGGGATGAGGGAAGGGGTATCGCTTCGACATGCCAGCCACGATACCAAATTGTTGAGTAGTTCAGTCGGGTTTTACCAATGATTCCGTCGACCTGGTTTCGTAGGCTCGCGCGGGTGATTGCCGACAACGATCTCTTGCTTGTGGTGTTGGCGCTCGCCACCAGCATGCTCGGGGCAATCGGTGGTCTGGGTGGCGCAATCCTGCTGGTTCCGTTGCTCACACTGGGCGGCATGAGCGTGGCGAGCGCGGCGCCACTCGGCTTGGTGAGCGTGATTGCCGGCTCGGTGGCCGCTGGTCGACGACAAGTTGGTGATGGCACGGTCAACCATCGGTTTGCCGTCGTGACCGAACTCGGGGCAACCACTGGCGCAGTGGTGGGTGTCGTTCTCTCTGGTTCGTTGTCCGAACGCGCGTTGATGTGGTCGTTGGCCGCATTCGCGTTGATTGCTGCCGTGCTCGGTGCCCGTCGCAAGGGAATGCGATGGCAGCCCGACCCGTCGCTTGACGCGAGCCATGTCGGCGAACGCAAGGGTTCGCTCGCCGGTGCGTATCTGTTGAACGGTGCCGTCGTGCCCTACCAGCCTTCACGCATGGGCGTAGGGGTTGCGCTCATGGCGCTTGCTGGCGTCGTCACTGGGCTTGCAGGCGTTGGTGGCGGCTTTCTCAAGACGCCGCTCTCGAGTGAAGTGATGCGACTACCCGCAAAAGTTGCTGCAGGAACCAGCACATTCACCATCGGTCTCACCGCGTCAGTTGCGCTCATCTTGATGGCCATCGATGGTCGAATTGTGGCGTCTGATGCGGCCCTCGTCGTGCTCGGTGCGCTCGTCGGGGGCAGCGTTGGTGCACGACTACAGCAACGGTTGTCACCGCCGGTAGTGCGTCGAACCACTTCGGTGGCGCTGGTGTTGATCGCAATTGTGCTGGCGCTACGAGCATGAACACAGGCAAGATCGATCTCGCACGCATACTCGGCATCTTGGTCGTTGCTGCAGGGTCGCTCGCACTTGCCGGTGTAGTGATAGGAGGACCACTCGGTCGCGGTCTCGATGTCGCTGCAATCGTGGCTCTTGCCATAGCGCCAGGTACCCGTGTATTGGTGTTGATGGTCACCTGGAGCCGAGCCCGCGACATCAAATATGCCGCTGCGGCAT
>CAYFNN010000221.1:0-1903 GCA_964344465.1 uncultured Bifidobacterium sp. | reverse complement strand
AGGAGACAGCCATGGCACGTACCCTCATCAAGAACGGCACCGTCGTGAGTCCGACAGGTCGCCACGAGCAAGACGTCCTCATCGACGGCGAGATCATCGTCGCGCTTTACGCGCGAGGCCAAGCCGATGCGATGGGCGTGACCGCAGACAAGGTCATCGACGCCAAAGGCAAGTACGTCGTGCCGGGCGGCATCGACGTGCACACGCACATGGAACTGCCCTTCGGCGGCACCGCTGCGGTCGACACCTTCGAGACGGGCACCATCGCAGCCGCGTGGGGCGGCGTCACCACGATCGTGGACATGGCCCTGCAGCGATACAACGAGAACGTGCAACTCGGCCTTGCCGAATGGCACCGCAAAGCTGGCGGAAACTGCGCGATCGACTACGCCTTCCACCAGATCGTTGGCGGCATCGACGAACAGGCGTTGAAGGACATGACCTACCTCGTCGACCACGAGGGTGTCACCAGTTTCAAACTGTTCATGGCGTATCCGGGCGTGTTCTACAGCGACGACGGACAGATTCTGCGCGCGATGCAGACTGCCGCGGAGAACGGCGCGATGATCATGATGCACGCCGAGAATGGCATCGCCATCGACGTGCTCGTGCAGCAATACTTGGCGCGCGGCCAGACCGACCCGAAGTACCACTCGTACTCGCGTCCGAGCCTGCTCGAGGGCGAGGCGACGCATCGCGCGATCATCCTCTCCAAGGTGGCGGGCAACGTGCCGCTCTACATCGTGCACATGTCGGCAACCGACGCACTCAATGAGGTTGCCGCTGCGCAACACGAGGGTCTCAACGTGTTCGCCGAGACTTGCCCGCAGTACCTCTATATGACGCTCGAGGATCACCTCGCGCGACCTGGGTTCGAGGGCGCCAAATTCGTGTGCTCGCCGCCAATTCGTTCGAAGCACGACCATCACCACCACCACGCCGACCTGTGGAAGGGTCTGCGCATGAACGAGCTGGCCATCGTCTCGACCGACCACTGTCCGTTCTGCTTCAAAGACCAAAAAGAACTCGGTCTCGGCAACTTCAGCAAGATCCCCAACGGCATGGGCGGTGTCGAGCACCGCATGGAGTTGATCTATCAGGGCGTCGTGCTCGGCGAGATCTCACTCGAACGCTGGGTGGAGACGTGTGCGACTACGCCGGCTCGCATGTTCGGCATGTATCCGCAAAAGGGCATCATCGCTCCGGGATCGGACGCCGACATCTTGGTGTGGGATCCGACGAAGAAGACCAAGATCGGCATCAACGACAAGCACCACATGAACATGGACCACTCGTCGTGGGAAGGCTTCGAGGTCGACGGCAAAGTCGACACGGTGCTCTCGCGCGGCATGGTCGTCGTCGAGAACGACACCTTCAAGGGCCGCAAGGGTCACGGCAAGTACGTGAAGCGCGGGCTCAGCCAATACCTGCACTGATGCAGGGAAGGCAAGTCGCCGCAACCAGACTCGAAAACATCCACCAAAGGAGCCACAAGTGAACCGCATCGGACACTGGATCAGCAACAAGATGGTGCTCGGCACCTCCGGCCGCTCTGGCGCCGTCTACAACCCGGCGACGGGCGAGCAGCAAGCGACCGTCGACTTTGCAAACGTCGCCGAACTCGACGCGGTGGTCGCAGTGGCGAAGGCAGCGCTTCCGGCCTGGCGTGCGACCTCGTTGTCGCGCCGAGCGGAAATCATGTTCCGCATGCGCGAGCTCGTGGATGCGAACCGCAAAGAGATCGCCAACATCGTCTCGCTCGAGCACGGCAAGGTGCCAGCTGACGCGATGGGCGAGCTGGCACGCGGCCTCGAGAACATCGAGTTCGCCTGCGGTATCCCCGCACTCTTGAAAGGCGGATACAGCGAGCAGGCCGCCGGCGGCGTCGACGTCTATTCGATTC
>CAYFNN010000220.1:0-1908 GCA_964344465.1 uncultured Bifidobacterium sp. | reverse complement strand
TCGAGCACCAACTTGGCCATGTCGTGCAGGTAGTGCACCGTCGAGTCATAGCCATTGTTGCGTAGCCACTCGGCCGCAACGTCGTAGCGCAACTCCGGTCGCTCGCCGAGTGTGAAGAGTGCTTCGTGGCAACCGCTCGCCGCGCCGCGCTTTGCGATGGTCAACACTTGTTCCGGCGAGAGGTACGGCTGTTCGAGGCGCGCCGGTGGCTGGGCGAACGTGCAGTAACCGCACTTGTCGCGACACAACATCGTGAGCGGTATGAACACCTTCGGCGAATACGTGATGCGCGCGCCGTACTGCAGGTCACGAATCTTGCGGGCGTCGCGCAGCAACTCGACGAGTGGTGTGTCGAGCAGATGTCGGTGTTGCACGAGAGTCCTTCAGGCAGGCGACTGCTCGCCGGCCCCACGTCGTAGTGATGTTGTGTCAGGACTCGATCGAGCAGGTCGCAGTTGTTAGAGGTGCGACTCGCTCGTATTCACCGAGCGCCCTCACCTTAGCAACTAGGCGTCGCCGATGGCGCGGAACAACGCCCGAACGTTCTGGCCGCTCATCGGCACGCGGTTGCCCGTGCGTGAGATGAAGCCCAGTTGCACACCAGTTGCCGGGTCGAGCACCGTGAAAACTTGCTCGTGACCGTGTTCGTCGACCACCACATCGGTGAGCAGGGGAATGTTCGCCGCCCGCAACAGCTCTTGCACGTAGCCCGCGTTCAATACTTCGATGGCGATGTGCTGCACACCCGAACCATGCTCGGCCAGGTGGGCGTCGACTGCTTTGTCACCCGGTCCGACGAGCACAACCGTGACGCCGCCACCCTCGGCAACCTTGATCGCGGCGTCGTCAGTCTCGTTGACGGCAAAGCCGATTGCAGCAAGAAACTTCGACGCTGCTGCGAGGTTGGCAACTGCAACCACTACGTGGTCGATGCGACATGCCACGGCATCGAGCGCCGATGCAAGTACATCGGCGACCTTTGACGGCTTCTCAAAGGGCTTGACGTGTGCCACCTCAATGCGGTGCGTCTCGGAAAGCAGAATACGGAAGAGTTGCTCGACGAAATCGGGATCAACGTCGTTGTCGATAGCCCACTGCCGACGTGTGGTGAGCACCTCGCGCACACGCTGCGGCTGAATCACTGCGGTGCGGGTCTGTGACTTGAGGTCGGCTACCTCGCGGCAAACCTCCATGCGCTGCGCCAACAACTCGACGATCGCCGAGTCGATGTCGTCGATCTGTTTTCGCAGGTCATCGAGACTGCTCATCGGCGCCACCGTGCGAACCAGCCGCCGCGCCCGCCACTTGCGCCAGAGCGCCGTTCGCCCGCGCCGTGAGTCTCGACCAATCGTTCGACGTGTTTCGCCAACACATCCATCTCGATGTTCACTTTGTTGCCCGGCTTGCGCGCCCCGAGCGTGGTGACTGCTGCCGTGTGGGGGATTACTGCCACGCGAAACGTGTCTCTGGTCAACCCGAATGCCGTCAGGCTCACGCCGTCGACGGTGATCGAACCCTTCTCAACGACGAGCCGCATCGCTTCGTGGGGGATGCGCACGCAAAAATCGGGTGCTGCGGTCACTACTTCGCCGACGAAGTCGACGTGGCCCAACACCACGTGACCTCCGAAGCGTCCGTCGGCAGCCATCGGTCGCTCGAGGTTGACTCCGTCGCCAACACGAATCGCGCCGAGGTTGGTGCGTGAGTACGTCTCGTCGCTCACGTCGGCCTCCCACCAGTCGTCGCCGCGCGCGACGACCGTGAGGCAGCAGCCGTTGACAGCGATTGATGCGCCGATGCTGCTGTCTTTCAGCACGTCGCGAGCGCTGATGCGCAACCGCGAACCATCACGCGCCAGCACTGCACCGAGCTCTTCGACGATGCCCGTGAACACACACTCAACGCTAA
>CAYFNN010000219.1:0-1914 GCA_964344465.1 uncultured Bifidobacterium sp. | reverse complement strand
ATCTCAAGGGTGACGACTGGTGGCGCCGTGCGGTGGTGTATCAGATTTATCCGAAGTCGTTTGCCGACGGCAACGGTGACGGCATTGGCGACTTGTCGGGTGCGCAAGCACGCCTCGACTATCTGCGTGCGCTCGGCATCGACGCCGTGTGGTTCAGCCCGTTTTTCCCGAGTCCGCAATGCGACGGGGGATACGACGTCTCTGACTATCGCGATATTGACCCGATGTTCGGCACCTTGGCTGACGCCGAGTCGTTCATTCGCGAAGCCCACGCTCGTGGCATTCGTGTGATTCTCGACATCGTGCCCAACCACTCGAGCAGCAAGCATCGGTTCTTTGTCGAGGCACTCGCCACGTTGCCCGGCTCACCGGCCTGGGCGCGGTATCACTGCGTGCGCGGTCGTGGAGCCAATGGTGAGCTACCGCCGAACAATTGGCAGTCGATCTTCGGCGGCTTGGCGTGGACGCAGCTGTGGGTTGCCGCTGATGGCCGCTCGACGCTGATTGGCGACGGGAGCTCCGCGGGTAACTCGCGAGGTGGCACTGCGGCCAAGTTGTCGGATGGCGCCGCAGCCGGCACGCCGAGCGGGTGGTGGTACCTGCATCTCTTCGACACGCATCAACCCGACGTCAACTGGGATCACCCCGACATCGTGCGTGAGTTTGACGACACGCTTCGCTTCTGGTTCGACCGCGGTGTCGACGGCATCCGTATCGACGTAGCGCAGGGCATGATCAAACAACGTGGGTATCCCGACGTGCTTGACAGCAGTGACCCAGCCCTGCTCGACCCGCACGCTCGACCATATTTCGATCAGCCGGAAGTTCACGATGTCTACCGACGCTGGCGAAAGATTGCCGACTCGTACAACCCGCCACGTGTGTTCGTCGCCGAGGCCTGGCTCGACACGCCAGAGAAGCGAGCTCGCTATCTGCGCTCCGATGAATTGCACACCGGCTTCAACTTCGACTTGCTGACTGCCGAGTGGGATGGAGACAAGTGGCGCGACATCATTGATTCGTCGATGGCGGCCGACGCTCTCGTCGGCGCACCAACCACTTGGGTGACGGAGAACCACGATGTGCGCCGGTCTCCGACGCGATACGGCGGTCGCGTCGTTCATCGCGAGATTGCTTCGCCAGCGCACCTCGCACTGGGTCGCGTGCGAGCACTCGCTGCGATGTACACGATTCTTGCTCTGCCAGGTACCACGTATCTTTTCAATGGCCAAGAACTCGGACTTGAAGAAGTGATCGATCTCTCTGATGTCGAGCGCGAAGACCCGCACTTCCACCGCACGAAGGGCGAGCACCTTGGTCGTGACGGTTGCCGAGTGCCGATGCCGTGGCGTGCGTCGGGCACCAATTTCGGTTTCAGCCCGAGCAACGCGAAGAAGGCGTGGCTCACGCAACCGACACTTTGGTCGAAGCTCAGCGTCGAGGCACAGGAAGCCGACATCGGTTCGACGCTGAACCGTGTTCGTGCAGCGACGGCCACGCGTCGAGCGCAGCCAGCCATGCAGCAGGGTGGCTTCGAGTGGATCCCGGAGTTGTGCAACAACGGTGTCGTCGCGTTTCGTCGTTCGGTGGCAGGCTCACCGAGCGTCGTCTGCATTGCGAACATGGGATCGACACCAACCACACCGATCGTTGGCACGCTGTTGTGTGCGTCGGGTGACGTAACTGGTGGCGTCGTGCCGCCCGATACGACGGCTTGGTTCACTGAGGCGTAAGCCCAGCGGAGTACTTTCGCACCGAAGCAGACAACCGTTTAGGCTCGTTCCCGATGTCGCAGCGACCGCGGGTGATTCTTGACTGCGATCCCGGGCATGACGATGCCTTTGCGATCATCGTGGCTTCGAAGTTTGCAGATGTTTTGGGCGTCACCACGGTCGCGGGAAACGCACCTCTCGA
>CAYFNN010000218.1:0-1929 GCA_964344465.1 uncultured Bifidobacterium sp. | reverse complement strand
GACAAGTGCACACCAGTCGTTTCAGCAAACCGAGGATGATCGTTTGCGTGCCATCTGAAGTAACGGGTGTCGAACGACGAGCCGTGCAGGATGCGGCGGAATTTGCAGGGGCCCGTCGACCGGTCTATGTGATTGAAGAGCCAATGGCGGCTGCCATCGGGGCTGGCCTGCCAGTGAGCGAACCGAGTGCGAACCTGATCGTTGACATCGGGGGAGGCACCACCGAGGTTGCAGTCATCTCCCTTGGAGGCATCGTCACGGCGAGTTCGTGCCGCGTGGCAGGCGACGAAATCAATGACGCAATCGTGGCGATGTTCAAGAAAGAGTTCAACCTCGACGTAGGTGACAACACCGCTGAAGATGTGAAGATTCAACTCGGTTCAGCGTGGCCGCTCGCCACCGAACTCACCGCCGATGTGGGCGGTCGTGACGCCACGACTGGTCTTCCGCGAACGCAGGAAGTGACCACCGAAGAAATTCGTGCCGCAATCGACAGCCCCGTTTCAACCATCATTGACATCGTCAAGAGCACACTCGAGCGCACGCCACCCGAACTCGCTGCCGACGTCATCAGCAATGGCATCACACTGTCGGGCGGTGGGGCATTACTCACCGGCTTGACCGAACGCATGATTCATGAGACCGGCATTCAGACTGTGGTGGCAGATGATCCGTTGATGTCGGTGGTCATCGGTGGCGGCCTCACCTTGGAGAATCTCGATGCGATGAAGGGTCTCACGGCACAATCGGACGACGAGTAGGCGTGGCGTCGTAGGCGTGGCTCGATCACGAACATCGCTGATTCGCGCCATTATCGCGCTGGCGCTGGCGGCAGTGTTCTTCATCACGCTCGACCTGAGTGGCTCGTCAGCCACCGGACAAGTTCGGCGGGCATTCGGCACCGTCTTTGCACCAATTGAAGGTGTCGTAAGGGTGGTGACCCGCCCAGTCTCCAACGCCTGGAAGTCATTCCGCAGTTACGACGACATCGTTGCCGAGAACGATCGTCTCGCCGAGCAGGTTGCACTGCAGGAAGGTGCCGCAGTTGCCGCAGCAGCTTCGGTGAGGCTGGCTCAAGAATTGCTTGCACTCAACGGCTTGCCCACGCTTGCGGGCATCAACTCGGTAACGGCGCAAGTTATCGGCGAAACGCCGACCAACTTCTCGCAGACGATTGAAATCAACCAGGGGTCGGAGTCGGGAATCAAGGTCGGGATGCCCGTGTTGAATGCGGCTGGGTTGATCGGCAAGGTAACCGAAGTGTTCGCAGATCGGTCGTTGGTGATGTTGATCTCCGATCCCGACTATGCGCTTTCGGTGAAAGTGGTGACGGCCTCAAGCCGTACTCCGGTGACGTTGCCCGAATTGCCAACCGAAGACGCTCCGACGGTGAACTCCGTCCTTGAAACAACCGAGTCAAGTACGACATCAAGCACCTCAACAACGACAACCACGATTCTCGGCTTCACGCCCTCGGCCACCACGGTGCCATCGGTTGAAGTAGCAGGGGCCGGCAGCAGCATTACCGTGCCGATCGCGAGTCAATTGGCGGTGCGCGAAACCGGCATTCTCGAGGGTCGGGGACCGGGCAACAAACCGGTGGTTCGTTTTCTTGACGTCACCACTCGGGCGGATGCAATTGAAGTTGGGGCACCCATCGTGTCGGCGGGTGGCTCACGAAGCCTTGCACCGCCTGACGTGGTAATCGGGATTGTCTCGCGCGTCATTGAACGGCTGGGTACCTCAGGCCCGGTCTTGGAGGTTGAACTCGTCGCGGATCTGTCGAATCTTTCATTCCTGCGGGTGTTGTTGTACCAACCCATCACCGAAGCCGGTCGTTGATCGATGCTTGACCGATTATTGCTGATCGTCTCGAGTCGATGGTTCCGGCTCGTGCTCGTGCTGTTTGTGGTGCAGGCACTGCAGACG
>CAYFNN010000217.1:0-1974 GCA_964344465.1 uncultured Bifidobacterium sp. | reverse complement strand
CAACCAAGCAGAGCAAGACACCGATTGTCTCTTGGGTCAGATCAGCCCAATCGGCAGCGAAACCCACGAAGAACGCCAACTCGGCGATCACTGCGGCGATCGCAAGCCCGGCACGAGTGCGTTGAAACCACAACACCGACCACGCGGCTGCGACGAAAGACCCCACCGCACCTGCGGCGGCGTTCGGCTCATTCGGCAACAACACCGCTATCGAGAAACCAAGTGGGATTCCGGCAAAAGCGCCAACGATGCCCGCGAGAAATGCCAGAGACTTCGCGCGGCGAATCAACCACGCCACGCCTTCGCCGATCGCGGCAACCAACAACAACACCGCGGCTATCAACACTTCCGACGGGTCGTCGCCTAGCACTCGCACAATCACTGCGAAACCCGCCGAAACCAGAAGTATCGCACCAAGCACGATGAGCGCAATTCGCATCGGAAACCGCTCGGCCTGAGCCTCGCGTTCAAACGTCATCGCCGTGAGACGATCTCGCAATTCTGCATCGATGATGCCGCGATCGTGGGCGACGTTGAGACCTGTCTCCCACTCACCCACAATTGCGACGCTACCCCTTTGGCACATCTAGCCTGACCATTGTCATGGCACAGCCGACGCAGCAGGGCTCTGTACATCTACGAAGCAAAGTCGATCGTGTTCTTGCTGCGGTAGATCAAAATCGCTACCCCTTGGATAACAAATCGATTACCGATCGCGCAGCCTCGGCGATGCGAGATGACGGCGTGTGCGTGCTACCCGGCTTCATCACCGAAGTGGCTCTTGCAGAGATGGTGCGCGAGGTTGACGACCTCGCCCCGCTCGCCCATCGCTCGGCCCCTCGACGCAACCCGTATCTCACCGCAACCAACGGCAACAACACTCACGCCGTTGAATTGCACGATTCGCTCGAAGTGCTCGCCTACGACCACTTTCATCCTGCGGGCTTACTGCGCAGCCTGTATGAGTGCGATGACGTGTTGCATTTCGTGCGCAGGTGTTTGGGTCTCGAGCAGCTGCATCGTTACGCCGACCCTTTCGGTGCACTCAACGTGTCGATCATGCGCGATGGCGACGTGCTCGACTGGCACTTCGACATGACCGATTTCGTCGTGTCGATCGCCCTGCAGTCGTCCGATTCAGGAGGCGACTTTGAGAACGCAGCAAACATTCGTGGCAACGACAACGATGACCACCTCGTTGCTGCTGTGCTGCAAGGTCGCGCGCGCGACCGCGTGCGAGTCGAGCCGATGACGCCAGGCACTCTCATGCTGTTTAACGGCCGTCGAAGCATGCACCGCGTCACCCCGATTGTGGGAGCCAAACCGCGCTATGTGGCTCTGCTCGCCTACGACACGAAACCGGGCACCGATTCAACCGACGCACTCAAGCTGTCGCGCTACGGTCGGCTTCCGTCTCGGCGGCACGAATGACGAACCTGGCCGACATCACGATGGAGGTTGGCGAAGGGTTCGCCGGGCAAGGCGCCAATGCTGCACACATCAACACCTTGCTTGGTCGTCGTGACGGCCCCGTCGGCACCGCATTCGCCACGGCACTCGCAACCCCGAGCCCAGGGCATGTTCCCTTCTTGGCGGTGTGGGCGCCAAATGTTCCACTGCAGCCACCAACGCTGTTCGTCAACAAAGCAACGATTGACGGCGACCGTCACGGCACGCTCACCTGGGGAGCCGCACAAGCGGGTGTCGCGGCGGGGGTGACAGAAGTTGTGAATGAACGATTTCACGCCAGCGCGCTCGAGCATTTGGTGCTGATTGTCGCGGTGTGGGTGAACCCCGAGGCCGGCGATGAAGAAGCCGTCTTCGCCAACAATCGTGACGCCACGGCCGCGGCTCTTCAACGCGGCGCCGACGTCGAAGCCTCAGATGCCACCAACGCAAACGCGCACTCTGCGCTCGCCGCATTTCGTGCAGGCCAACAACCTTCAAACCCCTACTTTCGCACCGAATAGCCGA
>CAYFNN010000216.1:0-1985 GCA_964344465.1 uncultured Bifidobacterium sp. | reverse complement strand
GACACTCGGTCGAGGCGTAGCTGTTGTTCGGCGATGGTGGCCTGGAACACGATCACTGCAATGATGAAGCCGCTGAGACCGAGCACCACGAGACTGAGCTTCGACAACGTGCGGCGATGCGACACGGGCGTCGGCTCGGGCAACACACGTAGATGCGCGCGTGACTCCTCGCGGGTCTTCGGCTCACTACGGCGAATCTCGGGTATGGCGTCACCAGTGCGAAGTTGACGCCGAGCACGTGCACGGGCTGTTGCGGTGGAAGTCATCGCGTCACGACTCGGTTCATGCCGATACCTCGCAGCGCTGCATCACTCGCAACTTTGCCGACGCAGCACGCGGGTTGCGCTGCACTTCGTCGGCGGAAGGATGTTTCGCCACCCGCGCCTTGCGCCACGCACGGGGGGCCGTGCGCGACGGATGGGCATACGGTGTGGCGATGTTGGGTCGGCTCTCATCGGTTTCTGCGTCGCGCATGACCTGCTTCACGATGCGGTCTTCACCGCTGTGGTACGACAGCACGGCTACGCGTCCGCCAGGCACGACCATGGCCATGGCTCCCTCCAGCGCAGTGGGCAGAATTTCGAGTTCGGTGTTTACCTCGATACGCAACGCCTGAAAGGTGCGCTTTGCCGGATGACCACCGGTGCGTCGCGTCGCAGCCGGAATCGCCGCGACGACCACTTCTGCAAGTCGAGTCGTGGTGGTTATCGGACGCGCTTTGACGATCGCGTTGGCAATGCGCTTGGCGAAACGTTCGTCGGCATTGCGTCGCAAAATTTCCGCGAGCGTGTCGACGTCATATTCGTTGACGACGTTCCAGGCGCTCAGTGCCGCGCTGCGATCCATGCGCATGTCGAGCGGTGCGTCCTGCCGGTAGGAAAAGCCCCGTTCGGCGACATCAAGCTGTGGGGACGAAACGCCCAAGTCGAAGAGGGCGCCTGATAACTGCTGCACACCGGCGGCACGCAAAATCGCTGGCGCTTCATCGAAGCGCGCACGGAAGACATCAAAGCGCGCAGCGTCAGCCCCGAGACTTGCCTTCAGATTCCTCGCGTGCGTGACTGCCATATCGTCTCGGTCGATTCCGACAACTCGCAAACCCTGGTGTCGCCGGAGAATCGCCGTTGCATGACCCGCGAGTCCGAGTGTCGCGTCGAGCAACACACCATCGGGGACTTCTGCAAACAGTTCGACGATTTCGGCGAGCATCACCGGTTCGTGTGTCCCGCTCACCAGCAGCCCCCCGGCCAACATGTGCCTCCGGGATTTCTCCCCGGATGGCGAAGACGGAAGCGGGCGGAGTTGGGGCTGTCCATCTTTGCTGACCGGGAGACTGCTGATGAGCGGAACCTCAACGAGACCAGTGGTCGCGTCGAAGCGTGCCTCGGTGCTCCTTTCTCTTGTCGTGGTGACAACTCGTGTGGCGCGACGACGCAGGAGCAACGATCACGATGCGCCTCCCGCCATTTCTTGGGTGCCGGCCTCGCTGACTCGCGCATGGCGCGCTGGATCCCAGATTTCGCAGCGGTCGAACGAGCCGCTGATGATGACTCGTGAGTCGAGCGCCAAGCCTGCGTATTCGCGGAGTTTTTCATCGATGTTGATGCGGCCCTGCGCATCGATCGTGACTTCAACGGCGCTGGCGGCGAGCGCACGCTGCTGATTGCGATTCATCTCACCACGTCGCACCTTGTCCATTACGTCGTTTGCAACGCGCTCGAAAGCTTCTGCTGTCAGCACATCGACGCACTTGTCGTTGCCCATTGCGAGATAGCACCGCGGCTCAAGACGCGGACGAAACGCCGCCGGCAGCGCGACGCGACCCTTCGGGTCGAGTTGTCGCTCGTGTACTCCGACGAACATGTGCCTGTAGTTCTCCCCATCCGGTTGCCCGGATCCCGCGGTGGGAACCCCCACCGCCGACCGACGCTACACCATTTCCCCCCACTGTCCACCACCATCCCCCACACCACCCGCTCGACCCC
>CAYFNN010000215.1:0-2019 GCA_964344465.1 uncultured Bifidobacterium sp. | reverse complement strand
GCATTTCGTGCAGGCCAACAACCTTCAAACCCCTACTTTCGCACCGAATAGCCGATCGTCTGCGGCGTGTTCACAGTTAGCGTGAATGCGTGGCTGGCGAACGACGCAAGCAAGACCCTGAAACGACGGCAATAACGGCCGGTCGTGATTCTTCGGGTGCCCTCTCGCCTGCTTTGTGGGCATCAAGCACGTGGCACACGAACGATCTAGACGGCACACAGCGCGGCGCCAAGGCCGTGCATGAATCGGGCTATTACTCCCGTTACGCCAACCCCACCGTTGACTCGTTTGAATGCGCCATTGCCGAACTCGAGGGTGCTGAATCTGCACTCGCCTTTGCGTCGGGCATGGGTGCAATTGCATCGACGGTGTTCGCACTGTGTTCGAGTGGCGATCACATCGTTGCCCAGCGAAACATGTATGCCGGCACGCTCGGCTTTCTTGATGGCGCCTGCAAGCGCATGGGCATCGACGTCACGTATGTCGATGGTCGCAACGCTGCAGAGTTTGCTGCCGCGGTTCGCCCAGGCAAGACCATGTTGGTGATGGCCGAGACTCCAACGAATCCACATCTCGATGTTGTAGATCTCGACGCACTTGGAGCAATCAAAGGCCCGTTCACATTCGTCGATTCGACGCTCGCCACACCACTCGGCCAACAACCGCTGCGACACGGCGTCAACATCGTGATGCACTCGGCGACAAAGGGCATCGCCGGCCACAACGACGCCACCCTCGGCGTGATTGCCGGCGAAAAGGAACTCATCGACAGCGTCTGGGCCTACGCGGTGCTGCACGGTGCCACGGCTTCGCCATTCGACGCCCTCAATGGGCTGCGCGGTGTTCGCACCTTGGGTGCTCGTCTACGCCAGCAGTCAGAGACTGCCCAACACCTCGCCGAATGGTTGAGCGCCCACCCGGCCGTAAAACGTGTCAACTATCCGGGTCTCAGCACGCATCCGCAGTACGAGCTGGCCAAGCGCCAGATGCGATCGTTTGGGTCAGTGATGTCTGTCGAGTTGTGCGGCGGTATCGCCGAAGCTCGCGCGCTCACCCAACGTCTGCGGCTCGTGCGTAGTGCGGTGACGCTTGGTGGGCCCGACACCTTGATCTCACACTCGGCAACCAGCACTCACCTCTCGGTCTCGCCAGACGTGAAAGCGGCAACCGGTATCAGCGAGTCGCTGTTGCGAGTGTCAGTGGGGCTTGAAGCCGCGCGCGACCTTGTCGAAGACTTTTCCCAGGCGTTGAAGTAACGCCAGATCTTGCGCGGCAGCCGCGCAGGCTTGCTTAACGCTCTTCTTTGAAGATGACGTGCTTGCGGGCGATTGGGTCGTACTTCTTCAATTCCAAACGCTCGCGCGAATTGATCTTGTTCTTACGCGTGACGTAGGTGTAACCAGTGTCAGCCGTCGAACGCAGTTTGATGATCGGACGACGATCTTTGCTCTTTGCTGCCATGGGTGACTACCTCAGACCTTTTTGCCCTTGCGGCGCATCTCGGCAACCACCGATTCGATGCCACGCTTGTCGATGGTGCGAATGCCCTTGGCCGACACGAACAGCGTTACCCAGCGCTTCTCTGACGGCAACCAGAAACGACGCTTGTGGGTGTTGACGCGCCACGTGCGCTTTGACTTGATGTTTGAGTGCGACACCGAATGCCCGGTTGAGGGCTTCTTGCCGAGGACATCGCAGCGATTTGGCATTTGGTCAGTCTAAGGGGTGAGACCGCCCCGCTGCTACGCAGAGGGCCAGCGTCACGCCCGCCGCTACGCTGAGTGAGCCATGAAACCAGACATTCACCCCAAGTACGAGTTCGTCGTCTTTGAAGACTCCGGCGCGAACTATCGGTTTCTCACTCGTTCGACCGTCAAGACCGACCCCTCCAAGACCATCGAATGGACCGACGGCAAGACCTACCCCGTCGTACAACTCGACATCTCGAATGCCAGCCACCCCTTCTACACCGGCCAGATGAAGATCATCGACTCGGCCGGTCGCGTCGAGCGCTTCAAC
>CAYFNN010000214.1:0-2025 GCA_964344465.1 uncultured Bifidobacterium sp. | reverse complement strand
GCATGAAAACTCGAGCGCGTCAATGGGCTCGACTGCACATGCGCGATACCGAGCGACGCTCCAAACGCTGCGTATCGAGCGAATTCGTCGGGCGAGGCCCAACGCACCACCGGGAGATGTTCGGCCGACGGGCGCAAGTACTGACCGATGGTCACGATTTGCACGCCAACGGCCGCCAAATCGATGAGCAACGATCGCACCTCCTGCTCGGTCTCACCTAGCCCAAGCATGAAGCCGGACTTCGTCACCAACCCCGCGCGCTTGGCTCGCGCGAGCACTGAGAGGCTTCGTGCGTAACCAGCCGACGGTCGCACGATGCGCTGAAGTCGGGCCACGGTCTCAACATTGTGGTTGAACACGTCTGGTTGCTCAGCGAACAACAGCTGCAGCGACGCCTCGTCACCCTTTGCATCAGATACGAGGGTTTCCACCGTCGCCGTTGGGTTGCGTCCGCGAATCGCCCGCACACATCGCGCGACATGCGCAAAACCTCCATCTGCCAAATCGTCGCGCGCCACCATCGTGAGCACTGCGTGCGACAAACCCATGCGCGCCACCGCTTCGGCGACCCGCAGTGGCTCGTCGGCATCAGGTTGCTCGGGCTTACGCGTGTCGACGAGACAGAATCCGCATGCTCGCGTGCACCGCTCGCCCAACACCATGAACGTGGCGGTGCCGTCGCTCCAGCACTCCGACAAATTCGGGCAGCCAGCCTCTTCGCACACCGTCACCAAATGCAAGTCACGCAAGGTCTTCTTGGTGGCGAGCACCTCGGCACCGTGTTGCACGTGCGGGCGCAACCACTCGGGTTTGCGTTGGGTGATGTGCAAACCAGCGACATCGGGTTCGTAATCCCACGCCACGTCGTGGCGGTCGTGGTCGGCACCACCCCATCGCTGACTGGCTAATCGAGCAACGATGTCGGCAACCTCTCGCATCGTGACGTTGCATCCCTCTTCGCGCAGCGAGGTGACGGGATACTCTCCGATGCCGCACGGAACGATGTGGTCGCGCATGTAGCGGAGATCGGTATCGATGTTTAACGCAAAGCCATGCATAGTGCGGCGCGCCGTCGACCCGCGTGCAACGCGCACACCGATGGCACAGATCTTGCGAGCCCGTGGTGTGTCGGCGTCGATCCACACACCCGGATACCCGCTCTTTCGGCCAGCCGTGATCTGCAACTCACCCAGTGTGTCGATCACCAGTTGTTCGACGCTGCACACGTACGCCGTAATGTCGGCCGGCGAGGCATCGCCGTGTTTGCCGGGCAGCGTACGAATCGGGTACACCACGAGTTGACCAGGGCCGTGATACGTGATGTCGCCACCGCGGTTGACCCGAACGAGTTCGGCGTCCACCGACGCGGGGTCGCACTTCAGGTTCTTCTGGAGATCTGCCGACGCGCCGTGGGTGAACACATGGTGATGTTCGAGCATCAAGAGATAGTCGTCGGCGGAATGCTCGAACAGCGCATGTTGCAACGCAAGAGCGTCGCGATACTTCACCCGCCCGAGCCAGCGGACGCGCATCAGAGCTCCGCCGACCAGTCCTGCGTCTCGAGGATCTGCTTCACCCTCGCCAAGAAATTCGCGGCGTAGGCACCATCGAAGGCGCGGTGATCCCAGCTCATCGCCACATTGCCGACTGGATGAATCGCAATGCTCTCCGAACCGTCGGGTAGACGCACCGCTACTGGCTTGCGCACGATTGCGTCGGTGCTGATTATCGCAACTTGCGGTTGGTTGATGATCGCCATAGTGAGCACCGAACCTGCCGAGCCGTTGTTGCTGATGGTGAATGTGCCACCCTGAATCTCGTCTGGCGACAACTTGCGCGACCGCGCTCGCGAGGCGAGGTCGTTGATTTCGCGCGCGATGGCACGCAGTCGCTTGCCTTCGGCGCCGCGCACGACCGGAACCAAGAGCCCCTGGTATTCAAGATCAACGGCGATGCCGAGGTCGACGTATTTGTGCACGACGAGCGTGTCACCGTCGAGGCTCGCATTCATGTGTGGGAAGTGTG
>CAYFNN010000213.1:0-2051 GCA_964344465.1 uncultured Bifidobacterium sp. | reverse complement strand
TCGAGCACGGTCACATGGTCGGCGACATAGAACACCGTCGTGCCGTTGGATGCCGCTGTGGCGAGGGCGTCATCAAGACCCTCCTCGAGGTCGAGACCGTTGGCGACGACGAGCGTGGCGTTGTTAATGATTTCGATATCGCGTGGAGACGGCTCGAAGTCATGCGGGTCTTGCCCGTCAGGGATCAGTACCACGATGTCGGCCACGTCGCCAGCCAACTGCTCGACGAACGCGCCGAGCACCGAATAGGTGACCACGATGTCGGGCAGGTCGACGACCGTTACGTCAGTGGCGGCAGCATCATCGGCCGTAGCCGTAGGGGTGGTCTCACTCGACGTGTCGCTAGTGGCGCCGGTGTTGCTTGCGTTGTCGCGAGAACATGAGAGGCCAAGCGTGACGAGACTGAGCGCGATAACAGCCTTCACCGCACGACGGGTGGTCATGCCTGCACGCTAACAGGAATAGGAATGATTCCTATTCTTGCGGCGACGCCGCGGCGCGTTTAGTTGCCGAGAGCGGTGTTGATGGCGTCGGTGAGCGCTTCAGACGAAATCTCGCCGCTGTTACGCCAGAGCACTTTGCCATCGGCACCAACGAGCGTCATGTATGGATAGCCCGACAGACCAAATGCGTTACCTGCCGTTTGATCTTTGGTATCGACGAGCACCGGCCAGAGTTCAGGCCATTTCTCATTCGCCAGCCACACCGAAGGTGGATAGTTGGGGGCCGTTTCATCGGTGCCGGTTGCAACCGCGATGACATCGAGGTTCTCGGGCACGAGCGAGCTTTGGCTCCATTTCACGAGCACGGGCACCTCGGCCTGACAGTGCGGGCACCAATGGGCCAGAAACACCAGCAACATTGGCGTGCCTGGCGTGGTTGTCACTTCGTTACCGAGGAATCCAAAGCCGTTCAGCACTGGTGCGGTCATGCCGATTGCCGAATCGGTACCCTCGCCGAACTCCGGCAAGGCTTCGCCTTCGACGACGACATTCTGAAATTCCGATGCGCCCTCGACGCTTGCGTCCTTATCGGTGCTGGCCGTGAATGCATAGACACCGAACGTGGCGATGCCAACGGCAAGACCGATTAAGACGACATGGAGTGGTTTGAGTTTCACGGAACTCAGGCTATGGGCTTGGTGCCGCTGCTCTTGAGCGATGCAGGTGAATTGCCGGATGGCAGTGCCGCCAGAAATACGATGACGGTTACGAACGCACAAAATGCCATGAACGCAAGTGAGATGAATCCGAACACTTCGAAGTAGGGCACCGAGCACGGTGCATCGGCCGAACATGACCCAGTATCGATAGCGGGCCAGCGCTCGAGCAACCAGTGATAGCCAGCGACCAACGCACCGATACCCGCCAACACCATTGCGTACGGCGCTATGCCGTGATCGCGTCGCACCGCAGCAATCACGAGCACGATTGCCAGCGAATACATCGCGATGCGCTGGTACCAACACAGCATGCAGGGTCGGTAGTTCACGACCTCTGAGAAATACAGACTGCCGAACATCGACACCGACGTAACGAGGGCGGGTACCGCGAGTCGAAGCGATGCCAAGTCACCAAGCAGTCGCCGACCGGCGTCGCCACCTGCAGTTCGCGCAACGATGACCGCGACGCTGCCGCCGAGCGCGAGCAGCGCCAACAATGCAAAGAACAGCTCGAATGCTTCGTTGGTCATCAACACGAGCGTACTGATGTGTGGCACGATGGAGTCATGACTGCGCTGCTCGAACAACTGCAACACGACCTCAACGCTGCAATGAGAGAAAAGAATGAGACTGCGAAGTCAACCTTGCGCATGGCGATAGCAGCCGTGAAGAATGCCGCCGTGGCGGGCGATGAAGCCGTGACACTCACCGACGACCAAGTCGTTGCCGTGCTGCAAGCTGAAGCCAAGAAGCGTGCCGAGGCGGCCGACATTTATCGCGATGCCGGTCGTACAGAAGCCGAGGCTCACGAACGTGCCGAACTTGCGATCTTGGAAAAGTATTTACCAGCGCGAATGAGTGATGCCGAGTTGCAGAGCATCATCGCCGC
>CAYFNN010000212.1:311-2052 GCA_964344465.1 uncultured Bifidobacterium sp. | reverse complement strand
ACCACGATTCCGGCAACCACGACAACGGTCGCACCGATCACCGCCGCACCTGCACGGGCAGTCGTCACCGCGCGGCGCGTGTGCTGCGGTCGGTGGCAGATCACGGTCTCGGGCGTCAGGCCCTACGAAGAGTTCGCAGTGAACGCCCTCAACTCGTCGCGTCGACCCGCGCAGTCGATCTCATGGCTAACCACGGCTGACGAATTCGGCAATGCGATGTTCTTCGTGCCAGGGGTCTTCGACCGGCACGTGTTTTCGTTGGTGCGATCGGGGAGCTGACCCGTGAGTGGGTCGAAACCCCGTTACACCCCCTGACTAATATTTCTCCTCCCCAAGACAAAGGAGAAGAGATTGAACGACACCGAGCTCACGTGGATACTGCTGGTTGCAAAGGTGCGATGGCTAGAAAAACAGCCTCACCTCGACCAGCACCACTATCTGGAGATGAAGGGTTTCTTGGCCGCTCTCCGGCTCGTTCAGCCGTTCGATTGGATGCACTGGTCTGCACCGAACCTGTTTGACGTCGACATCGAACAACTCGACATCAACGACTGTGTTCGTTACATCACCCGCCACATTCGCGGCGAGCGGTTCTTTGAGAACTCGATTGGTCCTTGGATCAGCAGCGGCACGTTCGGTGACCTCTGTGAGGTGGCCAGTCGTAAGGCCAACGGGCAGAAGGCCCCGCTACTGCCCAAAGCCGCATAGTGGCTCTGGGTTGGCTGTATCTCTACTCGAGATACCGCCGGGCGAAGCGCCAGCTTCGCGAGATCGAGGCCGTTCATCAAGCGGCAGACGAAACATGCGTGCACTGCGGGCATCCGCGGTACCGGCACGCCGACAACGAAGAAGAAACGTGCCCGACGTACCTCGGGCTTGACAACAACGAGGAGAATTGAAACATGTGGGTATTCACCGAAACCGGATTCGTCAGCGCAATCGTGCACTTCAAGGACAAGAACGTCATCGTCGTGCGCTCGCGTGAGCGCGAGTCGCTCGACGGCATTGCCGCACTGGCCGACGTCGAGATCGTCTCGACCCCCAAGAACGACTACCCGTGGCGCGTGCACGTGCCGAGAGAGACGTTCCAGGAGTGGCTGTCAGCGTCTGCCGAAGACATGACGTACACCAACTTCAAGAACCGCATCCACGACACCCGCGGCGAGGAGTTCTACTCAGCGCTCAGCGAAGTGTGGAACATCATGCACGCAGTAGAGGAGCGCGGCAGCTAGTCATCGCTCGAGTTTTGCCCGACCCTGGACAGACCATGACTACGTCAGATACCCTCGTACCTGTGATGTCACTCCCGTACCAAACCCCGAGGCGCTTCTCCTCGGGGGAGGTATTTAGAGGAGGACATCATGGGTCAGAAAGCAGCGCGAAAGCGCCTGAGAAAGGCGCAGCGTAAGAAGCCGTTCCGAAAGGAACGAAAGAAGCGCAATCGGCACCGAAAGGGCCGTCGCCACTGTATTTGCGGTCGGCCGTACGGCGTCGAAAAGAGATTCCGACGATCGGTAAACGACTCGCTCACCCCACTGCGCGGGCTCTCGTCGCGTTGCCCCGATGGCTGCGAGTGCCTGCTGTGCGACGGCGGCGACATGTTGCCAAAAGCCTTGCTCGGCGAACGGTTCTTGGACATGTACTAAACATCAATGAACCCCGGCTCTGAGGAGTCGCCTCTCAATTCGTTCGTTAGGGACGAGGCCGAATTGCCCGCGCTCAGCCGTGCAGCGGCTTCGCC
>CAYFNN010000212.1:0-286 GCA_964344465.1 uncultured Bifidobacterium sp. | reverse complement strand
GTGTAGCAGCGGGGACAGCCGTGCCAGAAGCACCCGTGCACGAAGACGGCAACGTTCTGGTCGACAAGTAGGAGGTCTGGTTTACCCGGAAGATCTGAGGTTCGTGTCGTGTGGCGAAGACCCAGTCGGCGCGCGGTTGCGCGCACCCGTTTCTCCGGTGCGGTATCCCTGGTGGCGACGCGACGCATCCGTTCTGACACTTCGGCCGTGGGCTTAAGTGGTCGCAGTGGCTTCGCCATTGTTCCAACCGTAGAGGTAGCTGCCGTACCAGGCTGAACCCGACGCC
>CAYFNN010000211.1:0-2069 GCA_964344465.1 uncultured Bifidobacterium sp. | reverse complement strand
CCGGCGGCTTTGGCACGTTGCACGAGTTCACGCGACAAACCTCGGTCTTTCCATACGTAGAGCTGGTACCACAGCGGGCTCGACGCCGCCGTGGGCGTCGCAGCAGCGGTCGCGGCGTTGGCAGTCGCAGCGCTCGCTCGGGCAGCCGCCACCTCTTCGATGCTGCGCGTGCCGAGAGTCGACAGCGTGTACGGCACACCGTAGCGAGCCGCCACTCGGGCAACCGCCAGCTCGCCATCCGACGTTGCGATTCGAGTGAAACCCGTTGGCGAGAATGCAAACGGATACGGCATACGTTGACCCATCACCGAGGTGCTGGTGTCGATTTGCGACACATCGACCAAGACACGCGGCGTCAGATGCACTCGCTCGAATGCCGTCGAGTTGTTGGCCATCGACCATTCGGTTTCGGCGGCCCCATCGAAGTAGTCGAACACTCCCCCTGGCAGGTTGCGCTTGGCGAGGCGACGCACGTCGGCGATGTCACCACATTTGGCCAAACGTCGTCGACGCGAATTGACGTCAAATCTTCGCAGCGCAACGACCGAACGCAGAGTCTTGAAGATGCCCATGGTTGCTGTCCCCCGCTTCGGCTTGGCCGGTCTGTCTCGCGGTTGTCAGTCTCGCATCGAGTCGAACAGCATCCGCATTTGCGCAGGGTCGGTGCGCGGATTCACCAGACACATGCGCAACACCGTCTCACCCTGGTGAGTGGTGGGCACGACGAAGGCAATGCCGTCGTGCAACATCCGGTCGCTCCAGCGTGTGTAGTCGGCGGGGAGCCACCCTTTTCGGCGAACCACGAGGATCGACAGTGCCGGCTCGACGACAAACTCGAGGTGGTCGGAGGCACGCACCATGTCGGCCGCGTCACGAGCGACCTGCAAGGTGATTTCCATCGCTTCTTCGTAGGCCTCGGTGCCGTGTGTGGCGAGGCTGAACCAGAACGGAAGTCCCCGAACTCGCCTGGTGAGATGGTGTGCCAAGTCGGCAGGGTTGTAGGCCTCGTCGAGAGGTGCGGAAGCGTCTTGTATCAACACGTCGAGATATTCGGCTTTTTGGGTGTGGGCCGACTTGCCCACTCGCACATCTCGGTAGATCAACGCGCAACAGTCATATGGGCCGAACAGCCATTTGTGCGGGTCGACGATGAAACTGTCGACCAATTCAATGCCGTCGAACAAGTGCCGAGCGCTACGGGCGCACAGTGCTGCCGCTCCGTAGGCGCCGTCGACGTGGAACCACACCGAATGTTCCTTGGCGAACGCCCCGATTCCCGAAAGGTCGTCAATCACGCCGAGGTTCGTTGTGCCTGCCGTTGCCACCACCGCGCACACTCGCGCGCGATCTTCGACGGAAAGCCCTACATACGCCTCACGTATTGCCGTTGCTGTCAAACGGTGCGCGGCATCGGTCTTCACCGAGAGGAGATCTGCATCCATCGCGTTAGCCGCCAAGGCCACTGAGGAGTGCGCGCCACCTGAGGCGATGATGATCGGCCGATTGCGGTCTTGCGCACCGCGCGAGCGTTGACGCCACTGCCATCGTGCTGCAATCAGCGCCGACAGATTTCCGGCTGTTCCACCTGACACGAACACTCCACCCGCCGTCGGTGGAAGTCCGGCGAGACCAATCAACCATTGCAACGCCTGGTTCTCAGCGAACACTGCACCGGCGCCCTCGAGCCACGAGCCACCGTAGATATTTGATGCGGCCACCACGAGGTCAAAGAGCACCGACGACTCGGTTGGCGCACCGGGCACGAATGACAGAAACAACGGGTGATCGACGCTGATACATGAAGGTGCCAGCTGTTCGGTGAAGATCTCCAGCGCCTTCATCGCACCGAGACCCTCGGCGGTGATGGTTTGACCCACTTCTCGCTGCAATTGACTCAACGGCTTTGGCGCATCAAGTGGTGGCGGGTCGAGTCGCACACGATCAACGGCGTAACGAATGATCGCATCGGCAAGTTTCTGGCTGTCCTCGTCGTGATAGTGCATCCAGTAGCCGTCAGATTCGTCGGGGTACGGCGACGGCGTCAACGACATCGATGAAACACTAGGACG
>CAYFNN010000210.1:0-2070 GCA_964344465.1 uncultured Bifidobacterium sp. | reverse complement strand
TACGACAAGATCTACATCAACGGCAAGTGGGTGGCTGCAAGCAGCCAAGACACGTTGCAGGTGTTCGACTCGACCGACGAGTCGGTAATGGCAACGATTCCGGCTGGCACGGCGAAGGATGTCGACGCTGCCGCCAAGGCGGCGCACGCTGCATTCGAATCTTGGGCGGCACTCGACAAGCAAGAGCGCGCCAAGTACATGAGCCGCATCGGCGACGGCCTCGCTGCCCGTATGGACGAAATCGCCACCGCCATCTCGCGCGAAACCGGCATGAGCAAGATGCTCAGCCAACTCGTGCAGGTCGGGTTGCCGATCAACTCGTTCAAGCAAGCGTCGGCGATTGCTGAGAACTACGTCTATGAAAAGGAAGTCGGGAGTTCGCTCGTGGTACGTGAGCCCATCGGCGTGGTTGGCTGCATTACTCCGTGGAACTATCCGCTGCATCAGATTGCGGCGAAAGTTGCCTTCGCCATGGCCGCGGGCTGCACCGTGGTGTTGAAGCCGAGCGAAGTAGCGCCGCTTGATGCGTTCATGCTCGCGGAGATCATCGACGAAATCGGCCTGCCCGCCGGTGTGTTCAACATGGTGACTGGTGTCGGCCCGGTCGTGGGCGAAGCCATCGCTGCTCATCCGCTGATTGACATGGTGTCGTTCACCGGCAGCGGTCGTGCCGGCAAGCGCGTCATGCAGGTGGGTGCCGAGACGGTGAAGCGTGTGGCCCTCGAGTTGGGCGGCAAGTCGGCCAACATCATCGGTGATGATCTTGACGCCGAGACGTTCGGCAAAGCAGTGAAGTCGGGCGTTGGCAAAGCGTTTCTCAACAGCGGTCAGACCTGCTCGGCGCTCACGCGCATGCTGGTGCCAAAGTCACGCCTCGCAGAAGCCGAAGAGCACGCAGCTGCTGCCGCAAGTGCGATGAAGCCAGTTGACCCGTTCACCGAGGGAATGAATCTCGGACCACTCGCTTCTGCCGCACAGCGTGATCGCGTGAACGGATACATCCAGAAGGGCATTGATGAGGGCGCAAAGCTGCTCGTCGGTGGCGTCGGTGTGCCCGAAGGCGTAACCAAGGGCTACTACGTGAAGCCGACGGTGTTTTCTGGTGTTACCGAAAACATGACCATCGCGCGCGAGGAAATTTTCGGACCAGTCTTGAGCATCATCGCCTACAACGACATTGATGATGCGGTACGCATTGCCAACTCGACCGATTACGGTCTTGCTGGCGGCGTATGGATGGCCGACAAAGAGAAGGCCACTGCGGTCGCGCGCCGTATGCGCACGGGTCAAGTCGAAGTCAACGGTGGCGCGTTCAATCCGAATGCGCCGTTCGGCGGCTACAAGCAGTCGGGCAACGGCCGCGAGTATGGCGAATACGGCTTTGAGGAGTTCCTCGAAATCAAGAGCCTGCAGCGCTAGTCGCTCAGTAGAATTCGTGTGCATCGCGGTGACGCGATGTATGCGGGTGTAGCTCAATGGCTAGAGTTCCAGCCTTCCAAGCTGGCTATGCGGGTTCGATTCCCGTCACCCGCTCCACGCGAGTTCGCTTGACTAGGTTTTGACGGGCCTGGCCATGTCTTTGCTCTTCAGCCCAATCACATTTCGCGATGTTCGCATTAAGAACCGGCTCTGGATTTCGCCGATGTGCCAGTACTCAGCCAACGACGGCTTGGCGAATGCCTGGCACATGCAGTGGCTCGGTTCATTGGCTACTGGCGGCCATGGCCTGGTGTTCACCGAAGCAACCGCCGTGTCACCGGTCGGTCGCCATTCGCTGCATGACGCCGGCATCTGGCGCGACGATCACATAGCTGCATGGGCGCCGATCGTTGAGTTCTGTCGTTCATACGGGGCAACTATGGGAATGCAGATTGCCCATGCGGGTCGCAAGGCAGCAACACGTCCGCCATGGCTGGGACGTTCACCACTGACACGCGAGGAAGGTGGTTGGCAAACGATTGCACCGAGTGCTGTGCCACACGATGGACTGCCGACGCCCCATGAACTGAGCACGACCGAGATTGCCGGAGTAGTTCAAGACTTTGCCAGCGCGGCGCAGCGCGCCGTTGC
>CAYFNN010000209.1:0-2073 GCA_964344465.1 uncultured Bifidobacterium sp. | reverse complement strand
GTCGTGGCCGAAGGGTCGGCGTGCTGGGAGTGTCGGATGAAGAACTCACCGCGCCCCGGCACGTTGACGGTGCGACCAGGCAATAGTGCGGGTGCTTCGATGTCGTAGCGCATGATCACCCGAGTGCCGAGCCGACGAACTCTTGGATGCGAAGCCCGTCCTCGACGACATCGTTCAACATCGCGACGTTCGGCGAGTCTTCGTCGCCAAGCACGCGCACGCCGCTTGCGAACTCTCCGCCGATCACCTTGCGTGCCGCAGTTGCAGCAACCAGCCCTGCGATGTGGGCCACGCGATCGGCGATGCCCACCACTTCCACGTGTCGTGCGTCGTCGCGCCAACCGCGAACCTCCACCCGCAACGCACCGATGCCACCTTCGGCATGCGGTGGTGTGAGCATCGGCAAGCGTGCCGTGAGGCGGTCGCGTCGGTTCGCCGACATGCGCACAGTGACCCGCAACAGTTCGGGCAGTGCTTGATGGATTGCGACCGGGTCGGCGAGCTCTGCCCGATAGCAGTCGCGGGGCCCGACCGGATCTGGAAACCAGCACAACTCGCGACCGCTGCCCGCCGGGCGCCGCAACCAGTCACCGTCGTGCCAACCGATCGATTGTCCGGCCAGCGCACGATGGTGCTGCTGCGCGCACGCGGGCCCTGCAGTGCCGTGAATCGCGATGTGTGCTTCATCAACAGAACTAAAGCGCGTCGACATGGTGCGCACGAGCACCCCGGACAATCCAGGCGACATGGTTGCACCGACGACGAGAGTTTGCTGGGCCTGTGTGGCGATGGCATCGAGGTCGAGCATCGCCAGCGTGTCGTCGAGGTCGTCGCTGCATGACACGACACCGACCCCCGCCTCGAGGAGCTTTCGTGCAGCCTTTGCATGTGGCCCGGGGCAGGCCAAGACCACGACGTTGGCGGAGAACATCTCGGTGATCGACACGACTTGCACCTTGCTTGCACTAGAACCAGCCCGAATCGACAGTCGGCGGGCTGCAGCGGTGTTGGTGTCGTTCACCATGAGCTGCACTTGCCCGCGCGCAACCAAGGCGTCGGTGACATGCGTGCCGACGAGCCCGGCACCGATGATGCCGATCATGGTGCGCACTCGCGAGTCATGATGCGACCGTATGGTTCATTTCGGGGGCGAGTAGCTGCGCCAGCCGCCCTGCTTGGTGGTGACACGCGATTTACCGCCCCCACCGACACGCAGGATGCCGACCACCGCTGTAGCGACGGAGAGCACGAGCAGGAGGCGGCGGAACAGTTTCATCGCGTGCTCTTCTTTTTTGTGGGGCTAATTGGAGTCGAACCAACGACCTCATCCTTATCAGGGATGCGCTCTAACCAACTGAGCTATAGCCCCTTATTCGGGAAGTTCAGCCTAGGGGCGAGTTGCGCTCGGGAGACTCGAGCACGACTTCTTCTTCGAGCACGGTGACGCGCAGACCGCCGACCAGTTCGGTGATCAGGTTGAACATCACAGCTCCAATAACCCAACTGGCGGTGCCAAGAAGTGCGACCAGCAGTCCGAAGATCGAAAAATTGCCGAAGAGTGCCGTTCCGTTGAAAGAGAACGTCTCCCAGCCGAACGATTCAAAGAAGTTCTCTACGTTGTCGATGGTGCCCGTCGAATTGGCGACACCCCACAGCAAGGTCACCGCAATGAGCGTGATCACGAACAACACAAGGTGGAAGACCAGGCCGACCTTGAACACGCTCCACACGTCGATGTCGCGAATGACGCGGGTGACGCGGCGCAAACGCGGTCGCGTGGCGCTGCGACTTTCTCGAGATGGGGTTGCTGCGTCGCTCATTCGCCTTGGTCAAGTGTACGACGGTGGTCGACGGCAGTCGCTTGCGCGCTGACGCCGCGACGCACCACACGAACGGTGACGGTCTCGTCGTCATGGTCCACGATGAATTCGTCGATCTTGTGCAAACGAGCAATCTCACCGAGGGTGCCGTCGGCTGCAGCCGCAAGTGCCAACGCCTCAGCTGCAGTCGATGCACGATGGGCATTGATTGTTGCCCCAGCAGCGTGCGACATCACGAGAACAACAAGAGAAG
>CAYFNN010000208.1:0-2140 GCA_964344465.1 uncultured Bifidobacterium sp. | reverse complement strand
TAAACCCGCCGTCAACCACGATGACTTGACCAGTCATGTGCGGGTTGCGCACGATGCCAAGCACGGCCTCAGAGCAATCACTGGCGTAGGCCGACCGCTTGAGCGGCGACGCTTTCGAGACGAAGTCGTGCATCGCGCCCCAGTCTTGCGTCCAGGGGGTCTGCACGAGTCCAGGTGCGACGGCGTTGAAACGAACCGGCCCATGAGACTTCGCGAGCAAGACCGTCATGTGGTTCAGCGCAGCCTTCGTCATCGCATAGGCCATCGAGCTCCCCACCGGTCGCACGCCGGCGATGGACGTGATGTTCACGACATTGCCGTCGTCGCTCTTTCGCAGATGCGGAATCGCCGCTTTCGTGAGCCACCAGGTGCCGTAGACATTCACTTTGAAGGTCTTGTCGAAGATTTCGTCGGTAAGACCGTCGAGGTCGCCATGCTGAACGAGCGTCGTCCACCCGGCATTGTTGACCAGAATGTCGAGCCGCCCGAACGTCTTGATCGTCTCGTCGATGAGACGTTGGCCCTGTGCTTTGTCGCTGATGTCGGCCTGCACGTAGGCACCCTTGGTGGCGAGTGCCGATGCGACTTTCTTGCCAGCCTCCACAGACGATGCCGAATTCACCACCACATGCGCACCGAGTTCGGCGAGGCGCATGGCGGTGGACTCGCCGATGCCGCTCGATGACCCGGTGACGATTGCAACCTTGCCGCTGAGTTCGCTCATGCGACCGACACTAGGCGCGTCGGCGAAACTTGCCGACGGCGAAACGTACGACGAAGAGCGCGATTGCCGCGATGACCACCCACTGCAGGGTGGCGACATACGGTTCGACACGCTCCCATTGGTCACCGAGAATTGCCCCTGCGCCGATCAAGGCGGTGTTCCAGACCAGGCTGCCGAGCGCCGTGTAGAGAAGGAACGGAGCAATCGACATCCTGCGGAAGCCCGCCGGAATCGACACGATTGAGCGGATGAGTGGCACGCAACGCCCGAGCAGGACCGCCGCGACCGCGTGGCGGTCGAACCACTGTTCTGCGCGTACCAAGTCGGCAGGTTTGACACCGAACCACCGCCCGAATCGTGCCACGAATGCGGCGAGTCGATCGGGGCCGATCACGGCTGCGATGCCGTAGAGGACGAGTGCGCCGACCACCGCGCCGATCGTCGCCGCAAAGATCATCACGACCACCGAACCATCGCCGCGCTGGGCGACGAAACCTGCGAACGGCAACACGATCTCGGAGGGAATCGGCGGGAAGACGTTCTCCAGGATCACCAACAAGGCGACGCCGACGGCGCCGAGCCGCTCGATGACGTCTTGTACCCAGTTGGCGAGGTCACCCAGCACGGTGCATCAGCGCGCTAGTTGCGCGACAGCTCTTTGCGGTTCTTGAACTTCGCGGAGCGATAGTCCTTGTTCATCAGCGCGATGACATCGAGCGAGATCTCCTTCGGGCACGCGGCAGAGCACTCACCGTGGTTCGTGCACGACCCGAAATGCTCGTCCATCGTGTCGACCATCGCTTCGGCACGCTTGTATCGCTCGGCTTGGCCTTGCGGTAACAAGTTGAGGTGCGAAATCTTCGCGCCGACGAAGAGGTTCGCAGCGCCGTTCGGGCACGCTGCGACGCAAGCGCCGCAGCCAATGCACGCGGCGGAATCCATCGCGGCATCCGCGACTGGCTTGGGCACCGGAATCAAGTTGGCATCTGGTGCACCGCCGGTCGGCGCAGTGATGAACCCACCAGCCTCGACGATTCGGTCGAACGACGAGCGGTCCACCATCAAGTCTTTGATGATTGGGAACGCACTCGCACGCCAAGGTTCGATCACGATTGTGTCGTTGCTATTGAACGAACGCATGTGCAGCTGGCACGTGGTGGTCGCCCTCTGCGGGCCGTGAGCCTGGCCGTTGATCATCAACGAGCACGTGCCGCAGATGCCCTCGCGGCAGTCGTGGTCGAAGACGACGGCTTCCTTCCCGTCTGCGATGAGACGCTCGTTCAGCACATCGAGCATCTCCAAGAACGATGCTTCGTCGGTGATCGAGTCGATGACGTGGGTTTCGAATCGGCCGGCATCGCTCGGCCCCGCTTGGCGCCACACCTTCAACGTGAGGTTCGTCAACTTGCGGGTCAC
>CAYFNN010000207.1:0-2140 GCA_964344465.1 uncultured Bifidobacterium sp. | reverse complement strand
TAAACCCGCCGTCAACCACGATGACTTGACCAGTCATGTGCGGGTTGCGCACGATACCAAGCACGGCCTCAGAGCAATCACTGGCGTAGGCCGACCGCTTGAGTGGCGAGGCTTTCGAGACGAAGTCGTGCATCACGCCCCAATCTTGCGTCCACGGCGTCTGCACGAGTCCCGGTGCGACGGCATTGAATCGTACGGGCCCGTACGATTTGGCGAGAAGCACTGTCATATGGTTGAGCGCAGCCTTCGTCATGGCATAAGCCATTGAACTTCCCATCGGTCGCACGCCTGCAATGGACGTGATGTTCACTACGTTGCCATCATCGCTCTTGCGCAGGTGGGGAATCGCCGCCTTCGTTAGCCACCAGGTGCCGTAGACGTTTACTTTGAATGTCTTGTCAAAGATCTCATCAGTCAAGCCCTCGAGGTCATCGTGCGGAACGAGCGTCGTCCAGCCGGCATTGTTGACCAGAATGTCGAGCCGCCCGAAATCCTTGATTGTCTGGTCAATGAGGCGTTGACCCTGCGCCTTGTCGCTGATGTCGGCCTGCACATAGGCGCCCTTGGTGGTAAGTGACGCGGCAACTTTCTTGCCCGCCTCCACCGACGAGGCCGAGTTCACCACTACGTGAGCACCGAGTTCGGCGAGGCGCACGGCAGTGGACTCGCCGATACCGCTCGATGACCCTGTGACGATTGCTACCTTGCCGCTGAGTTCGCTCATACGACCGACACTAGGCGCGGCTGCGGAATTTGCCGACGGCGAAACGCACGACGAAGAGCGCGATTGCCGCGATGACCACCCACTGCATGGTGGCAACATACGGCTCGACTCGCTCCCATTGGTCACCGAGTATCGCCCCTGCGCCGATCAAAGCAGTGTTCCAGACCAGGCTGCCTATCGCCGTGTAGAGGAGGAACGGAGCGATCGACATCCTGCGGAAGCCCGCCGGGATCGAGACAATCGAGCGGATGAGCGGCACGCAACGCCCGAGCAGCACCGCTGCGACTGCGTGGCGATCGAACCACTGTTCGGCGCGCACCAAATCGGCGGGTTTGACACCGAACCACCGCCCGAATCGTGCCACGAATGCGGCGAGTCGATCGGGGCCGATCACGGCTGCGATGCCGTAGAGGACGAGTGCGCCGACCACCGCGCCGATCGTCGCCGCAAAGATCATCACGACCACCGAACCATCGCCGCGCTGGGCGACAAAACCTGCGAACGGCAGCACGATCTCCGAGGGAATCGGCGGGAAGATGTTCTCAAGGATTACCAACAGTGCGACGCCGGTGGCGCCGAGCCGCTCGATGACATCTTGCACCCAGTTTGCGAGGTCACCCAGCACGGTACATCAGCGCGCTAGTTGCGCGACAGCTCTTTGCGGTTCTTGAACTTCGCGGAACGGTAGTCCTTGTTCATAAGCGCTATGACGTCGAGCGAGATTTCCTTCGGGCACGCGGCAGAGCACTCACCGTGGTTGGTGCACGATCCGAAATGCTCATCCATCGTGTCAACCATCGCTTCGGCACGCTTGTACCGCTCGGCTTGGCCTTGCGGCAACAGGTTGAGGTGCGAGATCTTGGCGCCAACGAACAGATTGGCCGCGCCGTTCGGGCACGCCGCGACGCAAGCACCGCAACCGATGCATGCTGCGGCGTCCATCGCAGCGTCCGCGACAGGCTTGGGAACCGGAATCAAGTTGGCGTCTGGCGCACCGCCGGTCGGAGCGGTGATGAATCCACCGGCTTCGACGATTCGGTCGAACGGCGAGCGGTCGACCATCAAATCTTTGATGATCGGGAACGCGCTCGCGCGCCAAGGTTCGATCACGATCGTGTCGTTGCTCTTGAACGAACGCATGTGCAGCTGGCACGTTGTGGTCGCCCTCTGCGGTCCGTGAGCCTGGCCGTTGATCATCAACGAGCATGTGCCGCAGATGCCCTCGCGGCAGTCGTGGTCAAAGACGACGGCTTCCTTCCCGTCTGCGATGAGACGCTCGTTCAGTACGTCGAGCATCTCCAGGAACGATGCTTCGTCGGTAATCGAGTCGATGACATGGGTCTCGAAGCGGCCATCATCGGTCGGCCCCGCTTGGCGCCACACCTTCAACGTGAGGTTCGTCAACTTGCGGGTCAC
>CAYFNN010000206.1:0-2148 GCA_964344465.1 uncultured Bifidobacterium sp. | reverse complement strand
CGGTAATTGATCTCGGCACCCAACAAGTAACGATCACCATCGAGGTCCGCTGGAAGCTCCGCTAACTGGAGCCCGAGGCGGGAATCGAACCCGCGACCTACGCATTACGAGTGCGTTGCTCTACCACTGAGCCACTCGGGCGCGACTTCTCACCCTACCGCTTGGTCTATGGCCAGAATCGCGAGAGGTCGGTGTCGCACGAGTCGAGGTCGATGACCTGTGCGATTGCGTCCTCGAAGATCACTTTGCCACCGACGGGCTTTCCGTCAGGCAGGAACGTCTGGTTGTACCAGACGAAGTAGCGCCGATTGCACGGCACGAGCGGTGGCTTGTCGGTGAGAAACTGGTTACGAATTGGCCAGCGGAAGGTTGCCGCAAACAGACTCTGCGGCTCGTTGCTGTAGAGCGCAGAGTCTTTTGGTAAGCCGTTGGCAAACAGATGCACTGGCAAAAGCTTGTGGTTGATGGAACCCCAATAGCGACCTTCGTTGCCGTATCGCACGCTGTCGCGCACGGAGATGGCACCGTGCCCCACGGTAACGATGATGCCGAAGATGGCTACTACGCGCACGACTGCACGCAGGGTCAGAGACTTAGAGATGCCGATGGAGTCAGCCGCGATGACGAGCATCAGCACGAGTGGCACATATAGACCGCTCATCATGCGAGAGTCGAGCGGCCCCATCTCGTCATATACATAGCGATACACCGAGAACGCTCCGTAGGTCACGAACAGAACAGCGCTCGCAAGAAACACTGAGGTGTTGCGACCGGGGGAAGAAAGGTCGCCTCGCTGCTTGATCGAGCTCACGAGGTATGCCGAGACGAGAACGATGAGCAAGACCCACACCACAATGCCCGCAAGTTGCATTACTAGTGAGAAGTCCGACCAATTGAGGTAAATGCCGCCGTTACCGCCGAGCGGCGGCCGCGCAATGAGCCAACTGCCGAGCGTGCCGGTGAACGTCTTCAACGGGTCAAGCAACGTTCCGCCGCCAGCCTCGCGGTAGCCGGTGAGGTAACCGCTGATTTCCTTGTTGCGCATCAGCCACAACCACGGCAACACCATCGACACTGCGAGAGCGCTGCCTGCCCGCATCGCCGAAAGCCACCAACCTGATTTTCGTGACTGCACGACTGCCGCCACGAGTGCGAGTGGCGCCGCGTAGAACGGCCCGACGTATCGAACAAAGAACATGCCCGCAAAGATCGGTATCAACGCAATGTCCCATAGCCATGCACGCGGACGCGTGACGACGAGCATCGCCAGCACGACGAGTGCCAAGAACGGAGGCTCCGACCATGCCATCGTGAAGATGTCGAGCAGCGCTGGGCTGAGCGCCACGAGTGCGACGCCGATCCACTTTGCCGCGGTGCTCACCTTTGAACGCACGAGCAACTGGTGCGTTCCCCAAACGACGATCATCATCGAAACGGCATTCACGACACGCAACGACATGTCGGGAGAAACTGACAGCCAGTCGCCGAGAGCGACGAATGAAGAAAGCCCCGGCGGGCGAATCACCATCGGCTGACCAGTGACATCGAGCGCACCCCGCCGTGCGGACATGCTGAGACCGACGGCGATGTAGTCAGTCGAATCCCAGCTGATACCGATGCCTCGGCGATTGCCGACCAGGCTCAGGATGCCGCCCGCGAGGCTGATGGCGAGCGCCGGTCGACGTCTGGTCAGCGAGACAGTCTCCATCGCAGTGTGTGTCTGAGAATACGCCATGCATAGCGAATGCCGTTGACTCGCGATAGTTCGTCTCCGTAGAACGTGGGAATCGGGATCTCCACGATGCGCTGTCGCGACTCGATCATCTGCAGGATGATCTGCGTGTCGAAGTCGTAGTAGTCGGCGTTCAGTTCGAATCCGACGCCGTCAAGCGACCGTATGGCGTAGGCGCGGTAGCCGCTGTGCCATTCGCTCAAAGACACCCCAGCCAACCGGTTCTGCAGGAACGTGAGGATTTTGTTGCCGACGTATTTGTACTTGGGCATGCCGCCTTGCAGTGCGCCACCGCGGTTGAGCATGCGCGAACCGAACACGACGTCTGCTTCGCCCTCAATGATGGGCTTCACCATCTGTGGCAGAAACTCCGGCGCATACTGACCGTCGCCGTGCAGCAGCACGACCACATCGAG
>CAYFNN010000205.1:0-2154 GCA_964344465.1 uncultured Bifidobacterium sp. | reverse complement strand
GCGATGCAGCCGTATCTCGCCGACCAATTCGCCAACCCATCGGGCAGCCACCGAGCGTCGCGTGGCGCGCGACTTGCAATTGATGAAGCTCGCGACGACGTTGCGACAGTGCTCGGATGCCTGCCTGGTGAGGTTGTGTTTACGAGTGGCGGTACCGAGGGCGATAATGCGGCGGTATTCGGTGCCGTGCGGCGGCATGGAGGTGTGGCGATGTGTTCGGCTGCCGAACATCATGCGGTGCTGCACTGTGTCGAGCATCTGCGTGGCGAAGTGGTTCCCGTCGATCGTCACGGTGTGATTGCACTCGATGCGCTCACGCAAGGTATCTCGCAGGTGGTCGATCGCGGCGAGCGAGTGGCCATTGTCTCGGTTATGGCGGTGAACAATGAAGTCGGCAGTATCACGCCTCTGCGTGACGTGGCGCGAGTGGTTCGGCGTGCGGCTCCCCAGGCGGTGTTGCACACCGATGGCGTGCAGGCGGCATGCTGGCTAGATCTGCGAGAGGTGGTGCTCGTCACCGACGTCGCAACATTCTCCGCGCATAAATTCGGCGGCCCCAAGGGTGTTGGTGTGATGGTGGTGAAGAGCGGCACGAGCCTCGAACCACTGATCATGGGTGGCGGGCAAGAGCGTGATCGTCGTAGTGGTACCCACAATGTTGCGGGCATCGTGGCGACGGCTGCAGCTCTGCGGGCCACCACCGAGGCACGCACCGCGGAATCTCGCCGAGTCAGTGCATTGAAAGGCGAGTTGCTGTCAACGGTGCTGGCGGCTCTTGATGACGTCGTGGAAACTGTGCCGCGCGAGGCCAGCGTGCCAGGCGTCGCGCACCTCTGTATCGGTGGTGTGGAGAGTGAGGCCCTGCTGTTTCTGCTCGACGAGGCCGGTGTGTGTGCATCAGCTGCATCGGCCTGTGCCAGCGGGGCCATTGAAACGTCGCATGTTCTGCGAGCGATGGGTGTCGACCAGCGCCACGCGCGCGGCGCCCTGCGGCTCTCGCTCGGGCATACCACCACGCAGGCTGATATCGAGCACGCGGCGCGCGCGATCATCGCGGCGGTTTCCCGGTTGCGCAAGTAGCGACGCAGCGTTCCTAGCCTTGTTGCCATGAAGGTGCTGATGGCGATGTCGGGTGGCGTCGACTCATCGGTTGCTGCCGCCGAACTTCGGCGTGACGGACATGAGGTTGTCGGTGTGACCTTGCGTTTGTGGGGTGGAGAAAGCGACACCGGCTGCTGTTCGGTGAGCGATGTTGACGATGCGCGACGGGTGGCCCAGCAGCTGCGTATCGACCATCTCGTCTTCAACTTCGCCGAAGACTTCGATAGTCACGTAGTCGACCCGTACGTACGGGCCCACCAGACGGGAACCACTCCCAATCCGTGCATCGAGTGCAACCGTCATCTCAAGTTTGACCGTCTCGCGCGCCGTGCCGAAGTGCTTGGTTTTGATGCGGTGGCCACCGGCCATCACGCGCAGATTGCGCGCGGGCCGAACGGTGTCTGGCGAGTCACTCGCGGTGCAGACGAGGCCAAAGACCAGAGTTACGTCGTGCACATGCTCGACCAAGCGCAGTTGTCACGAACACTGTTTCCGGTCGGTCACCTCACCAAAGAAGAGGTGCGTGAACGTGCCCGTCGTCTTGGGCTGCGCACCGCCGACAAACCAGACAGCCAAGACGTGTGCTTCATCAGCAAGACCGGCGGGCGAGAGGTGTTTCTCGGAAAGCGGATTCCATTTCGACGGGCGCAAGTGGTGGATGAAGGCGGCAATGAAATTGGTTCGGTCAATGCGGTCGAGATGATCACCATCGGGCAGCGCCGTGGACTCGGGCTGCCAGGCGGATCACCGAAACAGTTCGTGGTCGATGTTGATATCGAACGCGCAGTCGTCGTGGTGGGTGACGAGTCGAGTCTGGCAACAATCGCAGTGCACCTCGGTAATGTGACGTGGAGTCACGAGCCGCTGCCACTCGGAAGTGACGTGCTCGTACAGGTGAGCGCACATGGTGCGGCGCGGGCGGCAGTCGTTGAGTCTGTCGATGCGCATGGTTGTACGGTGCGTTGGCTCGAGCCACAGCGCCGGGTGGCCCCGGGCCAGAGTGTGGTGTTCTACGACGTAACGAATCGATTCGTGCTCGGCGGTGGCACCGCC
>CAYFNN010000204.1:0-2174 GCA_964344465.1 uncultured Bifidobacterium sp. | reverse complement strand
ATCGGGCCTTGCGTGAGGGCGAAGATCACTATCGACGCATACAGCCACTCCGCCCATGACCACAGCTGACGACGTGACACCGACTGTATGAACATCGATACGACTCTATTGAGCATGCGTGAACAAGATGAGTCCAGAACGGAGAAGTAGTCTGAGTCTGGCGCAATCGATGTGCGCTCTCTAACGATGGCACGCCAATACCCCATCATCGTGATTGTTCGTGATCGGCTTTCGCACCTGCAGCAATTGCTCGCCTGGTTGGACGACGTCGGTCAACGAGAAGTTTGGTTGTGTGACAATGCGAGCACATATGAACCGACGGTGCAATTTCTCGCCACCACGCGTCATCGCGTGGTGAGAAACCAAGCCAACCTCGGGCATCGGGCACCGTGGTTATCGGGCCTCGTTGCCGAACTTGGTGCGTCGACGCCGTTCGTCGTCACGGATCCTGATGTGGTGCCGTGCGAGACATGTCCACATGATGCGCTGGAGTATTTCGCCGAAACGCTGCATGTGCACCACGACATTGACAAGGTTGGGTTCTCGTTACGCATTGACGACATCCCTGCAATGAACCCACACCGAGATGCCGTAGTTAAATGGGAACGCCAGTTCTGGGTCAACGAATTCACGCCGGGATTCTTCTTCTCCCCGATTGACACCACCTTTGCGCTCTATCGGCCGGGACTTGGCCATCAGAATTCGCGTTCGTTGCGGAGTGCGCCGCCATACGAGGCTCGCCACCTACCGTGGTATGAAGACATCACACGCCCGAGCCAGGAGCTGGCGTACTACACGAGCCACGCTGATCGCCTCGTTTCGAATTGGAATAGCGACCGAATTCCGGCGAACGTTCGTGCCAAACTGAGAGACCGACATGGAAAGGATTTGGGTGCATCATGACGACACCTGCCATCTCGGTTGAGGGAGTCTGGAAGAACTTCCGGCTTTACCACGAGCGCAACCGTTATCTCAAGGCTGCAATGTTGCGCGGTCGCAGGGCGCGCTACGAGGAGTTCTGGGCACTGAATGATGTGAGTTTTACGGTCCCCCATGGGGAAACTGTTGGAATCATCGGTTCAAACGGATCGGGAAAAACCACGTTGCTCAAGTGCCTGACCGGTATCTACACACCAGAGCGAGGCCGAATACATATTGATGGCAACATTGCCGCGCTGCTCGAACTTGGTGCTGGCTTTCACGCCGAGCTATCAGGTACGGAGAACATCTACCTCAACGGCTCAATACTCGGTATGTCGAAGAAGGAAATTGACGCGAAGTTCGACAGCATCGTGGAGTTTGCCGGTCTTGAACAGTTCATTGATACGCCGGTCAAGAACTTCTCGTCGGGCATGGTGGTGCGACTCGGCTTTGCCATTGCCACACACGTCGAACCCAAGGTGCTATTAATCGATGAGATTCTTGCCGTCGGCGATCAGGCATTTCAACGCAAGAGTACCGAGAAGATTGAGCAGTTCCGTCGTGAAGGTCGAACAATTCTGGTGGTGAGCCACTCCCTGGGTCTGGTACAACAACTCTGTAGCTCGGTGGTGTGGCTGGAAAAGGGTCATGTGAAGCGCGTCGGCCCAGCCGCAGAAGTGATTGCGGAATACACGGGAGGAACTTATGGCAACTTCGCCGAAGAGGCCTCCGGGGCGCGTAAACGCTGGGGCACCGGAGACGCACAAGTTGTGAGCGTTGCACTCGGCGATGAAAATGGAACACGGATCGACGCCCTCGAGAGTGGCGCGAGCCTGCGCCTTGAAGTTGAACTCAATGCCCATGTCAGGCTCGAGTCACCCGTGCTGCGGGTGCGATTTGAAACAGCCAGTGGCGAACTGGTGTGGGCCACCTCGACACAACGCGGAACCGCAACCCTTCGTGTATTACAGGGCCCAGCAACAGCATCATTGCATCTCGCAAGAGTGCCGTTAGCTGAAGGCACGTACTACATCAGCCTGATGCTGACCGACTCAACAGGAAACACCGAGTTCGACCATTGTCAGCATTGGGCGAAACTCCATGTGACCGGCAGTTCTGCGTTCGATGGCGGAGTGGTGTCAATTCCCTCGACTTGGGAGATTTCCCGACAGAAACACTGAGATTTACAGCTCTTCGGCGATTCGGCGCGAGAACCGCCCGAAGACGAACAGACCGATGGCAAGTGAGATGAT
>CAYFNN010000203.1:0-2200 GCA_964344465.1 uncultured Bifidobacterium sp. | reverse complement strand
GGGGCCGCTTTGCCGGCAGCGATCCATTCACACGAATTGAAACTCGCGTCCTACTTTCACGCACCGACTAATTGGTGGGTGCTCAGCCGACGTTGCGACGAATCGGTGCGATGTTGGAGGCCTCCGTCTCCGCGACGCGTGCCACTTTGGTGGTGAGGAGCACGGTCGCCATGACGCCAGAAGCCACTGCTGCTGCCAACAACCAGTAACCCGAGGCGGCCGGCGCATCGGAGAGTGCCACCGCCAGGCCGCCGAGAGCAGCCGAGGCAAGCAGGAGGATAAAGACTGAACGACGCACCGACAGCCCCAGTCGGCGCAGCCGGTGGCTGAGGTGGTCTTGACCACCGGTGAACGGGCTCACACCACGGCGCATGCGCGAAACAACGACAAGCGTGGTATCGAGGACCGCTACACCAAGTACTACGAGCGGGGCAAAAAGTTGTGGAATCTCGGTCACCGTCGTGCGCATCTTGAGACCGAGATACGCCATCATGAAACCGATGAAGAGGCTTCCGGCATCACCCATGTAAATCGTCGCAGGATGAAAATTGCTGCGCAGGAATCCGAACATTGCGCCGGCGAGGCCAAGGGCCAAGAGCGCGCTGTATTGCTGGTCGTTGAACAGAGCGATGACGAAGAATGTCAGTGAGGCGATCGCTGCAGTTCCGGCTGCAAGACCGTCGATGTTGTCGAGCAAATTGAAGGCGTTCGTAATGCCAAGAATCCACACCACGGAGATTGCCGAATCCACGGCTTCAGGTAGCGGTGAATTCAGACGAATGCCATAACTCACGAGTGTTGTCGCGATGCCGAAACCCACGATGAATCGCAGCCACGGGCTCAACCCGCGCAAATCGTCGATCAACCCCATGGTCGAGAACAACAGTGCGAGCCCCAGCACGACGATCAGCTCCCGCACCAAACCGTCACCTTGTGCATAGAGATTCCCGATCGTCAATCGCACCACACGACCGTCAAACTCGGTGCTACGCCGCGCGATGACACCGACAAACATCGCGGTCGAGAAAGCAAGCACCATCGCAACACCACCCAGGTACGGCACTGGCGCCACGTGCGACTTGTGACCTCCCGGTTGATCGTTAATGTCACGGCGATGGGCAAATTCACGCACTGCCGGGACCAGCAGTAGTGACATGCATGTTGCGCCGAGAAAGGTGAGCACATACAGCCAGGCGGGCGTCACGGATTCCACACTACGCACCGGCACAACTAGCGTGAGGTAACACGTATGCGAGTGCTCGTGACTGGTGGAGCCGGTTTCATCGGTTCTCACGTAGTTGATCGGCTTCTGCATACGGGGCACTCGGTGGCAGTGCTCGACAACCTGTCAACCGGATCTTTGCGTAACTTGGCTCCGGCATTAGCGCACGTCAATTTCGTAGAAGGCAGCATTCTTGATGAGTCACTTGTCGAGCAAATGGTGCGCGATTCCGATGCGGTGTTTCATCTCGCTGCAGCCGTAGGTGTCGGACACATCGTGCAAAATCCACTCAATGCGCTGATCACCAATGTGCGCGGCGCAGAAAACGTGATTGGCGCCGCCACGGCACTCGACAAACGATTGCTCGTGGCATCGACGAGTGAGATATACGGAAAAACCACCAAGATGCCGATGAGCGAAGATGACGATCGAGTGCTTGGGTCAACCACCATCGCCCGATGGGGATATTCAACGGCCAAGGCAATTGACGAACATCTCGCGCTGGCACACGCACAGACCGGGCATCGTGTTTCGGTGGTGCGCTATTTCAACTCGTTCGGTCCACGACTTGACCCGCGCGGATACGGATCAGTAGTTGCCAATCTGATGCGCCAGGCATTGGCCAACGAGCCACTCACCGTGCACGGCGATGGTCAACAGACGCGATGCTTTACTTATGTAGCCGACACCGTCGATTGCACCATTCGCGCCGGCCTCGACGATCGTGCGCTTGGTCGGGTGTTCAATGTTGGCAACGACCACGAGACGACCATTCTTGATTTGGCTAAACAAATCATTGATGTAACAGGTTCGCATTCACCAATTTCCTATCTCTCCTATGAGGCCCGCTACGGCAAGGGCTTTGAAGACACCCTGCGACGTGTGCCTGACGTTGCACGAGCACGAGATGAGCTTGGATTCGTCGCCGCAGTCGGCCTGCGCGAAGGTTTGCAACGAACACTTGCGTGGTGGCGGGAC
>CAYFNN010000202.1:0-2200 GCA_964344465.1 uncultured Bifidobacterium sp. | reverse complement strand
CATCGCCGTGCGCTACGACGGTGACGATCTCGCCGAAGTGGCAGCGGCAACCTCGCTCACAATCGCCGACGTCATTCGATTGCATAGCAGCGCTGACTATCAGGTGGAGTTTTGCGGTTTCGTTCCGGGATTTGCCTATCTGCGTGGTCTCGCAACAGAGCTCCACCTGCCGCGACGATCGTCGCCGCGAGTGCGAGTGCCAGCTGGTGCTGTGGCCATAGCGAGTCACTACTCGGCTGTGTATCCGCGCGAGTCGCCTGGGGGCTGGCATCTCCTTGGCACCACGTCACTCACGATGTGGGATGCGCTGCGCACACCACCTGCACTCTTACAGCCCGGAGCACGGGTGCGATTCGTGCCCGAATCATGATGGGTGGCGCGCTCATCGTTGACCGTGTGGGGTTCACCACGGTGCAGGATGCTGGGCGTCCCGGCTGGGCCCATCTGGGTGTTCCCCACTCGGGCGCTGCCGATCGAACGTCGTTTGCACTTGCCAATCGGCTCGTTGGCAATCCGAATGGGTCGGCGATGTTCGAAACGAGTGGAGGCCTTCGTCTGCACGTGTTGCAGCCCGTCACACTCGTTCTGACCGGTGCCGACTGCGAAGCCTTCATCGATGAGCAGCCGTTGGCGGCATGCCGAGTACGGCACGTGCAATCAGGATCAATCATTCATATTCGGCGCCTACGCGGAGGTTTGCGTTCGTATCTTGCCTTCGCTGGCGGTATCACTGGACGAGCGCTACTTGGCTCGCTCTCCCATGACTCACTGTCGCACCTCGTACCAATTGACCTGCACGAAGGGTGCGAACTCGCTATTGGTGATTCGCCAGCGCAACTTCACGACGTTTCGACTATCACCGCGCTGAGCCTTGATGTTCCGCTCATTGCAACGAGCCTCACGACTGCTCAACTCATGCCCGGCCCACACATCGACTGGTGCGATACACGCGTTCTCACCGACCGAGGATTGTCGTGGAGGGTTTCTGCACAGAGCGACCGCGTCGGAGTACGGCTCAGCGGCAATACCTTGCCAAGGCGACGAGAAGACGAGATTCCGTCTCTGCCGCTCGTGCGTGGGGCGATACAGATGCCATCACCGAATGAACTCATCGTGATGCTCGCCGACCACCCAACAACTGGCGGCTACCCAGTGGTCGGAGTAATGGGCGGGGATGATGTCGACCGTCTTGCTCAAACACCGCCTGGTGCAACGGTCACCCTGCGGCTGCGCCGTGGTTAGTCGAAGACGACGGTGCGATTGCCGAATACCAGCACCCGATGTTCAAGGTGCGCGCGAACTGCACGTGACAACACGATGGTCTCAAGATCACGCCCCTGGCGAGTGAGTGCGTCGACGTCGTCTCGGTGCGAGACGTGCACGACATCCTGCGTAATGATCGGACCCTCATCAAGTTCGGCCGATACGTAGTGTGAAGTTGCACCGACAATCTTCACGCCGCGATCGTGAGCCTGTCGATACGGATTCGCGCCGGCGAATGCAGGAAGAAACGAGTGGTGGATGTTGATCATTCGCTGGTTCCAGCGCTGGACGATGCTCGCAGGCAACACCAACATGTATCGCGCAAGAATCACGAGGTCTGGCTGAACCTCATCGAGAAGCTGCGCCAGCGCAGATTCTTGTCGTGCTCGGGCGTCCGCGGAATCACCAACGGGCAGGTGATCAAAGCGGACGCCGAAGAGCCGTGCCAATTCACTGGCATCGGGGTGATTCGACACCACGGTCTGCACATCAAGCGCGAGATGACCCAAGTGGGTGCGACTCAGCAAGTCCATTGCACAGTGCAGCGGTTTCGACACAAGTATTGCGGTGCGTGGGCGGTACGGTCGCACGCCGAACCGATACGAGAGCTGAAGACGTTCGGCGATGGAGTTGAAGGATTGCTGGAGCTCGTCAACCGAGTGACCGGCAGGAACCTCGAATTCCACTCTTTGGAAGAACATTGCGTCATGCGGGTCGGTGTGTTGCTGGGCATCAATGATGTTGCCGCCCACTGAATTGACCCAGCCTGAGACACCAGCGACGATGCCCGAACGGTCGCGACACCACAACAACAGCACGATGGATGCCATGTGGTGGAGACGATGGGACTCGAACCCACGACCCCCTGCTTGCAAAGCAGGTGCTCTAGCCAGCTGAGCTACGTCCCCGTGAGGGACGCTTCATGCTACGGCTGCGC
>CAYFNN010000201.1:0-2201 GCA_964344465.1 uncultured Bifidobacterium sp. | reverse complement strand
TCTCGAATCGCCGCCACCCAGTAGGCCAATCCACCGTGCGGCACTTGCAACAGAGCGCTCGCATCGGCGTCGCTCAAACCCGCGCAGTACGGCTCGATTTCGGCTGCTGCGTCTGCATCGTCAACGCGACCTCCCGGAAACACGTACATCCCTCTGGCGAACGCCGCCTGCATCGTGCGCTGCAACATGAACACCTCCATGCCGCGCGGTGGCGTGTCGCGTACCAACATGACCGTTGCCGCCGGGCGAAGCGGCACCGTGTTGGGGTCGTTGTTGGCGCTGTTTGCGCCGTGACTACTGGTCACTGACGCGGCTTGCGCATTTCGCGGTAGTCGCGTGCTGCACCCTCGAGCGGTTCAACTTCGAGAGTCACACCATCGATTGCGGCAACTCGCAAGGGTTGGCCCGCCATGATGGGCGTCGCCCGATTGGTGCGGGCTCGCCACTTTGCGTCGCGCACGCTTACCTCGCCCTCGGGGCTCACATCGGATACTGCGACTCCTTCGAGGCCAACCAGCCACTCGCGACCAATCGTTGGAGTCGCAAACCTGGTGCGCACCATCGACGGCATACCAACGACGAATGCAAGTGTCATCGAGACGACTCCCGAGACGAGCGACAGCCACGACAGGCGCAGTGGCTGAGCCTGTACATCGCCATACAGCGTGAGTGAAGCGACGATGAAGAGCACCACACCAATCACCGTCCACGCACGCGGAATGCCCACCTGTACATCGATTGCAAATGCGAAAACGGCGAGCAGCAACAGAACGATCGCCCACGGCCGAACGGGAAGCTCAGCCATGCCATAGGTGCCGAGTAGCGCACAAAGCGCACCGACCGAACCGGCAATCCCGACGCCCGCGGTGTAGAACTCGAAGACCAGGAGAGCCAGGCCGAATGCCAACAACAGATATGCGAGCGCCGCACTGGCAGAAGTGTGCAACAGTTGTTCGAATGTGCCGAGTTTGAAGAATCGAGCCGTCGTGGCCTCGCGCGCAACTTGACCGTCGGCGTCGACCACTTCAACCACGGTGTCAAGTACGGAGCCCTTCACGTTGAGGCCGTCCAAGGCGAACAACATGTTGCGCAACACCGGAACCCCTTCGTCGGGAATCTCCAGTCGCAGAACCCCGCGCTTACGCGCTTCGTCTGGGGTCAGCGTTCCACTGCGCAGGAGCGTGGTGGCATCGCCGAGCGAGATTTCGTCGTTCGCTAGTCGCAGGGGGGTGTCGATGTAACCGATGGTCGAGTTCGGTGCCATTGCCGAAACGTCGACTACTGCCAGCATCTGCGCTGCCCAGCCGTGCGCACGGGCGCCACTCGGGCCCACCCACATGGCAATCGGCAACGACGAGTCGCGAATGGCGAGCAGCAATTCGGTCATGCGTGCTTCGTCGATGACCGCGCCGCGCGAGTTGACCTGCAGAATCAGCGCTTGGGCGCCATTGTTCGACGAACGTTCAATGGCTCGCTCAATGCCCTTGGCGACGACACGGTCGATGAGTCCGCTGACTTCAAAGACATCGACTTCGGCAAGGTCGGCTGCGGCCGAATCATTGGTGACCGCCGTCCGCGCATCGTTCGCTGCGACTCCGAAGACCAAGAGCACGGCAGTGCACAATGCGGCGAACATGGCACGACAACGGTAGCGATGCAGATCGTTGAACGTCGTGCGGTAGCCTCGGCGCGTGCATGTGCTCGTAGCCACAGATGCCCAACACGTGTTGGATGACATCGTCGCTGCGCTCGGCACGCCATCGACGTCGTTCACCGTTTGTCGTGACGGTCGCGATGTCACCGCGGCCGTCAAACAGCGCACTCCCGACGTAGCCGTGCTCGATCTGCAGGTCGGCTCGATGGGCGCAATGGCCATCACCATGAACCTGCGACTCGACGAGAGCGGCTCGCGTATCCCGCACGTGCCCGTAGTGATGTTGCTCGACCGTCTCGCTGATGTGCATCTCGCACGACGTAGCGGTGCCGAAGGCTGGCTCATCAAGCCACTCGACTCGCTGCGACTGCGCCGTGCCGTCAACGATGTATTGGCTGGCAGCACCTGGCACGAGTCGGCAACGCCGATCGTGCAACTCGCCTAGTCGGCCCGCACGCACCGTTAGGCTGATTTGGCGTCGTTGACGCAATTCGGGGAGTAGCGCAGCTTGGCTAGCGCGCCACGTTCGGGACGTGGAGGCCGGGAG
>CAYFNN010000200.1:0-2205 GCA_964344465.1 uncultured Bifidobacterium sp. | reverse complement strand
CGCCGTCGCTGATCGATTTGCGCCGAAGGCGGTGCCCACCACGTAGGTGAGTGCCACGGCGACAAGCCCGCCGACGAACGCCGCGAGTGGCACAGGGTCGATAAACCATCGCTCGGTCACCTCACGATTCACGACGAAAGCCAGCGTGGCACCGAGGCCTGCGCCAGCGGCAACCCCCAAGAGATACGGATCAACGAGTGGGTTGCGAAACGCACCCTGGTAACTCGCGCCGGCAATTGACAACATCGCACCCACCAACGCAGCAAGCACCACGCGTGGGGCGCGAATCTGCCACACGATGTTCCACTGTGCGTCGGTGACGCCGCTCTCGACACCGATAACCGGCAACCGATCAAGCAATGCGAGCGGCACGCGCCACCACACCGGACCCGCCGGCCCAATTGCCGCGCCGACAACCGCAGCGACGAGCACGACCGCCACCCCACCGAACCACCACACCGCACCCGTAGTGCGCGTCGTGACCATTTCACGACTCGCGGTCACGGCATTAGCTGGGCGCTGAGACGACATGCACTACGACCCGGCAGTTGCCTTTTCGATTGCTTCAGCAACCTGCGCCAGCAGCTCAACGAGACGAGGTCCCCAGCGCGACGCGATGTCATCGTCGAGCTCGACGATGCTGCCGTTGGTGACGGCACCGAGCGCACCCCAGCCCTCACGGACAGCAACGGTGGCCGCCGATTGAGCGCAACACTTCACGTCGGCGAGAAAGATGATGTTGGGGTCCTTCTCCACGATCACCTCAGCCGACAATTGCGGGTAATCGTTGCCCGCTTCTACTCCATCGGCGATGCTCACCAATCCGAACTGTGACATCACGCTGCCGATGAAGGTATTCGTCGTAACGCTGTAGAGCGTGGGGTCAAGTTCGTAGTAATACGTGAGCGGCGGGTCCTGCTTCGGCACGCCGTCGACGATGCTTTCCACCTCGGCTCGCATTGATGCCACTGCCTCAGCTGCTGCATCACTTCGGCCCGTCAATGCACCGAGTTGCTCCATCTGCTCATAGACGCCGTCGAGATTCATCACTGCATTCGCTGCAAAGACGGGAATCGAGAGCGCATTCAGCTGCTCAACCAAGTTGCCCGGGTCGTAACTGATGATCACGAGATCGGGCTCGAGTTCAGAGATCGCTTCGACGCTGGGTTGGTAGGCATCGACTTTCGGCAACGAGTCAACCTCGACCGGAAAATTGGAGAAGTTGTCGACCGCAACCACTGTGTCGCCAGCACCGATGGCAAACAGCATCTCGGTGGCGGTCGCCGACATTGAGACCACGCGCTGTGGCTCAGCGTCAAGCGTGAGGTCGCCGACGGCGACGGGGGTGAAATCATCACTGCAGGCTGCAGTGCCGAGCCCGAGACCAAGGGCTACGACCACCACGGGGGCAACCCGCGCAACTTTCTTCGTGAGAGCCGCACGAGCGACTCGGGTGAACAGATTCTGGCGCGTAGCCATGAATTTCTCCTTGCCCCTCTCGCGAGGGCGGTTGAAAGGGCACTCGCGTGAGGCGACCGGACTCGCGACGAACGATTGCTCGCTCATCGCACCACCGTTGCGGGACAGTGCCGGAATCTCACCGGACTTCGCTCACGAAATGCACCGCGACTATTGCCGCGGCACCAGCGACAGTAGCAGGAAGTCGCTCAGCCCGCGACGGGCGTGCCTAATCCGCGGCGAGCAGGCCTAGCCCGCGACGAGTGCGGCAATGCGTGAGATTCCTTCACGCAAGTCGTCGTCACCCAACGCAAACGAAAACCGCGCGTACCGCGGTGCACCAAACGCTTCGCCAGGCACGAACGCCACCTTGGCGCGCTCAAGCACGAGGTCGGCTAGCTCAAGCGTGGTCGCGGCCGAAACACCGGACAGATTTCGGTTGAGCAACCCCGAGAAATTCGGGAAGCAATAAAACGCACCCTGCGGTTTCATGCAGGTGACGCCGGGGATCGCGGTCAAGAGTTCGTGCATCAGGTTGCCGCGGCGCTCGAAGGCACCGCGCATGCGAACGACATCGTCGAGCCCTCCACTGACGGCCGCTAGTGCGGCATACTGCGCCACATTTGACACATTCGACGTCGTATGACTCTGGAAGTTGATCGCTGCCTTCATCACGTCGGGTGGCCCGATCATCCAGCCGACTCGCCAGCCCGTCATCGCATAGGTCTTGGCGACGCCGTTGACGAT
>CAYFNN010000199.1:0-2212 GCA_964344465.1 uncultured Bifidobacterium sp. | reverse complement strand
GCGCCGCGCGAACCGCCTCTTGTAGTTCGACGCACTTCTTCTTATGCATCTCGCTCGGTGCTGCCACGACCAACGTGTCGCCCTCAAGACCAACGACTTCGACCGCGGAATACAGCGCACGCACCGTTGCCTTCAACGTGCGCACGATGCTCGGCCATGCAGTAACAAGATCGTCGACGGGCTCCGCGGATCCTGACTGGGTTTGTGGTGTTGGGGTCTGTGCCTGCACCTTTGCGCCGGGTGCCGTGGGTCGTTCAGTCGGCGCTACCCGATTGGCTCGCGGTGGCTGGGCCGGCGCCGGAGAGCTGGTTGCACCGGTGAGTCGCGGTCGCGGAATCGGCCCCGTTACGTCTCGTGGTCGTGCCGAGCCTGACTCGAGCCGTTCCACTCGGGCGAGCAACGATGCAGTGTCGTTGGCGACGGTGTTGCTCGCGAGTCGAACGAGCGTGACCTCGAGCACCAAGCGCGGGTCTGGCGCACGTCGAATGTCGAGCAGCGCCTCGCCGAGCACTTCGATGGCCCGCACCACCGAAGCGATGCCGTAACGAGCAGTCATGTCGGCGGCAACCTTCGCGTGCTCTTCGGCGAGTTGCACGAGTTGCGGTGCCATCGACGACAAAAACATTTCACGCAAGAACCGCACGATCTGCTCGGTAAAGGCTTTCGGGTCGTGGCCACGTTGCATTGCTGCACCCACCTGGGTGAGCACTGCTGCAGCGTCGTGATTGATGAGCGACTCGATGATGTCTTCGGGTCGAACGAAGACCTCTGCTTCGCCACCACCTGCCGCAACTAATTCGAGCGCCGACAGTGTGTCGCGTGCGGACCCGCCACCCTGCTCGACCACTTGGCGAATTGCCTCGGGCGACACTTCGAGTTTGGCGTCTTGCACCACCCAGCGAACATGGTCTTCGAGGTCTTTGGCCGGCAACAAACGAAACTGCAGGTGCTGCGTGCGACTGCGGATGGTTTCGCTGACTTTCTGCGGGTCGGTGGTGGCGAGCACGAATACCACGTGGGGCGGAGGCTCTTCGAGGGTCTTCAACAACGCAGCCTCGGCACCGCCGCTCAGCATGTGCACCTCGTCGAGGATGAACACACGATGGCGACCAGGGTTGCCCATTGCTGCGCGCTCGATGAGCTCGCGGATGTTGTCGACACCGTTGTTACTTGCCGCGTCGAGTTCGAGCACGTCAAAACTCGTACCCCGCTCGATAGCGAGGCACGACTCGCATTCGCAACACGGTTCGCCCTTGTCGGGGCTGGTGCAGTTGAGCACCTTTGCAAGGATGCGAGCGGCAGACGTCTTACCCGTTCCACGGGGACCAGAAAAGAGGTATGCCTGACCCCCGCGATCGTTGGCCACCGCATTGCGAAGCGCGCGAACGACGTGTTCTTGCCCCTTCAGTTCGCCGAAACGGCGCGGGCGGTAGCGGCGATACAGCGATTGGGTGGCCATTTCGTAGCGAGCCTACCCCTCGGGTGAACGGCGAAATCACGGTCAAACTCGACCGTTCTGTGCCGAAAGAGTGCGACATCTGCAATGCGGGGCTTGGGTACCGTTGTAAAACGCCGATGCGTGCAGTTGCTGTCAGAGGGTGGAAATCCCTGTTCTCGCTCGTCGTAGCGACCGTTGCCGCGCTCGGCTTGCTGGCGTCTCTGCCGGCCGAGGCGGATGCGGCATCCACGATTCCGAATGAATTGATTTCGTCGAACCCCCAGCCGAACTCCACCGTCAATGTGGTGCCGACACAGCTTCAACTCATTTTCCGCAACAAGCTTGACGCCGATGATGCTGCGGCCCTCGGCGTGCTGCTTCGCTGCAATGGGGTGACCGTCTCGCTCGGGGCACCCGTCATTGCAGTCGACATGCAGACAGTGTCGACCCCGCTCGCTTCGTTGCCACCCGCCGGCCAATGCACCGTCACCTGGGTGATCAACCGCAACATCGGCAGCCTCGGAACGTTCAATTTCACTCTGTTGGTCACCCAAGACACGACCGCCACCGCACCGGGGGCTGAAGGTCCGACACCGACCACGGTGGTCGGCGAAATCGTGACGGTGGCACCTGCGACGGAGTCACGTTTCGGTTTGCTGCTCGGCCTCTTTCGGATACTCGAGTATCTGTTTGTCATCTCACTCTTCGGCGGCCTGCTTTACATCGTGATGGGATGGCCGGAAGGTTTCGAGTACGACACGACGCAGCGTTTCT
>CAYFNN010000198.1:0-2218 GCA_964344465.1 uncultured Bifidobacterium sp. | reverse complement strand
GCAGCCGGTATAGCCATGTTGTTGATTTTCAAGCGTCCGACCGAAGCACAGATGGATGACGCCCGCGGCTAGCGCCGCCGAAAGTTAGTCATTCCTGCTAATCGCGTGTGACGCGGCCCTTTACCAACGTAGATACGACGCTGATGATCAGTCCGCCAAGTAAGGCTGACCAAAACCCGGTCACGTTGAGTGACTCACTGAGATTGGCAACGAGCATCAGCATCCACGCGTTTACCACAATGCTGAAGGCGCCAAGCGTTAGTAGCAACGCGGGAAATGCCACGAGTCGAATCAGATTGCCAATGAGAGCGTTGGCGAGACCGAATAGTGCCGCGACCCAGAGATGGCTCCAGAACCCGCCGCCGATGTCGATGCCAGACACAACGAGGTCCGCCAACCACACCGAGAAAGTGAGGAGCAGCCAACGAACGAAAAGGTTCACTTCGAGCGACTCACTTGTGGTGATGCCACAAAGAGCGGAATTCGTCGCGACGTCTTATCTTTATACGCCGAATACTGGGGAAACACCTCAACGGCACGTTTCCACCACATGTCATACTCGTCACCTTCGACAAGACGAGTGTTCACGAAAAATGGCTCTGGCCCATCTTGCACGGTTACCTCGTGGGGATGCGCAACCAGATTGCGATACCAATCAGGGTTGTCTGGCGCCCCGCCTTTAGATGCCACGAGCGCGTACTCACCGTCATGTTCCACCCTCATCAATGCAATCTTGCGCACGCTGCCTGACTTTGCTCCTCGCATCGCCACGATGATGACGGGAATGCCCGTGTCGCGCAACGTTGCACCTTCGCGCCCGCCGGTGCGTTCATACAGATCAATCTGATCTCGCACCCACTCAAGCGTGCTGGGAACATAGTTACCGCTCAGCGTTGCCACTGCTTCAACCTAGTGCCTCGAGAATTACGCTCGTACTCGTGAAGCAGACACGAGACGCGGTGCACGAACTCGTGGGCAAACGTCTGCATGACGGAGACTTCGTCTATACCCGTGGGCGACGTCAACTGGTTGATCTGCTACTTGATTTTGCCCGTCCCGTCAGTGTCGCCGACATGTTGAAACGAACGCAGCGCATAACACAGAGCTCGATGTACCGCAATCTTGCAGATCTTGAGACAGCGTCAGTCGTGCGCCGAGTCGCAGGCAACGACAGTGTGATTCTCTATGAACTCGATGAGGAACTCATTGGCCACCACCATCACCTTGTGTGTGTGAAATGCGGCAATGTTGACGACTTCGTGGTGCCCGATGCAACGGAAGTGGCAATCGATACTGCTCTTGCCAAGGCAGCAAAAAAGTCGCGATTTACCGCAAAAGGGCATCGCCTTGATGTTCTTGGTTGGTGTGCATCCTGCAGCAGAGCAGACTGACGAGGCTTGAACATGCAACTCGCCGCCGCTCACCTGCTGAGTTTTGACTGCTACGGCACCCTGATTGATTGGGAGCTCGGCATCACCGAGACAGTCGCGGGCCTTTCAGCGCCCCACGGCGTGCACCCGACCGAAGGCGAAATACTCGCACTCTTCGCCGCCCATGAGACCAAGGTGCAAGACGCCAACCCGGCCTGGACATACCCCGTGATATTGCAAGAAACATGGCGCCGCATGGCGACAAGCCTCGGACTGCCCGACACGACAACTGGACCAGAGCAGTGCGAGGTCGATGCGCGCGCTTTCGCATCTTCAGTACCGAACTGGCCAGCATTTGCCGATAGTCACGACGCACTTGTCGACTTGCAGTCACGCTGCAAACTGGTGATACTTTCCAACGTCGACAACCAAAGTTTTTCGGGCTCCAATGCCCGACTCGGAGTCACCTTCGACGCAGTTCTTACCGCACAAGACATCGGGTCGTACAAGCCAGACGTGAGAAACTTCCGCGTCTTGCTCGAGCAGGCGCGCAACATGGGCGTCGGCACTGATCGGCATCTCCACGTGGCACAAAGCCTTTATCACGACCATGTGCCGGCGCAGGCGGTGGGTCTGCACACCGTGTGGATCAACCGCTATGGCGCAAAACGTGCAGCGGCCGGCTCAATGGGTGCGACACCTGCCGCGGCACCGGTGACTCCGCATTGGGAGTTCGCAACCCTTCGCGATTTCGCAAATGCGATGCTCAGTGGTGCACCGTAAACCGAGGGAGCTCTCAACCTGGCGCTCCCGCCAGGAATCGAACCTGGGACCTGCGGTTTAGGAAA
>CAYFNN010000197.1:0-2253 GCA_964344465.1 uncultured Bifidobacterium sp. | reverse complement strand
GGGCGCAAGGTGGGGAAGAGGATCACTTCGCGAATCGTCGATACGCCCGCAATCAGCATCGTGAGGCGGTCGATGCCAATGCCGAGTCCGCCGGTCGGGGGCATGCCGAATTCGAGCGCTCGCACGTAATCCTCGTCGACGGTTCCAGCCGCAGCATCACCTGCTTCTTTGGCGCGCTGTTCTGCTTCGAATCGCTTGCGTTGCTCGACGGGGTCGTTCAACTCGCTGTATCCGTTGGCCAGTTCGCGCGCCTGCACGAAGAGCTCGAATCGCTCCGTGAGGTGCGGGTCGTTGCGGTCAACTCGGGCAAGCGGCGAGATTTCGACGGGGTGCCCGGTGACGAACGTCGGCGCGACGAGATCGGCCTCGGCTTTCTCCGCGAAGATTTCTTCGATGACGCGCCCAGAGCCCCAGTGCTTCTCCCACTTGACGCCGTGATCATCGGCAATCTTGCGCACTGAGTTGAGCGACTGCGAGGGGTGCAACTCGTGGCCAACTTTCTCGCTGGCGAGATCAATCATGCGCTTGCGCGGCCACGGGGTGGTGAGATCGTAAGGTTTGCCGCCGATCTCAATGGTGGTGGTGCCGAGAGCGTCGCGAGCGGCGTTCACGATGATGTCTTGCGTGAGTTGCATGATGTCCTGGTAGTCAGCGAACGCTTCGTAGGACTCGAGCATTGTGAACTCCGGGTTGTGGCGCGTGGAGATGCCCTCGTTGCGGAACACGCGACCAATCTCGAACACACGCTCCATGCCGCCGACGATGAGCCGCTTCAGGTGCAATTCGAGTGCGATGCGCAGGAAGAGTTGCATGTCGAGCGCATTGTGGTGCGTGGTGAAGGGTCGCGCATGTGCTCCGCCGGCCTCGACGTGGAGCATCGGGGTTTCCACCTCGACGTAGCCGCGGTCACGGAAGGTGTTGCGCACGCTGGCGATGATTGCGTGGCGGATCTCGAACGCGCGGCGTGCATCCGCGTTGACGATGAGGTCGGCATAGCGCTGGCGGAACCGAGTGTCGACGTCGGAGAGACCGTGCCACTTGTCGGGCATCGGGCGCAACGCCTTGGAGAGCAGTTGCACCTCGGCGGCTTTCACGCTCAGTTCTCCCTTGCGTGTGGTCATCACCACGCCGCGAGCACCGACCCAGTCACCCATGTCGAGTGAGTTGATGGCGTCGAAGGCCGCATCGCCGACCACTGCTTTGCTCACGAAGAGTTGGATCTCGTCGCTGCGGTCGCGAATCGTGATGAAGATGAGCTTGCCTTGGTCGCGCTTCAGCATCACGCGACCACACACGGCGACTTCGTCGGTGGTCTCGCTGCCAGCCTCGAGTGACCCGTGTTTGGCGCGAATCTCGCCAAGCGTGTGCGAGCGGTCGAATCGGTACGGGTAGGGGTTCACGCCCTGCGCGCGCAGGCGGTCGATTTCTTCGAGTCGTCGCTCGCGGTATGCGGCGAGATTGGTGCCGGTTGCTTCGCCGGTGACGTCGTCTTGCGTCATGCAATAACGACGAGCACGTCGCCTGAGCCGACCTTGTCGCCGGGCTTCACGTTCACCGACTTGACGGTGCCGGCCTTCTCGGCCTGCAACTGGTTCTCCATCTTCATTGCTTCGAGCACGACGACGGGGTCGCCGGCTTTCACTTCCTGACCGACTTCGACGAGCACCTTCACGATGGTGCCCTGCATCGGTGCTGCGACACTGCCGCCGCCGGCTCCGGCGCTACTTGCTGCCGCTGCGCGTGGTGCGCGCCGTGCGACCGGGGCGGCACCGCCCGACTCGGGCACCCACGCCTTCACTTCAAACCGCTTGCCGTTCACCTCGACGGTCGTCGTCTTCTCAACGAGGCCTGCGGCCGGCGGCTCAGCAGGCGTCACTTGCGAGGAGACACCGCTCAAGTCGAGGCGTTCTTCCACCCACTTGGTGCTGTGCGTGACGGCCGCAAAATCGGGGTGGCGCAGGATTGCCAAGTCGGCCGGAATCGTCGTGTGCACGCCGTCGATCTTCATTTCTTCGAGTGCGCGGATGGTGCGGGCAATCGCCGTCGGACGATCCTTGCCCCACACGATGAGCTTGCCAATCAAGTTGTCGTAGTACTGGCTGACAGTGTCGCCTGCTTCGTAGCCGCCGTCGAACCTGGTACCGAAACCATCCGGCACTTTGAGCGTGCTGATCGTGCCGGGCGAGGGGAGAAACTTGCCGCCAGCCGGGTTCTCGGCGTTGATGCGCACTTCGATGGAGTGTCCGCGACGAA
>CAYFNN010000196.1:0-2288 GCA_964344465.1 uncultured Bifidobacterium sp. | reverse complement strand
TCATCACGACGTCGCGTGCGTGTAGCGAAGTGTGGGTCGTGGCGGAACTGGTCATGTGTGCACCTCCTGACAAAACAACGAACGAAAACCATAGCGAGAAATGCCGGTGCCGTCTACTGTCTGACTTGTCAGCCGATACTGACTCGTGAGTCAGTATCGGGCGACAACGAACCGTAGGTGTCTGGCGAGTGGTAGCGGTGGTGAGCGGGGCGATCCTCAGCGGAGGTGCACACGCCACTCGTAGCATGAAGCCAGTAGATGACGTCTTCCACCGCGTTCGCCGCGCTCGGCGTACCACCCCAAGTTGATGCTGGCCTTGCAGCCGCCGGGTTTTCAGCCCCGTTCGCGATTCAGACCGAGGCGATCCCCGTCGCTTTGACTGGAGTCGACCTCTGCGGTCGCGCCCGCACGGGATCGGGCAAAACGCTGGCTTTCGGTGTGCCGATGCTCTCGCGAATCGACGCTGCTGCTCGGGCATGTGCACCCCGCGGGCTCGTGTTGGTGCCCACCCGTGAACTCGCTCTGCAGGTGGCCGAGGTACTCGCCCCAATCGGCGCCTCCTGCGACCGTCGCGTGCTCGCGGTGTATGGCGGCGCATCGCGCGACGACCAGATCACCGCACTGAAGGCCGGCGTGGAGCTGGTCGTTGCCACGCCGCTACGTCTCATCGACTTGTTGAAAGAAGAGGAACTCACCCTGTCGGATGTGCAGGTCGTGGTGATAGACGAAGCCGACCGTATGGCCGATGAAGGCTTCATGCCCCAAGTCGAGTGGGTATTGCGCAAGGTGACGTCGCCGCATCAGACGATGCTGTTTTCTGCCACCCTTGACGGCCAGGTCGGCAACCTCGTACGCCGCTATATGAACGACCCGCGTGAGGTGTCAATCGATGCACCCACTGCAACTGTCGGCACGATGCGACATCTCTTTCTGGCCGTGCACCGTATGGACAAAGACCGAGTGGTTGCCGCCGTGGCCGATGGTGCGGGTAAGACCGTGGTGTTTTGCGACACGAAACGCCTCTGCGACAAGGTGGCTGAGTCGTTGCAGAAACTGAAGGTCAAGGCCTCGGCGCTACATGGCGACATGACACAGGCTGCCCGTGAGCGATCGCTGGCCAAGTTTGCAGACGGCACCCTCAACGTGTTGGTGGCCACCGATGTTGCCGCTCGTGGCATCGACATTGACGATGTCGCTGCGGTGGTGCACTACGAACCACCGATCGATGTAAAGACGTACTTGCATCGCTCGGGTCGCACCGCACGTGCCGGTCGTGACGGTTGGGCGGTGACGCTGGCGGAATACAACCAGCACACGACGTGCCGCATCATTCAACGCGGGTTGCGCTTGGAGCCTCAACCACCAATCGAGGTGTTCTCCAACGACAAGCGACTGGCCGACTTGTCGCTCTTTCTCGCGCCCGCGAACGCCTAAGTGCGGCAAGCGCGCGCCGCGAGAAGCGTCGTCGCTACAGCCAGGCGGGGCGACGCGACTCGTAGTCGCCGATAGCCGACTCGTGCGCCAAAGTAATGCCAATGTCGTCAAGGCCGTGCAAGAACCGCTCGCGCGTCGAAGCGTCAAGTGCGAACGCAAACGTGAGCCCACGCGACGGCACTTCCACCGAGAGACGTTCGATGTCGACGGTAATTTCTGTTCGCGGATCGGTCTCGATTGCCAACCACAACGCTTCGACGCTCGTCTGGTCGAGCACCACGGGCACGAGACCGTTCTTGGTGCAGTTATTGCGGAAGATGTCGCTGAAGCTTGGCGCAATCACCACGTCGAAGCCGTATTGCTGCAGCGCCCACACGGCGTGCTCGCGCGACGAGCCCACGCCGAACGACGGCCCAGCGACGAGAATGCTCGCACCCGCATAACGCTCGTCGTTCAGCACGAACGTGCGGTCATCGCGCCACGTGGAGAACAGCCCTTTTTCAAACCCCGTTCGCTCGACGCGCTTCAACCACTCGGCGGGGATGATCTGGTCGGTGTCTACGTCGCTGCGCTTCAGCGGCACAGCGCGACCCGAGACGACGCGAACCTGTTTCATTTCGTGAGTCCGTTGGTGGAAGCGAGCTGGTTCACGTGAGATCTTTCGGCGTGGCAAAGTGACCCGTGAGAGCGGTGGCAGCTGCAACGGCCGGCGACACGAGGTGCGTGCGGCCACCGCGACCCTGGCGACCCTCGAAGTTGCGGTTGCTCGTTGATGCGGCGCGTTCTTGCGGGGCGAGTTTGTCGGGGTTCATGGCCAGGCACATCGAGCAGCCCGGCTCGCGCCAGTCGAATCC
>CAYFNN010000195.1:0-2289 GCA_964344465.1 uncultured Bifidobacterium sp. | reverse complement strand
ACGGCCTGACGATGATCTTCATCAGTCACGACCTGGCAGTGGTCAAGGCCGTGAGCAACCGCATCATGGTGATGTATCTCGGCAAGATCTGCGAAGTGGGCGACCCCGAAAAGATTTACACCAAGCCCGCCCACCACTACACCAGTGCGCTCATCAATTCGGTGCCCATTCCTGACCCCACTCGCAAACGCTCGACGGTGCCGCTGCAGGGCGAACCCCCGTCGCCAGTGGCGCCTCCCTCTGGTTGTCGCTTCCGCACGCGTTGCCCGGCCGCCTCCGAGAAGTGCGCCGCGGAAGAACCGCAGTTGCGCGAGGTGTCACCAGGCCAGTTCGTCGCCTGCCACCACCCGCGCGTCTAACCCACCGCTCGCGCATCGAACCCACCACCCGCGCGTTTACTTTTTGTTCGCACGGTCTTATGACCGCCGTCACCTGGGGCTAGCCTGAGCGCCTGATTGAACCGAATTCCTCGGTTCACAAAGGGGAGAACAACCAATGAAGAAGCAAGTAGCAAAACTTGTCGCGGGTCTCACCGTGGCGGCGTTCGCTGCTCTCTCGTTGCCCACCACCTCGGGTGCCGCAGCCTCGCTGCGCATCTGGGCTGATGCAGACCGCAAGGCGAGCGTCGAGAAAGTGGCTGGCGCTTGGGGCAAGAAGAACGGCGTCACTGTCACCGTCGTCCAGAAGGACTTCGGCAAGATTCGTGACGACTTGAAGACCGTCGATGTCGCAACCGCACCAGACGTCATCGTCGGTGCACACGACTGGGTCGGCGAGCTCGCAGCAAACGGCTCGGTCATTCCGTTGACCGTGTCAAAGTCATCGTCGGCGAAGATTCCTTCGTACGCGCTTGACGCGTTCTCGTACGCCAACGCCAAGGGCAACAAGGTGCTCTACGGCGCACCAGTGGCCCTCGAAAACGTCGGCCTTGTCGTGAACACCAAGGTGGCCAAGGTGCCCACCTCGTTCGCGGACATGGTTGATCAGGCTCTCGCATTCCAGAAGAAGGCCGCGGGCAACTTCGGTCTCGTGATTCCTGGTGGCGATGCGTACCACAACTATCCGCTGTTCTCGGGCCTCTGTGGCTACGTGTTCGGCAAGGACGCAAAAGGCAACCTTGACGCAAGCGACGTCGGTGTCGGCAACGCAAAGTTGCTCGCCAACGCTGGCGACGTTGACTCGTGGAACAAGTCGGGTCTTCTCTCGTCGAAGGTCGACTACGGCATTGCAAAGAACGCGTTCCTCGCCGGAAAGGCCGCCTTCTGGGTGACTGGCCCGTGGGAAAAGGACACGCTCGACAAGAGTGGTCTGAAGGTCAAGATCGTGCAGATGCCGAAGAACAAGTGTGATTCGGTGCCGTTCCTCGGCGTGCAGGGTTTCATGGTGACGAAGTTCGCCAAGACCCATGGCGTGGAGAGCCAGGCCCGTGACCTCGTCGGCAGCTACATGTTGTCCGAGGGTGCACAGACCCAGTTGTCGTCGGAAAACGGTCGCGCGCCAGCCAACACTGACGCCGCCGCCAAGATCGACGACGCTCTGCTGAAGCAGTTCGCTGCTGCCGGCAAGGGTGGCGTGCCGATGCCGAACATCCCCGAGATGAGCTCCGTGTGGGGCGACCTCGGCACGGCATGGACCAACGTGTTCAAGGGTGCAGATGCAACGCCGGCCAAGACCGCGTTCCGCACTGCAGGCAAGAACATCAAGGCCAAGATCGGCTGACGAGTTTCATTACTCGCATCGAGCGGGGCGGGGGCCACTTCGGCCCCCGCCCCGTTTGCGTTGTGCGAGAGTAGTGAGCGTTACTTATGACTGAGCCGATTCGGTATCGACCGTCGTGGTTGGCATGGCTGATCTCGCTGTTCTCGGGCACGGGCGGCCTGATCGTCAAGGTCGTGTTGCTCAGCCTGCTGAACGCGATGGTCGGCTGGGCAATCATCGTGCTCTTTACCCAAGACCGCATCGCGTGGGCGGTTGGCACGATTGCGGTGTTGGCGATTTTTGACTTCGTCTACTTACGACCGAACAAGTTGTTGCCCGCAAAGTTCATCTTGCCGGGCAGCGTGTTGTTGATCGCCTATCTCATCTTTCCAATTTTCTTCACGATAAACACAGCGTTTCAGCGGTATTCGACCGGCCATGTACTGACCAAGACCGAAGCAATCACCACCAACCTCGAGCAGAACGTGGTGCAGGGTGACAGGTTCTTCCTCATGACGCCGAGCCGCGACGAGTCCGGCGCACTGGTATTGGTGTTGGTTGATGACACGACGGGCCAGACGTATCTCGGTA
>CAYFNN010000194.1:0-2301 GCA_964344465.1 uncultured Bifidobacterium sp. | reverse complement strand
CGGTCGCGATACAACCGTTCGATTTCATAAAACCGACGCGTCTCTTCGGCAAAGATGTGCACCACGACATCGCCGTAGTCGAGCAGAATCCACTGAGATTCCGACAAGCCTTCGGTGCGCACCGGCGAGCGTCGGTGCTCGAGTCGCAGACGGTCTTCAACTTCGCCGGCAATCGTGCGCACGAGCCGCGGGTTGCCCGCACTCGTCACCACGAATAACCCGACGATGGGCAACACTGCCGACACATCGATGATCCGAATATCGGTGCCTTGCTTGTCGTCGGCCGCGCGGGCAGCCGCTCGCGCCAGAGCGAGCGTGTCGTCGTCAATGTCGTTCGGCGTCATGGGTTGGTGCGCGCGAGTTCGGCAAACTCGGCTCCCAGGGTGATGTGCGCGGCAACGCCAGACACCGGTGCCGCCCAACGTGAGCCCTGCAACGAGCCGAGCGACGAGCCGAGGGCGGCCGTCATCGCTGCCACAATCTCATCGTCACCCGACACGAGGGTCTCCGCTTGCTCGCGAGCCGAAATCTCGCGCATTACTGCCACGCCGATTCCTGCATCAAGCAAGCGTGCCACGGCAGCACGACTCACCACAGGATCATTGAACGGGCTGTCGACCATCACCGATACCGACAGGTCAGCACCGCTGAGGGCGCTCGGGGCAACGGAGGCAAACACCATCACCACCTCGGCGCGATCGAGCGAATACATGTCGACTCGCTTGGGATTCAGTGTCTTGTCAAGCACAGGAGCCGCCGACAACTGCCACACTTGCACGGCTCCGCCCATCACGCGACGCATGAAGTTGGTCGCATCAACCAGGCCGGCTGCGGTGGTATCGACCTCAGGGGCGATTTCGACACCGGCGCCGACGCGTTTGGTGATGCCATTCCACACCTCGCGATGCCGCGTGAAACGATCGGACTCCTTCTCATTCGGACGCCGCGCAATCAGGATGTCGACAACGCGATCAACGGTGAACGACTGCTCTCCAGCTCCTGCGAGTTGTGTGGGTGTGCCGTCGACAGCGACCGACACGACGGGCCGATCAATCAGCACGTCAACGCCACCGAGCGGGGCAAGGACGTTGATCAACTCGGGTCGCGCTAACGCGCCTACCGAAATGAACGAGACGTCGAGCAGGCCTTGCACTTCGTTGGCCAACGCACCAAGACCGTCACGTGCATACACGTCGGCGAGACGCTCGGCTGGCGACGACGGTGCCGACGAATCGCTGAGAGTCGACGAGTCGGTTGCCGCCTGCTCGGTTGCGGCGCCAATGGGCAACAACACCACAGTGCCGCCAACTCCACTCGCATCAAGCGTGGCGACCCAGAGCTGACTCAATTGGCCTCCTGCACCAAGTGCGGCCACGAGCGCGGCGGGAGTTTCAGGAATCGCCAGCGCCTCGACCGCCACTGCCGTTGACGCACGAGAGTCGAGCAATTGGTTCCACGCGAGCACACCGCCGACGGGCAACGCAGTAACGGCGACGACTGTTGCCGCCAACGCCACCCGTAAGGCGCGACGCTGTCGCGCAACCGAGACGCTCACCAAGTCACCATCATGACAACACCGGCGACCTGTACAAACCTCGCGCGCGAATCTCGTGCAACACCGCCGCCGAGACAGCGTCGCCGACATCAGCGCCCCTCTGCAAGGAATCACGCAGCTCAGTGCTGCTCAGATCAATTTGTGGCACGGCGAGTGAAGTCCAACCTTGCGGTAGTGCTTGCGAGTAGCCCGGGCGATCGAGCACCACGATGCGAGCAAGTCGCCCAATCTTCCACGACTCATGCCACGTGGAGAACCCTTCTACGAGATCGCGGCCAATCAATAAATGCAGCGTCGCGCCGGGAAATCGCACCCCGAAATCTCGCAACGTGTCGATGGTGTAGCTCGCACCACCCCGGCGAATCTCGCAATCATCCGCGACAAGACCCGCTTCGCCCGCCACCAGCGCCTGCACGAGCGCGAGCCGATCGACCGCCGATGTAACCCCACGGCGGTCGGTCTTTTGCCATGGGTCGTTCGCCACCACGAGATGCACCGCGTCGAGCCCGAGGGAAATCCTGGCCGCCTGGGCCACCGCCAGATGCCCCCGATGCGGGGGATCAAACGTGCCGCCAAAGACTCCAAGGCTGGCCGGCACGTTCGCAGTCTACGATTCGACCAGGCGTTGGAATCCAATAGCCATGCCGTTTTGCGAGTGTTACGCCCTGCTGGTATGCGCTTCTATCAGGTGTGGCGTGAAAATTGCAACATCCCTCTTGACTTCGTGCGTGACAATCCTGTAACTT
>CAYFNN010000193.1:0-2302 GCA_964344465.1 uncultured Bifidobacterium sp. | reverse complement strand
GCGGAGACGACGTTGGCTCTGCTGACGGAAACCGTAGAAGACGCAGGTTTCTTGGCTGTGAGGTATGTGTTTCCGCAATGTTTTCTTTGCATCGCCTAACATTTCGTTAAGGCGACAACGACGTCGCCGAACCACCTTGATGAACTCAACCGACCCGTCTCACGACAAGTCACTCGCCTCCATTGAATTCCGGATGCGCGAAGCCGGTCGCTGGCTGAAACTCGAAGATGGCGTCATCGAAACGCTCATCGCGCCGCGGCGTGTACTCGAGGTGTCCATCCCCATCCGGCGAGACGACGGCACGCGTGCTCGCTTTACGGGATGGCGGGTGCAGCACAACATCACCCGAGGGCCCGCCAAGGGTGGCATTCGATATCACCCTTCGGTGAATCGCGACGAGACGGTGTCGCTGGCCGTGGCCATGTCGCTCAAGACCGCGCTCATGAACCTGCCGCTCGGCGGCGCAAAAGGTGGCATCGCAGTCGACCCCAAGCTGCTCAGCCCGCGCGAACTGGAGCGTGTCACGCGCCGCTACGTGTCGGAGATCTTTGCCTTCCTCGGCCCCGACAAAGACGTGCCGGCCCCCGACGTCGGCACCAACGCCCAAGTCATGGCGTGGGTAATGGACCAGTACTCCATCGGCATCGGCCACGCAGTGCCTGGCGTCGTCACTGGCAAGCCGCTCGCGCTCGGTGGTTCGCTCGGCCGCGACTCCGCAACGGGGCGCGGTGTGGTCGAGGCAGCCTCGCTGGTGTGCCAAGCCAACGGCACGTCACTTGAGGGCAAGCGAATCGTCATTCAGGGTTTCGGCAACGTCGGCATGTGGGCGGCACGACTCGCCGCTGGCTGGGGAGCCAAGATCGTCGGCGTCTCCGACGTGGGAGGCGTGGTCGCGAGCGAAAAGGGTCTCGACGTGCAGGCTCTGGTGCGTGCCACCCAGAACGGCATCGGCAGCGTCGTCGACGCCGGAGTCGGCGAGGTCATCGCGCGCGGAGTGGAGAGTTCGACCAAGGTGTTCGCGTTGCCATCCGATATCGCTCTGCCATGCGCACTGGGTGGCGCCATCGACAAGGACGAGGCAGTCACCCTCACTGCGAAGTACGTGATTGAAGGCGCCAACGGCCCGCTCACACCTGCTGCCGACGAGGTGCTGAACGACCGGGGTGTCATCGTCGTGCCCGACATCTACGCAAACGCCGGCGGTGTCACCTGCTCGTACCTCGAGCAATGCCAGAACTACGCCCACCTCCAGTGGGATGAAGACGAGGTCAACGCATCAGTCGTCAATACCATGCGTGCGGTCTTCAAGCGACTTCACACATTTTCCACGGAGAACGACCTCAACTATCGCGAGGCGGCGTCGGTGCTCGGCGTCAAGGCGCTGGCCGACGCTCACCAGCTGCGCGGACTGCACCCGTAACTAGGCTCGTCGTATGGCAAACGAGAAGACGAAGGCATATCTTGACGACCGCAAGCACGTGTTTCATTCCTGGTCGGCACAAGGACTGATCGACCCCGTCGATGTCGTACGCGCCGAGGGCTCGTACTTCTGGGATTCCAACGGAAAGAAGTTCCTCGACTTCTCCAGCCAGTTGGTGAACGTCAACATCGGCCACCAGCACCCCAAGCTCGTGAAAGCCATCCAGGACTACGCGGCAAAGATGTGCACGATCGCCCCGTTCCACGCCAACGACATGCGCTCCGAGGCTGCGCGTCTGATCGCAGAAGTTGCCCCAGGCGACCTCGACATGGTGTTCTTCACCAACGGCGGTGCGGAAGCAGCTGAAAACGCCGTGCGTCTCGCCAAGCTGCACACCGGACGACACAAGGTGCTGACGATGTACCGCTCGTACCACGGTTCGACTTCCGGCGCCATCGCCCTCACCGGCGACCCGCGCCGCTGGCCCAACGAGACCGGCGCGTCAGGTGCGGTGAAGTTCTGGGGTCCGTACGCCTACCGCTCGGCATTCCACTCCTCGAACGAAAAGGAAGAGTGCGAGCGCGCACTGCAGCACCTCGAAGACGTGCTGATGGTGGAAGGCCCGCACACCGTGGCGATGATCGGTCTCGAGACTGTCGTCGGCACCAACGGCATCCTTGTTCCACCCGAGGGTTACCTGCAGGGAGTGCGCGACCTGTGCACCAAGTACGGCATCGTCATGATGTGCGACGAAGTGATGGCGGGCTTCGGTCGCTGCGGTGAGTGGTTCGCCGTCAACAAGTGGCATGTCACCCCCGACCTCATCTGCTTCGCCAAGGGCGTCAACTCGGGCTATGTGCCCCTCGGTGGCGTGGTCATCAG
>CAYFNN010000192.1:0-2304 GCA_964344465.1 uncultured Bifidobacterium sp. | reverse complement strand
GGGCCGCGGTATCGAGGTGTGGCCGCCGGTCGTGCTCGCCCCGATGGCCGGGGTCACCAACGCACCATTTCGCAGCCTGTGCCGCAGTTTCGGGCCCGGCCTCATCTACGTGAACGAGATGATCATGGCGGCAGCCCTTGTGTACGGCAACACCCGCACTCGCTCGATGGTGACCTTTGCGCCCGACGAGCAGTTTCGCAGTCTGCAGCTCTACGGCAGCGACCCGCGCACGATGGAAGCGGCCGTCGACATTCTCGGTCGTGAAGATTTGGTCGACCACATCGACCTCAATTTCGGGTGTCCGGCCGCCAAAGTAACCCGTAAAGGGGGTGGTGCGGCCGTGCCATTGAAGAAGAACCTGCTGCGTGAAATCGTCGCGAGCACGGTGCGAGCGGCGAGTCGTTACGGCATACCGGTGACCTGCAAATTTCGCATGGGAGTAACCGACGATCTGCTGACGTATCTCGACACTGGTGCAATCTGTCGCGACGAGGGCGCAGTTGCCATCGCCCTTCATGCACGCACTGCCGAGCAGCACTACGCACCCAGTGCACGATGGGAGTCGATTGCTGCACTCAAACAACATGTGCAGGGCATTCCGGTGCTCGGAAACGGCGACATCTGGACCTCCGCCGATGCCGTGCGCATGGTGCGCGAAACCGGTTGCGACGGTGTCGTCATCGGTCGGGGTTGTCTCGGCAAGCCCTGGCTGTTTCGCGACCTGATTGATGCGTTCTCTGGCCGCGCCCCGCAACCCGCACCACTACTTGGCGATGTGCTCGACGTGATGCTGCGGCACGCGGAGTCGTTGATGCTTCACCACCAACAGCACGGGCGCAATGACGAGCACAAGGGCATTCGTGAGTTTCGTAAGCACTGCGGCTGGTATCTCACGGGCTATCCGGTTGGGTCAGAGGTGCGACGCAAGTTTGCCGAGGTCTCGACGCTCGATGAGGTTCGCCAACTCGCCGCCACACTCGACCGAACACTGCAACTTGTCGACGGCGGCGAGCGCCTCGCGCGCGGCCACACCAACGGCCCGATCAAGGTGATGCTGCCGCACGGCTATCTCGACCATCTCGACGACCTCACCGTGCCCGACGATGCCCTCGTCACCACACTGAGCGGAGGATGAACACCGTCTCACCGTCCCTCGTGCTGGCGTCGCGTTCGCCACGGCGACGCGAATTGCTCGAGCGGCTCGGTCTCGCACACACGGTGGATGCCGCGAACATCGACGAGTCACCTCTATCGGGCGAGGCACCGCGCGATCACGTGAAGCGACTGGCACGGGCGAAATGCGAAACTGTCGCCGCCCGCCACGCACGCGACGTCGTCATCATCGCCGCCGACACCACGGTCGATGTCGATGGTGAAATCTTCGGTACGCCGCGAGACGTGGCCCACGCCCGCGAAATGTTGCAGCGACTTTCGGGCCGCACGCATCTCGTGCACACCGCAGTCTGCGTTGCGCGAGGCAGCGGCGACCAGCCGCGCTGCGAACTCGACACTGCAGCCGTCACCATGGTGCCGATCGACCCCGACCTGCTCGAGCGGTATCTCGCAACGGGCGAGTCACTCGACAAGGCGGGGGCCTATGCCGTGCAGGGTGAGGCGGCAGCCTTCGTTGCGAGCGTCAACGGTCACATCACCACGGTGGTCGGTTTACCGGTGCGGCTCGTTGAGCGACTGGTCGCCCCGTTCGGGTTGTTGCCCACGCACACCCACCCCTAGCATTAGCACTCGCTTAGGGAGAGTGCTAACGCTCCCGTGGCGTCAAATCAGCCCGTTTCCCACCCGGGAAACCCGCACCGAAAAGGAACCACCATGAACCTCAAGCCACTCGACGACCGGGTTGTCGTCAAGCCCTCCGAGGCCGAGCAGACCACTGCCTCGGGTCTCGTCATCCCCGATACCGCCAAAGAAAAGCCGCAGCAGGGCACCGTGCTCGCCGTCGGCCCTGGTCGCTGGAGCGACGCTGAAGGCAAGTTCTTCCCGCTCGAGATCAAAGTTGGCGACACCGTGCTCTACAGCAAGTACGGCGGAACCGAAGTCGCGCACAAGGGCGACGATCTCTTGATTCTCACCAGCCGCGACGTGCTCGCGATCGTCACCAAATAACCCCCGTCTACCTACCAATACAAAGGAACCACACACATGGCCAAGTTGCTCAAATTCGACGAAGAAGCACGCCGCGCTCTTGAAGCCGGCGTCAACAAGCTCGCCGACGCCGTCAAGGTGACGCTCGGACCCAAGGGTCGCAACGTCGTCCTCGACAAGAAGTTCGGCGCGCCGACCATCACC
>CAYFNN010000191.1:0-2317 GCA_964344465.1 uncultured Bifidobacterium sp. | reverse complement strand
GAAGTCGGCGACTAGGTCGACTCTCGGTCGTCGCGAGGTTGCGACTAGTTCACGGTGCGCACAATCAGCGCATCACCCTGGCCACCGCCGCCACACAAGGCTGCTGCACCCGTGCCGCCACCTCGGCGGCGAAGTTCGTGGAGCAATGTGAGGGCGAGCCGGTTGCCGCTCATGCCGATGGGGTGACCGAGCGCAATCGCGCCGCCGTTCACGTTGACGATGTCGTCGTTGACTCCCAGCTCGCGCATCGAAGCAATGCCGACGGCGGCGAACGCCTCATTGATCTCCAACAGCGACAGATCTTTGACTGCCAGCTTCGCTCTCGAGAGAGCCTGCGAAATCGCACGACTCGGCTGATGTAATAGCGATGCGGAGTCTGGCCCTGCCACCATGCCGTACGACACGAATTCGCCGAGCGGTGTCACGCCACGCTTCTCGGCTTCACGCTTCGACATCACCACGACGGCAGAGCCTCCGTCGCTGATTTGGCTGGCGTTGCCCGCGGTGACGGTGCCGCTCTTGTCGAACGCAGGTCGCAATGCACCGAGCGACTCCATGGTCGTCGCAGCCCGCACGCCCTCATCGTCTTTCACCACGATGGGGTCACTCTTTCGTTGTGGCACGTTCACGGCGACGATCTCATCGGCGAGTCGACCGGCTTTCATCGCGGCTGCTGCACGAGCGTGGCTCAGCATCGCAATGTTGTCCTGCTCTTCGCGCGAAATGTTGCCTGCCGAATATCGCTCGGTACTCAGCCCCATGAGGCACGCATCGAATGCACACCACAAACCGTCTTTCACGATGGCATCGGCGAGTTCGGTGTTGCCGTAGCGGAACCCGCCACGAGCACCAGTGGCGATGTACGGGGCGTTGGTCATCGACTCCATTCCTGCTGCCACCACGATGTCTGCCTCGCCGCTCGCCACCATCTGGTCGGCGAGATAGATCGCGTTCAAGCCCGAGAGGCACACCTTGTTTATGTTCACGCTCGGCACGTGCATGGGGATGCCGGCTTTGGCTGCGGCTTGGCGGGCGGGAACCTGTCCTTGACCGGCCATCAGCACCTGCCCGACGATCACGTGCTGCACCTCGTCGGGCTGCACATTTGCTCGGCGCATTGCTTCCGCGAGAGCGAACCCCCCCAGGTCGGCGGCGCTGAAATCGGCAAGTGCGCCACTCATCTTGCCAATCGGTGTGCGGGCACCGGCGACGATATATGAGCCAGGCATAGTGACCTCCAGCCGCCACAGTAGTTCTCGGCACGTCACTCGCTACCAGCGCATCAGTAGGTTTTACGCGTGCGACAAATCCTTGATGCCATCAACAACGGGGCAACCGGTGGTCAACTGGCGAGCATCAAGCTGCCTACCACCTACAAGGCCGCAGTGCTCGAGAAGAACGATGCCGAGATGTTCGCGGGTGTCGCATCGCGCGACAAAGACCCGCGCAAGAGCCTGAAACTCCGCGAGGTGCCGGTGCCCGACCTTGCGCCCGACGAGGCAGTCATTGCAGTCATGGCGAGCAGCATCAACTTCAACACGGTGTGGAGTTCGATCTTCGAACCCGTCAGCACGTTCGGTTCGCTAACGCGGCTCGCTAAAGAAAGCGCTTGGGCAAAGCGCCACGACTTGCCCTATCACGTGGTGGGTAGCGACGGTTCTGGTGTCGTGTTGCGTGTGGGCACGGCGGTGCGAAATTGGAAACCAGGTGATCGCGTGACGATTCATTGCAACCATGTCGACGACCAAGACCCGAGCGCGCACGACGACTCGATGCTCGGCGCCAACCAGCGCATCTGGGGATACGAAACCAATTTCGGTGGTCTGGCGGAATTGAGCGTGGTGAAGGCCAACCAGCTGATGCCCAAACCCGCTCACTTGTCGTGGGAGGAAGCCGCAGTCAATGCGCTGTGCAACAGCACGAGCTACCGCATGCTCGTATCGCAGAACGGCGCGAACATGAAGCAGGGCGATGTGGTGCTTATCTGGGGCGCCACTGGCGGCATCGGTGCATACGCCGTGCAATATGTGCTTAATGGAGGCGGCATCCCCGTAGGTGTGGTGAGCTCTCCCGACAAAGCTCGCATTCTCAAAGAGATGGGGTGCGAAGCAGTCATCGACCGCTCAAAGGCTGGATACAAGTTCTGGAATGATGACGATTCCCACAATGAAGGCGAGTGGCGTCGCTTCGGAAGCGACATTCGTGCGCTTGTTGGCGAAGACCCTGACATCGTGTTCGAGCACCCGGGCCGCTCTACGTTTGGGGCGTCAATGTATGTTGCAAAGAAGGGCGGCACTGTCGTCACCTGTGCGGCGAC
>CAYFNN010000190.1:0-2322 GCA_964344465.1 uncultured Bifidobacterium sp. | reverse complement strand
TCAAGCGTGCTCTCGGCATGAAGCCGTCGAACCCGCCGAAGTACCGCATTTTGCATGTAATGGCCACCAACTTGCCCGACTCGCTCGATGAAGCATTGTTGCGACCGGGCCGAATCGACCGAAAGTTCCGCGTCGGGTATCCGTCGCGCGACGGTCGAATTCGCACCTATCGCGGCTATCTCGACAAAGTTCGACACACGCTGACCGCCGAAGATGTTGAGCGTCTCGCGACCTCGAGCCCGTATGCATCTGGTGCGGTTATCAAAGACATCGTCAACGAAGGTCTGATGGCGGCGTTGCGTGACGGCCGCGAAGTCATCGAATGGCGTGACATCGTTGCAGCAAAGAGCTTGAAGGAATATGGCGTCACAGACGGTTTCGAATACATCGATCGTGAGCGACACGCAGTGGCGGTGCATGAGGCGTGCCACGCGGTGGCGGCCTACCGACTGAAGGCCGACTTCCAAATCGACGTCGCGACCATCGAACGTCGTGGCGACGTGGGCGGGTTTGTCTCGCGCGTGCCGGTGGTCGAGCGAATGTTCGAGTGGAAGACCGAAATCGAGAACGACATCCAGATTTCCATCGCAAGTCTCGTCGGTGAGCGAATGTTCTTCGACGGTGACAGCACCAACGGTGTCACCGGCGACCTCGATAATGCGACCCGGCTCGCCTTGGTGATGGAGTCGCGTTGGGGCATGGGTGAAACTCTTGCGTCACACCAAGTACTCGTCGCTGGTTCGGCCGGTGGTGCGGGTCGCGGCGGTGCCGGCACGCCCGAGGAAGAAGCGGCAGCGAAGGTGTCACCCGTTCTGGGTGAGCGCGTCGAGCAACGCCTGCGTGAAATCTACGACCGCACCAAGACGCTGCTCGAGGCCAACCGCTACGAGATACTTTCGCTAGCCCATGCACTTGAATGGCATCGCACGCTGAATGGTGCCGATGTCGAGGCGGTCATCAATCGCACACGTGGGCCGATAATTGACGGCACCGTATATGGGGTCGAGTCGGTGCGTGCAACCATCGAGGCGTACCACGCCGAGGCGGTACATCTGCACCGCACCGGTCAGGGTCAGCCACGTCTGCCTGATGTGCGTGCGGTGATAACCGCCACGCTCACGACCACCGCTGGCTGAGGCTGCGCCAGATGGCCACGGCTCGTGCGTCGGTGCAAGGCCACTCGACGCAACGCTCGCTTCGCACTCCGATTGGCGTGTTGCGGGTAACCGCCAACGATCATGGCGTGACGAAGATCGACCGCATCGCAGCTAAAGGCATCAGCGTCGTGCGCGCATCATCGCAGCGTGGCAGTTCGTCGCAGCGTGGCAACTCGGCGCAGCGCCGCACCTCGGCAGCCGATCGCCACGCCGAGCGCGCCGTTCGTGAACTGCGCGAATATTTCGCTGGCAGACGCACGAAATTCACGGTGCCCGTGCACCTCAATGGCACACCGTTTCAGCAGCGCGCGTGGGCGGTGATGCGCAAGATTCCGCATGGGCGAACCATCTCCTACGCACAGCAGGCGGCAGCAATTCGAGCGCCGCGTGCCATGCGCGCCGTGGGTAGTGCCAACGGTGCCAACCCAGTGCCGATCATCGTGCCCTGCCATCGCGTGGTGGCGAGCAATGGTGGTCTCGGTGGTTACGCACTCGGTTTGGCGATGAAACGCTGGCTGCTCGCGCACGAATCGCGCGCGTGAAGTAGCCCAACCGTTAGTGCGGTTGGGTGAAGCCGAAGCATTCGCGCAGGTACTCGTCACGCAACGCAACCGACGGAGGACCGAACGCCACAACACGTTGGGCAAGCAGCATCACTGCGGATGCAGTTTCTGCATCCTGCAGATCGTGCGTAGCAACCACCACGGTGGTGCCGCGCGCCCGTTCTTGCGCAATGATTTCGGCAACAGCGGCCTTGCCGGAGAGGTCGAGACCGGCGGTCGGTTCGTCGAGCAACAGCACTTCGGCCTCACGCGTCAGAACTTGGGCAAGGTGTGTGCGCTGTTGCTGCCCGCCAGAGAGTTCTCGAAGCGATTTCTCCGCGAACTCGTTGGCACCAGTGCGGATCATCGTGTTATGAACGATCGAACGGTCGTGTGCAGTTGCCCGCCTAAATAATCCGAGGTGCGCAAAGCGACCCATGGCTACGACATCGCGAGCGCGCAACGGGAGAGTGTGCGATGAAACGGGATGCTGAGGCAGGTAGGCGACGCGTCGCGGCGAACGCCCAGGCGCGCCGCCGAGCACCGATACGGTGCCGTGCATCGGCGCCAGCATTCCGGCGAGTGTCTTCAGCAGTGTTGACTTGCCCGAGCCATTCGTGCCG
>CAYFNN010000189.1:0-2332 GCA_964344465.1 uncultured Bifidobacterium sp. | reverse complement strand
AACGTGAGCGTGCTCGACTGGAACACCTACAGCTCGAGCCCTGACCGGTCGCGATGGTTCAGCGACTCCGTGCACCTCACCAACACTGGCCGTGTGGAGTTCGCGCTGTTTCTGCGCAACCAACTCGACGAACTGCGGCGGGCCGGATTGATCACCGTCGGAGCAGGCGGCATCATCCCGATGGCGGTGCCGATGGTGCAAGGAGAGCGCGGCGAGCCGGTGAAGGCGCTGCAAGTCGCGCTCAACGCAGCACTTGGTCTGAAGAAAAAGCAGCGTCTGGCAACCGACGGTGTCTTCGGCAAGGGCACTGCGACTGCGGTGTCGAAGTTTGAAGAGGCCTCAGGGCTACCAATCGACGGCATCGCTGACGAACAAGTCATTGCCGCACTCGGCATCGACCACACCACGTTCACTCTCGCCCGTGGCGCCCGCCACTCTTCGGTGGCGTCAATTCAAAAGGCCCTCGCCAACGTGCTCGGCATCAAGATCGCTGCTGACGGCGTCTTTGGTAGTGGCACCGACAAACAGGTCAAACGCTTCCAGAAATCGGTCGGACTGCCGACGACTGGAGTGGTCAACCGCGTGACGTGGATGTCGCTGCTCAGCGCTTCGGCGCAGCGCTGACGCCGTCGAACTGACGCTGCCATGCGCCGTCGCTGACGAGCGACGGGTAGGCAGCGCGGTACTCGCGCTTCAATCGGCCGTAGTTGCGCATCAGCGCACCCAGCACGCCGAACACGTCACGCCACAGCGCAAAGAACCGCGCGCGATCACGCTCGCAGACGAACCCCTCCGGCAACCTGTCGTGCCGATACAGAATCTTTTCGTGCCGCAACGCAAGGCCAACGGCGCGCGAGTCGATAGGGGCAGTTCGTAAGGTCCTGCTGCGCAGCGCAGCAGGAAGCAAGAAACCACCGAGCAGCGGCAACGAGAGCACGAAACCAACGAGTCGAATGGGCTTTGGCAACGGTGTCGAGATGGCGACTGCGGCGTGCTCAGCCGAAAGCGGTGCGGGCTTTTCTTCGGTGACGCGGCGAAGTTCGTCGTGCAGCGCGGCGTGGTCGACTTCGGCAAGCGCAGCCGGACCGGCGAGGTAAGCGCGCATCCCGCGAATCATGTATTCAGCACTTGAATAGCGGAAGCCAAAGAGGTTGCGGAAACTGAGCGCCAAGAAGCGCTGGCCGAGGTGCCACCAGCGATGGCGATCAAAGACGAGGGTGTCAATGGTGGCGAAGTTGCGCATCTCATAGAAGAGACTCGACGGGTTGTTCTTCAAGTGGAAGTCGGCGTGCCACACGATGATGCCGTTCAGCGTGACGGTGTGACGACCTGTATGCATGAGCCCGAACGCCACGTCGTCGCCGCGCACGAAGACAGGCATCGGGTTGTCGCGCGTGATGCCAATCGGAAACGCCGTGTACCACCAGGCGGAATATGCAAAGCGGCGCTCCTTTGCGTCTTTGACCGCCAGTCGACGGTCGCGCAAGTCGTCTTCTTGTCCGAGGGCACGCAACGGGTAGAGCGATCGCCACAGATACTTACTGCCGGCCTCGAATTGCATCCACTGGCGCTCTTCGCTCAGCATCGCGCCGTGCACGCACAACTTTGGGTCGCGCGCATAGGCAAAGAGCGACACGGTGCGCACCAGCGACTCGGCTTCGAGGTTGATGTCATCGTCCATGAACAGAACGTGCGTTGCCCACCCCTGCGCGCGCAGCCACATGAGACCGCGGGCGAAACCGCCGGCACCGCCCAAGTTGCGGTTCGGCACCACGGTGAGGTCGTCGCTTGGGGCTTCGCCGAAGTCGACGTTGCTGGCGTTGTCCACGACCAGCACGCGCACCCGGCCGCGCAGCGAGTCGAGACCGCGCACGAGTGACAGCACCTTCTTGACGGTGGGGATGACGTACGCCTGGCGGTTGAACGTGGTGATCGACAACGAAAGTCGCACTTCGTGGGCAGGCTGCGTCTCCGTGAGCCACTCGACGCGTTGAACACGACACCCGCTCGCCCCAACGACGCGCACGTAGAGAACTCCCCACGTCGAATGCTGCAACGAACCAAGGGCGATGTCGACGTGTTCGCCGGCGAGTTGTGCGCTCGCGAGCACGGTCTCTCTCCCGCGGGTGACTGCCACCACCTCGGCGCGACCCTGGCCGCTTGCAACCACTCGTGCCGTCAAGGTGTCGACGGTGGTGAGACGGCGCCAGCGTCCGGCATGGAACACGCCGAACGACGTGTCGAAGGTGAGCACGTCAGCGGCACGGTCGTTGCGCACGTACAACTCGGGCTCGGCGAACCCAGCATCGGGCACGAGCGAGCGCTGCAGCAA
>CAYFNN010000188.1:0-2400 GCA_964344465.1 uncultured Bifidobacterium sp. | reverse complement strand
AGGCAATCGAGCCATCAGCGTTGAGGGCCACGACTGCGCCGTAGTGCTGCGACTCTACGAAGCCACTGCGAGTCGTTTCGGCTAGTAACTCAAAGTTCGATTCGGGTTGACGTCGAGCCATTAGCGCACCACGAGGTTGAAGAAGGCAGTCTGAGTTGTTGTTGATCGAGCCAGAGTCACCTTCACCCGACACGTACCTGGCTTATTCAGCATGAGACGGTTGTTGCGAGAGTTGATCGCACATTGACCCTTTGACTTTGCAACTGGCTGAACGACTGCCTTCGTCAGATTGTCGCGGTCGATTACCAACGCGGTGAGGAGCGCAGAGGTACTTATTGACGTCTGGCGCTCGAAGATTGGTGTGATGAAAGACATCGTTGGGCCGACCGAGGTTCCGGCCGAGTTGGTGGCGGCAATCCTCCAGTAGTAGGTGGTGCCCGGCTGGAGACCCGTGAAATTGGCGGAGAGCGCCGCGGTTTCGACGCCAATTACATCACCGGCGACGATGGTATTTGTGAGCGACGAAAAGTCTGGGACTTGAGCGAGTTGAAAAAAGGCTTGCGTGGCAACACTGTTCGCATTAACCGAACCGGAGACCACTACCGAGTCAGAAGCAATCGACGACGCATCTCCCGACTCGACGATTGGTGTGCCACCGAGAGTCGTGAACTGAGCGATAGCACCAGAGACCGAACCCGCCAGATTGCTTGCATTGGCGCGGAAATAGTACGTAGCCCCAGGCATGAGATTGCTGACACCAACATCGAACGCCGTCGCAGTGTTTCCAGCAACGCTCGCTGCCGGCACGGTAGTTGTCGCACCGCTCAGGTCGGGCTGAAGTCCGTACGTGAACGAAGTTGTGGTGAGCAAGTTGTTCGCGAGAACCGTGCCGGAAAGTACTGCGCTGGTAGTGCTGACGCCCGTGACGCCCACTGTTGTCACCGTCGGCAGAGCAACGACATTGGTGGCGTCGAGCGCCCGACGTACCAGCGACGGAAACGCCGAGGGAGCGAACCCAGTCATTGAGGGTCGGCTTGACGGTGAACATGGCCCCGATGCCGCGGAGTTGATGCCGATTAACACGAGATCGGTTCCAACTTGTGTGACGACGGGGCCGCCAGAGTCTCCTGCGCAGATTCCCGTCGACGAGGTTTGTGTTGCCGAGAACGAACCGGGCCACGGTGCAATTGGCGAGAGCGGCTGGTCGATTCGATTTGGGGTGGGTGATGATGTGCCGTTCGGCGATGTTCGGCCGTATCCGAGAAACGTGACCAGTCGGCCATCACGACCCCAAGCCGCAACTTCATCTGTGGTGGCGAGCCTCGTAATGGTGCCCCCAGACATCTCTGCGGCGAGCACGAGGAACGCGATGTCATCTGGCTGCGAGTAGTCGCTGTACCTCGTGAATCCGTCAACGACGATGATTTGGCTCTGGGTGATGGTCTGCGGTGACTGTTGAGTATTTACGCCCGCAGCAAACACCGAGATCGCGTTGGTGGTAACGCGACCCTGGGCGTTGACGACGCAATGCCCAGCAGTTACGACGATGCGACTCGTCCACAATGCACCGCTGCAGGAGCTATTGCCATTGAGAATGCGCACTACTGCCGTATTTCCAAGCGCCGACGTACCACCGACGATCGCAGTCGCGGGTGAAACGGTCATGATCAATGTGCATGATGCGACGAACGCAACGATGATGCAATGAGTCCCACGTCGTACCTTCGCGAGAGCACTCACCAGCACGATGCCAAGGCTATGAGAGTCTCGATTGTGCGTCGTTAGGCTCGCCGTATGACGTTCAACAAACCGGCTCCTGACCTTGCAAAAATCCAGACTGCATGGGAGAAGTGGGAAAAGGGCGAAGAGCAGCCAGGCCGCACACTTGCCTCGCTGAAGACCGCTGGGCTCGATGAAGTCATCAAACAACTCGTCGCCAACGGCTGGAACCCGCAGCCGTAACGCGGGTTTTCCAATGTCGTTGCGGCGCGCCGGAGGCCAACAGACGTTGCCTCGCCCTACGCAGTGGCGAGAGTTGCAACACTCGCCATTCGACCGGCTCGATACGCAGGCGTTGGGCAGTCTTGCGGCGGTGCGATCTGCGTTGGCAGCGAATCTTCCGCATGAAGAGTCGCAACGACCGCCGGCCAACGCGCAACCGTCAGCGGTGCTTGTCGGCATTTTCGATACATCATCAGGACCGCATGTGGTGTTAACCCGCCGTTCGGAGCATCTGAGTTCTCATCGCGGGCAGATTGCGTTTCCAGGCGGGCGCCTCGAACCCGGGGAGTCGTCGTTGCAAGCGGCGATACGTGAGACTCGCGAAGAGATTGGGCTCGACGTTGCGGGTGCAGCCGTGTTGGGTCAACTCTCAGCACACCGAACTATTTCGAGCTCGAG
>CAYFNN010000187.1:0-2421 GCA_964344465.1 uncultured Bifidobacterium sp. | reverse complement strand
GACGCTTGGTCAAACGGCGCGGTACACGTCGTGCGTATGGGTGGCTGGCCGGGTTCGTTCGCAATCACCTTCGTCGCCGATCGTCTCGCCGCGGTGATGGTGGTCATTGCGCTCACCATCACGCTGCTCGTTCTGGTGTATTCCGTCGGTCAGCGATCGGCGGGGGAGCGTTCGGCGTTCTATCACCCCGTGTACATGGTGATGTCTGCCGGAATTTCTCAGGCTTTCTTGGCGGGTGACTTGTTCAACTTGTTCGTCGCATTCGAAATCCTGCTCATGGCGAGCTATGTGTTGCTCACTCTGGAAGGCACTGACGCACAGATTCGTGCCGGCACCACGTATGTGGTGCTGAATGTGATCGAGTCCATGGTGCTCGTTTCAGCAGTTGGTCTCATCTTCGCCGCAACGGGCACGGTGAGCATGGCGGAGTTGCCGGAGCGACTTGCGGCGTTGCCTGATGGCACCCGAATGGGTTTGCAGTTGCTCCTGCTCGTCGCGTTCGGCATAAAAGCCGCGGTGTTCCCGCTGTTCTTCTGGTTGCCCGATTCGTATCCGACGGCTCCGAGTTCCGTCAGCGCAGTGTTTGCAGGTTTGTTGACGAAGGTGGGTGTCTACTGCCTGATTCGCACCCAGACCTTGCTGTTTCCTGGTGAACTCAACGATCTCATCGTGGTCGTCGGCGCACTCACCATGGCCCTCGGTGTCCTCGGGGCAATCTCACACACCGACATGAAGCGCATCCTCTCGTTTCACATCGTTTCGCAGATTGGTTACATGGTGTTCGGTCTTGGCATCGGTGGCGCGGCAGCGATTGCCGCGACGATCTTCTATCTCATCCACCACATTCCGGTGAAGACGTCACTCTTCTTGGTGGAGGGCATCATTGAGCGCGATACGGGAAGCAGTTCCTTTGATGCAGTGAGCGGGCTCGCGCGCCGCTCACCGGCGTTTGCGGTGCTGTTTCTCGTGCCTGCACTGAGCCTGGCTGGCTTGCCACCGCTTTCTGGGTTTCTTGCGAAGTTTGCCATCGTTCGTGCCGGCGTGGATGCCGAACAATGGGTTGCCGTTGGTGTCGCATTGGTCGTGAGTTTGTTGACCTTGGTGTCAATGACCAAGATTTGGGTCGGCGCATTCTGGGGCGATGTCGAACCAGTCGCAAGCTCTGGTCGAGGCATCATGCGCAATCACCCTGTGATGTCGACGGCGACCGCACTCGTCGTGCTGCTCTCACTGGCGATCGCCCTCGGCGCCGGACCGCTCTACGACTTCGCAAGCAAGGCGGCAGAGCAGGTGCTTGATGTCGCTGGCTACGTATCGGCGGTGAAGTCATGATCGGTCGCTCCGTCGCACTACTTGCACTGTGGGTTGCGATGTGGGGTGAGCTCTCGGTCGCGAATGTGGCCTCCGGGGTCGTTGCCGTCGCGCTCGTGACGTGGCTGTTTGCCGAGCGTTCAGGGCCCACCTACACGCTGCGTCCACTCGGCGGTTTGCGCCTGCTCATCTTCGTGGCGTACAGCCTGGTCATTTCCAGTTTGCGAGTGGCACTTGCCGTCGTCGCACCGAACAGAAAGCGAACCCACCCAACTGTCCAGCACGTGAAGCTTGAGCGCGGGTCGGTGTTCTATGGCGCAATCGTCGCAAACGCCATCACGCTCACCCCGGGCACCATGACTCTCGAACTCGATGAAGACACGCTCGAGTTGTCCGTGCACGTGCTCGGAGAAGTGGAACCCGCGAAATTCGCCGCGGATGTGCTCGACCTCGAGCGCCGAGTCGCCGAAGCGTTCAAGCAACGGAGCCAGGCATGACTTCCGCGGCAACTTCGGCGCTTGTATTGCTCGCGATTGCTGCCGTCGTAGTGGTGGCGCGAGTCGTGCGACGTTCAACCCTTGGTGACCGTGCAGTTGCCCTCGACACGCTCTCTGCAGTCATCACCTGTGCATTGCTGATTGGTGCAAGTCGGGCAGACGATGGGCTCATGCTCGACCTTGCAGTTGTTCTCGGCCTCATGGGCTTTCTCACTTCGGTGACTGTTGCTCGTTTCATCGAGTCCAGAAAGGACGACCAGTGAACGAGTTCTGGAACACTGCGTCTGACGTCGTCTCTGTGGTCTGCTTCGTCGCTGGCTCGTTGCTGGCGCTCATCGGCTCAATTGGTCTGCATCGCTTGTCGGATACGCGTTCACGAATGCACGCTGCAACGAAGCCCGCGACGCTCGGTGTCGCACTTTGTGCACTTGGCGCCGCATTGCAGCTCACTTCGGTGAGCGACGTCACGAAGGTGGTCGTCATCGTGGTACTTCAACTCGTGACGAGTCCAATTGGTGCGCACATGCTCGGTCGTGCGGTAGGCGACAAGTAGTCTCTCGCAATGGATTTTCTGACGTTCGTCTGGTTGGTTGTCGGTCTCGTCTTCCTCGTC
>CAYFNN010000186.1:0-2462 GCA_964344465.1 uncultured Bifidobacterium sp. | reverse complement strand
TCCTCACACCCGTCGACATATTCACTTGAATACACCGGTTCGCTCATTGCAACGCACTCACCCCAGCCCGTGATGCCGTCACCGATCACCTCGATGTACAACAGGTCGCGGGCAGTTTCAACACCGAAGCTCGTGCGAAACGGCGACACAAGATCGATGTGCGCGCGACGGAGACGAATCTCGGTGATCATCGCGCAGCTTCCCGTGTCACGAGGTCAGGCCTTCACCACGGCATAGCTGCCATCGCTCGTCAATCCCGAGATGCGCCATGACCCATCAAACACCTTGCGCAAGTCTGCCCGCTGGCGATCACGCCAGGTTTGGGCCGACTGCGAGTCGGTGCGGCGAAGAGTTTCGATGTCGGGCGGGGTGGCAATCGTCCACTCAGCGTCCGGCGCTGTCGAGCCCATGGGCGCAGAACCCTGGCCGTCTACGGCCCATTCAACGAACACCCGGTCGGTGCGTTCGCCACGGTTGAGCCCGTCATTGATGACCCCGTAGAAGTCTTCGTGATATTCGGTAATCACGGCTCCGAGCTTCACCAGATTGAAATAGGCATTACGGCGCACCAAAGGGTCGAACGTCCAGGTGACATACGCGAGACCCTGCTCGCTCGCCCACTGCCATTGGTGCAATTTGAGTGCCAGCCCGATACCGCGATTGCCAAATTCGGCGCGCACGCCAGTGACATGTGAGTGCAGACCCGCTCGCCCGTTCTGATTTGCCAGAAACCCCCAGGTTGCGCCGACCACTTCACCGTCAATCTCGGCAACCGACGCGTGCCCACCTGCATGCAACGTGGCGATGATCGTCTCGGTTGGCACCATGCTCGTCATACCCCAAACATGGTCAAAGAGCGCGCCGGCCTCTTCACACCCGGCACGACTCGTCACCGTGGAGACGCGCACGACCCCGACGCTAGTTCTGGGTGGCACGTACGTGGCCCCGCTCAACGTATTCGCTTCCCGGCCTCTCGCTGCGCCAAGATAGAGACATGCCCGTTCGCGTGACCGTCGTCGATCATCCTGTTGCCCAAGAAGCTCTCACTCACTTGCGTGACCAAGACACCTCAAACCAGATGTTTCGCGCCGAGATGCGGCGACTCTCACTTGTCGTCGTCGCTGAAGCGACCCGACAAATTCCAACTCGAGCCCGCAAGGTAACCACCCCACTTGCAACCACCGATGGCGTTGCGCTGGCGAGTCGGCCGGTACTCGTGCCGATTCTGCGCGCTGGTCTTGGCATGCTTCCTGCAGCGATGGAGCTATTGCCCGATGCCGACATTGCAGTTGTCGGCGTGCAACGAGATGAGGAAACCCACGAGCCGAGCGAGTACGTTGCCAAGCTTCCGCACGACTTGAGCGGGCGCACCTGCGTGGTGCTCGACCCAATGCTCGCTACTGGTGGCTCACTGGCACACGGATGCAAGATTCTCGTTGATCGCGGTGCGAGTGGGCCGCTCTATGTGGCGTGCGTACTTGCCGCGCCTGAGGGCATCAAGCATCTCGAGTCGACGGGCATGAACCTGCATGTGGTGACCGCGTCGATCGACAGTCACCTCAACGAGCGAGCGTTCATCGTGCCCGGGCTCGGTGACGCTGGCGACCGCCAGTTCGGCCCACCGAACTGACGCCACGTGCGTCAGCGCCGGTGACGCGATGCGCCGCGCAGCACAAACCTCAACCGAACAGCAGTTTTTGCTGGTTCAGATTCGAAGTGAATTTATGAGGATCGCGACCACCGTGATCGTCGCAATCTGCGTGCTCACGAACCAACGCAGCATCGACCGGTGATTTCGCTCCATCGCCACCGTCAGGTCAAGCAGTTGGGCCGAGAGCCGCCGATCGACGTCGGTGATTCGCTGGTCAAGAGTTCGATTATCAGCCTTCAGCTCCGCTCGTAGCGAATCATGATCTGCCCGCAGTTCAGCTCGCAGCGCCCCCATGTCGGCTTTCAGTTCAGCGCATAGCGAGTCGTAATCGGCCCTCAGTTCCGCGCGCAGCGAATCATGATCTGCCCGCAGTTCAGCTCGCAATCCAGCCTGGTCAGACTTGAACTCGGTTCGCAGGTCGTTGCGCAACGAGGCGAACCCAGCAATCATCAGGGTGCGCAGTTGGGCCAGCTCCATACGCACGAACCCGCGTGTTGCAGGTAGATCGAAATCGTCGGCCGTCGTTGGCGTTGGCACGGTCATGATCTGCATCATCTCGTCGATTGGTGTGTCTGTCAAGTACGACTCGTCTCCCGGACACCGGTGGTCCGCCACCCATGGTGTGCGGCGAAGGCGCGGTGTGGTCGCGAAACTGGTCGCGAAATTGGACGCGACTCTGGTTGAGACCAGCGCGACTAGGCGTTGAATGCGTCTCCGTCGGGATACGGAAACCACTCTGGGTCGGGCTGGGCCGTCGGCGCAATCATCACCATCTTTGAACGGCGGAACTGCTCGAGCCCTTCAGCTCCGA
>CAYFNN010000185.1:0-2479 GCA_964344465.1 uncultured Bifidobacterium sp. | reverse complement strand
GGTGAATCTGTCAAGTACCTGGGTACCCGCCAATGGTGTGCACGAACCCGACTAAACGGGCACAGAAAATTGAGGCATTTGGCGGAATAGTGGGTCGCGACTAAGCGCGGGGTGGGTCAACCGCAATTCGTACGCGCTCTTTGGGTCGCTCGAGCGCCCGCAGCGCTTCACCAAGATCGTCCCACGTGGCAGCACGCACGAGCGTACGGTCATTGCTGACGGCAACCTGCACGAGCAACGATGCCGAGAGCTGCTCGACGATACGTGGCGTACCCGCCCCACTGATTTCGGCCAGAGCGCCGAATGGCGGCAGCGCGAGTCGACGTCGGCGTTCGGTCTCCGCGGCGTGATGCCCGCTGAGGTCACCGCGCGCAATACCCATGAGCACTTCATGCTGCGGCACGGTCGTTTGCACCACGAGCTCGCCGTCGGGCACCAGTCGCGCACCGTGCACCAGCAAGTCAAGGGCTTGCTCACTTGCACGAAACCGCGGCGCCAGCAACTCGGCGTCGATATCAAGAAACACCACGACATCGGCCCGATCAACGCGATGCAACACCGCTTCAGTACCGACGAAGATTGCAGCAGTTGGATCAAGTGCGCTCGTCGTGGGCTTCACTTCTTGCACTGGACGACCTGCCGCTGCCTCGAGTTCGTCACGCAATCGTGTGATGCCGACCCTGATGGCTCGCGTCTTTTGCGACCCGCACGCCAGACACACCGCAGGCCGCTGAGTTGCACAGCGAGGACAATCGAAATGTTGGGCGTCCAGTGCGGCAACTGCAGCCCCGCACGACTCACAGCGCGCCACCTCCCGGCAGGCATCGCAAGCAACGGCACGAGCACGACCTTTGACGTTGAGCACACACACCACGCGTTTTGAGTGGTCACGCAGCAAACCAATGAGATCCGACGTCACAAGCGACGAAGCCCAACGCTCGTCTTGATTGCGATCAATGACTCGTACACGGGGCCACTTGGCAGCATCTGGCATTGCAACGACGCGGTCCTTGGCCCAGTGCGCCGCCGCCACGGTGGGCACAGGCGACACCAGAAGACAAGGCACATTCGCTCGTCGTGCCCGCTCGATTGCCACATCACGTGCGTGCCAGGTGGGTGCTCGTTCTTCTTGCAGGGTGTCGTCGTGCTCATCAATCACCACGACGGCCGCCAGATTCGGCACACTCGCCCACACTGCAGAACGAGCACCGACGGCGATGTCGACACCTGCTGCGGCAGCCGCCCAGTCGTCGGGCAGTACCGCAGTAGTGCGACCAGCGCGCCGACACTCGGCAGCCAGACGCCGCGCTCGCACCACCGTGGGCACGACGACGAGCACTGGTCCGGCCTCGGCAGCGGCAAGAGTGACTTCAACGCCCGACGATGTCGGGCTGACACGCACAACTCCCCCGCCGCTGGCACAGAGAGTGTGGAGCGCAGAGCCACCTTTCGATGCAACGGTTGGCGAATAGCGAGACGCGCCGAGCCGGGCGATATTCGTCTGTGGCGATGCCGAAACGAAAAATGGTCGTCGTCGCGATGCCCAACGGTGGCTCGCCCACTCGATGAGCGCAACAATCTCGGCTGACGGACCCACCGACGACACCTTGCGAATCGGCAACAAGCGATCAACATCGATATCTGCTTCGTGTGGTGGAAGCAGTGCCAACACCCAGCCGGGCACTTCGCGGCCGTGCAGGGGTACACGCACCCGACAGCCAACCTCAATACGCTCGGCCAAGAGTTCGGGAACGAGATAGTCGAACGTCTTGTCGACACCTGTCACGTCGACGACGACGCGCGCCAACATCACCACAGCATCAACGAGCGTAGAGAACTGCTGCTACGGCGAAACCTCAATCGTTGAGAGTCGCAGCAACGGCGAGGTCTAGAGCTTGGCAGCTTTGCGAAATGCGTCGAGTCGGGAGACCTGCTCCCAGGTGAACTCGGGATTCGTTCGACCGAAATGGCCGTAGGCAGCAGTCTTGCGATAAATCGGTCGCTTCAGATCAAGGTCGCGCACGATGGCTGCCGGTCGCAAGTCAAACGTGTCGCGCACCGCTTGTTCGATCTTGCTCTCGTCGATCGTGTTCGTACCGAACGTTTCCACCAGGATGCTGATTGGCTGCGCCATACCGATTGCGTAGGCAACCTGCACCTCGCAACGTCGCGCAGCGCCAGCGGCAACGACGTGCTTGGCCACCCAACGAGCGGCGTACGCCGCCGAGCGGTCAACCTTTGATGGGTCTTTGCCACTGAAGGCGCCACCACCGTGACGGCCCATACCACCGTAGGTATCGACGATGATTTTGCGGCCGGTGAGACCAGTGTCGGCGTGGGGTCCACCCTTCACGAACTCTCCCGTTGGGTTGATGTAGACGGCGTAGTCGTCTTTTGCAAACTTGGTCGGAATCGTCGGGCGAATCACCTGCTCGATGAGATCAGGTCGAATGACCGTGTCTCTGTTGATGCCGTCGGC
>CAYFNN010000184.1:0-2488 GCA_964344465.1 uncultured Bifidobacterium sp. | reverse complement strand
CGTGGTGGTCGCGGTGGACGAGATCGTGACCGTGGTGGTCGTGGCGGTCGTGACCGTCGCGACGATCGTGGTGGACGAGACCGTGATCGTGACCGTCGCGATGACCGTGGCGGCCGAGACCGCGACGAGCGTGGCGGACGTGACCGCAACGATCGAAACGACGGTGGCGGCTCTGACGCCGTTTCGGTCAGTTTCGAAGACGACTTCAACGGCTGAGTTGGTGACGAGACTCGCGTGATTCGCGTCGGCGTCGTCGGTGCAGCGGGGCGCATGGGCGCCAACGTGTGCGCCGCTGTCGCCGCCGACCCAGCACTCGAACTCGTCGCCGCAGTCGACACGAACTCTGGTGGCAGCACTGCCCAGGGCCTAAGAATCGAACGCGAGCTGAAGGCATTAGCCGACGCGAAGGTCGACGTAGCTGTCGACTTCACCGTCGCCGATGCGGCTCGCGTGACGTTGCCTTGGCTGGCGCTGCACGGGGTTCACGCAGTGGTCGGCACCACTGGCTTCACCGATGCCGACCTCGCAGCGTTCAAGCAGGAGTTTTCGCGCAGCAACTGCTTGATCGCACCCAACTTTGCCATTGGTGCGGTGCTGATGATGCGATTTGCAGAGATCGCCGCGCCATTCTTCGATACTGCCGAGATCATCGAGATTCATCACGACGGTAAAGCTGACTCTCCGTCAGGTACCGCCGTGTCAACCGCCAAGCGCATGGCCGCTGCGAGCAGCGAATGGGCGAAAGACCCCACGACGCACGAAGCCATCAGCGGTGCACGCGGGGCCAAGGGCCCAGCCGACATTCGCATTCACGCGGTGCGCATGCGGGGAGCAGTTGCCAATCAGGAAGTAGTGCTCGGCACGCAGGGCCAGACTCTGACGATTCGCCACGACACCATCGACCGCGCCAGCTTCATGCCGGGCGTCGTCTTGGCATGCAAGAAGATTGCCGATCGCAAAGGCGTCACGCTCGGGCTCGACGCTCTGCTCGGCATCTAGCGCTATTTCTTGTCGCCCAAGGCCTCTGCAGTTTTCTGCGCAAGCAGATCGCGTTCGGCCTCGGTGAGTGGGCGAGTGGTGCGCACATTGACCTCCACCCGATCGCCTTCACCAGCTGCCTGAATCTCGTCGATAAAGAGCACGGTCGTAAGGCCCTTGGTTCCAGCGAGGTCGCGCACCGTCGTTGACACTTTGCCTGCATCGGCAGCACCGATATTGAATGCGAGCGACTCACGCACCGGCTCTTGACTCAGATTTCGCACCGAGTCGAGTCGGGCGTGCGGCACATGAAACGTGCTGTTGCCGTCACGCAAACGGGTGGTGATGACACCGACGTGTTCGACGGTGGCACGAATCGGCTTGTCCCAGCCGATGCTCGCTTCAATCTCGTCGCCGACACCGAATCGATCTTCGAGCAATATCGCTAGCCCGGTGAGGTAGTCGCTCACACGGTGCTGGCCGCCGATGGCCAGTGCGGCACCCAGAAAGCCGGCGCTCGACAGAAAGAATGCTGCATCGAGTTCGAGCACGTTGAATACGGCAATCGTCGCGATGATCCACAAGATGAAACTCGTCAGTTGGTGCAGCATGCCGGTTGCCGCCTCGATGCGTTGACGGCGTCGATTCTCGCCACCCTCGAGCGTTTCGGCGCCAACTCGACGCATGGTGTTCTTCCACCAGCTCTTACCTCGACCCGGCTTACTGTCGGCAACTTTGCGCACCACCGTTCGCAGAATTGCGTAGGTAATTCGAGTGAGAATGAAACAGCCGACGATGATGGCGACGGCAATGACCGGTCGTGTGAAGAATCGCTGAATGCCATCGACCGGGTCTTCGTCTGCAGCGAAAACAACAAATGGCACGATGGTCGAGGAAATCAGCACCCTTCAAGTGTGGCGGCACTCTGTGGGATGTTGGTGGAAGCAAGTGTCACACAGCGCATCATTAGCCTGAAACTGATGAAGTCGCGCACTTTCGGCGTAATTGCAGCAGTGAGCTTGTTCGCAGCCGGTGGTCTGCTCGCGGCGTGCGGCAACGTCGAAGTGGTGTCGCCGACCACGCTGGCTGACGGCGCAGTCGCAACCACCACCGTCGCAGACGTTGCGCCAATCGAGCCGACCACCACGACCGAGGCGACTACCACCACGCAGGCCGATATCACGACGACAACATCCACAACGTTGCCCGCGACCACCACGACGGTGCTCGACATCGCCTGCATCAAGACGACGACGTGTCAGTACGCCAACCTGGTCGGTGTCGACTTTTCGCGCCTCAAACTCGACTTCGTCGACTTTTCTGTCGCCAAGATGGCGGGGGCGAACTTCGTAGGTGCGAACTTGACCAACTCCATCTTCATTCGTACCGATCTGAGTGCGGTCAATTTCGAGGGCGCCACGCTGAAGAACGTCGATTTCACGGCGGCAACGCTCACCGCCGCCTCGTTCAAGGGCGCCAATCTCGAGGGGGCCGTGTTGTGCGATGTCGA
>CAYFNN010000183.1:0-2503 GCA_964344465.1 uncultured Bifidobacterium sp. | reverse complement strand
TCACGTAGCCAGCGACCTTGTCGCGGTGTTCGCGCGTGATGAGCGGCCCCATCTCAGCTGCTGGATCGGTGCCAGGACCAACCTTGATATTCGGGATGCGAGTCTTGATCTTGTCGATCAGCGTGTCGGCAATCGAGTCGATGGCGACCACCACCGACACCGCCATGCAACGCTCGCCAGACGAACCATATGCAGCACTGACTGCGGCATCAGCTGCCATGTCGAGATCGGCATCAGGAAGGACGAGCATGTGGTTTTTCGCACCGCCGAGCGCCTGTACGCGCTTGCCGTTGCGAGTTCCGGTTTCATAGACGTACTTGGCGATGGGTGTCGAGCCGACGAACGAGACAGCCGCGATGTCCGGGTGCTCGAGGATGCGATCGACTGCAACCTTGTCGCCGTGCACGACGTTGAACACACCGTCGGGCAATCCGGCTTGGCGCAACAGATCAGCGACGAACATCGACGCTGAAGGGTCTTTCTCGCTCGGCTTCAAGATAAACGTGTTGCCGCACATGATGGCGTTGGCGAACATCCACATCGGCACCATCGCCGGGAAGTTGAACGGAGTGATACCAGCGACCACACCGAGCGGCTGGCGAATCGAATAGACGTCGACGCCGCCGGCGGCCTGCTCGCTGTATCCGCCTTTCAACAGTGCGGGGATGCCGCAGGCGAACTCGATGTTCTCCAAGCCGCGCGCCAGCTCGCCCATCGCGTCGGCGGGCACCTTGCCGTGCTCGAGCGAGACGATATTGGCGATTTCTTTTCGGTTTGCATCCACGAGCTCGCGCATGCGGAACATGATCTCTGCCCGGCGCGACAACGACGTGGCGCGCCACGCGGGCAGCGCAGCCTTTGCGACCGCGACGACGGCGTCGAGTTCGGCGACGTTCGCGAAGTCGACGGTCGCTTGCTGCTCGCCTGTCGCAGGGTTGTAGATGACTCCAGAGCGTCCAGAGGTGCCGAGCACCATCTTGTTGCTGATCCAATGTCCGATACGGTTCACTTCTTACTCCTTTGGTGGATGTTTTCGAGTCTGGTTGTGGCGACTTGCCTTCCCCGTATCAGTGCAGGTACTGGCTGAGGCCACGCTTCACGTACTTGCCGTGACCCTTGCGACCTTTGAACGTGTCGTTCTCGACGACGACCATGCCGCGCGAAAGCACCGTGTCGACTTTGCCGTCGACCTCGAAGCCTTCCCACGACGAGTGGTCCATGTTCATGTGGTGCTTGTCATTGATACCGATCTTGGTCTTCTTCGTCGGGTCCCACACCAAGATGTCAGCGTCCGAACCCGGGGCGATGATGCCCTTTTGCGGATACATACCGAACATGCGAGCCGGCGTGGTGGCGCATGTTTCCACCCAACGCTCGAGTGAGATCTCGCCGAGCACGACGCCCTGATAAATCAGCTCCATGCGGTGCTCGACACCGCCCATGCCGTTGGGGATCTTGCTGAAGTTGCCGAGACCGAGCTCCTTTTGATCTTTGAAGCAGAACGGACAGTGGTCGGTGGAGACGATGGCGAGCTCATTCATGCGCAGACCCTTCCACAGGTCGGCGTGATGGTGATGGTGGTCGTGCTTCGAACGAATCGGCGGCGAGCAAACGAATTTGGCGCCCTCGAACCCGGGTCGCGCGAGATGATCCTCAAGCGTCATATAGAGGTACTGCGGGCAGGTCTCGGCGAACACGTTGAGACCCTCGTGTTGTGCAGCGGCAACCTCGTTGAGCGCGTCAGTCGCCGACATGTGCACGATGTAGAGAGGCACGTTGCCCGCCACCTTGGAGAGGATGATCGCGCGGTGCGTGGCTTCGCCCTCGAGCAGGCTCGGGCGCGAGTACGAGTGGTACTTCGGGTCGGTCTGGCCGCGCGCCAAATATTGCTGCACGAGCACGTCGATGGCGATGCCGTTTTCGGCGTGCATCATGATCATTGCGCCGTTCTCCGCGGCAGTCTGCATCGCGCGAAGAATCTGGCCGTCGTCGCTGTAGAACACGCCCGGATACGCCATGAATAGTTTGAAACTGGTGACACCTTCGTGGTCGACGAGGTAGGTCATGTCCTTCAACGCCTGTTCGTCGATGCCGCCGACGATTTGGTGGAATGCGTAGTCAATTGCGCAGTTTCCGCCGGCTTTGCGGTGCCATTCGGCAAGGCCGAGCTGCACGTTCTCGTTGTATCGCTGCAGGGCCATATCCACGATCGTGGTGACGCCGCCCCACGCCGCCGCAATGGTGCCCGTCTCGAAGGTGTCGACCGCAGCGGTGCCGCCGAATGGCAGCTCCATGTGCGTGTGCACGTCGATGCCACCCGGCACGACATACTTGCCCTTGGCGTCGATGACCTTGTCTGCGGTCACGCCCATTGCATCGGCTTGGCCTCGCGCGTAGAGCGCGACGATGATCTCGCCGTCGATGAGGACGTCTTGCTCGTGGCGACCCGTCGGACTCACGACGGTGCCGTTCTTGATGAGGGTACGTGCCATGGCTGTCTCCT
>CAYFNN010000182.1:0-2512 GCA_964344465.1 uncultured Bifidobacterium sp. | reverse complement strand
TTGCTGCGCGCCACCCGGCTGTGCTTGATGTCGCCGACGATGGTGATGGTGAGACCGTCGAAGCGCTCCTTGCCGAGCGCCTCACGCACGGTGAAGCAGTCGACTAACGCCTGCGTGGGGTGCTGGTGCCAACCGTCGCCGGCGTTCACCACCGATGCGTTGGTCCACTCACTGATCTGCCATGGGATGCCAGTCGACTTGTGGCGCACGACGAATGCATCTACACCCATGTCGGTGATCGTCTCCACGGTGTCGCGCAGGCTCTCGCCCTTGTTGACGCTCGAGGTGGAGACGCTGAAGGTCATCGTGTCTGCAGAGAGCCGCTTGGCGGCAGTCTCGAACGACAGCCGCGTGCGGGTGGAATCTTCGAAAAAGAGGCTCACGACCGTGCGCCCACGCAGTGCCGGCACTTTCGGCACCGGACGGCGATTCACTTCCACCATGTGGTTGGTGAGGTCAAGCAGTCGCAGCAGCCCGTCGCGACCAAGTTCGTCGATGCTGCGCAGGTGCTTCATTTCGCCGCCTTCGCAGTGATAACCACACCTTCAGTTGTCGCCCTCACGTCATCATCAATGCGCGTTGGAAGGTTCTTGCCGACGTAGTCGGGGCGAATCGGTAGTTCGCGATGGCCGCGATCGACCAGCACCGCGAGCTGCACCGCCCGCGGGCGACCATAGGTGTTGATGCCCTCCAGTGCAGCGCGCACAGTGCGGCCGGTGTAGAGCACATCGTCGACGAGCACGACAGTGGTGTCGTCGACTGCGAAGTTGATGCTGCTAATGGCGCCTGGCACCACCGGCCGCAGACCGATGTCGTCGCGGTGCATGCTCACGTCGATGTATCCGACCGGCACCTTCGATTGCGGTTCGATGTTGTTGATCGCCGCACCGATCGCATCGGCGAGCCATGCACCGCCGCGTTGCAGGCCGACGATGGCGAGGCGCTCAGAGCCTTGCTCTCGCTCGAGAATTTCGTGGGCGATGCGAGTAATCGCGCGTCTGACGTCGTCAGCCGACATCACGTTGTTGCTCACGTTGAACTCCTGCCGTTCGAGCCTCACGGGACTCGTTTTACGGTCGCCTTACCTTACACGCTCGTAGACCGTCCAATAGTCATTTCCGAACACCACGTCGAAGAAGTACTGCTCGTTCTGCCAGTCGATTGCGGCTTCGCCCTCAAGTTTGCGCGGGAGGATGACGTACTGCACCTCGTTGGCGAACTCGAGTCGATCACCCTTGGCGAACACGTTCGGGCCGTAGAGCACCCGGCGATACGGCACAGGAAACACGTAGATGCGCTCCCGTCGCGCCATGTGGGCGGTCAGAGTGTGGTACGCCGACACCACCGCATCGGCGGGAACCTTGTTGATCGCCTCATGGGCGGCCGCCACGGCGGGGTGCGACGGCGACCATCGTGGCATCTCGGTGCGCATGAGCGGCAGCGGAGTCCAGATGAAGCAGCACACGAGGCTTGCTGCGAGCACGACAGAGGCCAGCCACGTACGCAGGTGCTCGGCCATACGCGAGATGCCGTACATCGCCCCGATCACGAGGATGGGCACGAACTGCACCGCGTAGTGGTATTCGATCTGGCTCTGATACCAAAACGTGCTGACAAGATTCGAGAGCAGCGGCAGCGTGCCGAGGAGCGCGATCTCCGGGCGCAACAAGGCCATGAGGCCCACCGGCGCAAGGAGCTGCAACAGATAGAGCGGTCTCTCCCCCGAAACGAGATGTCGGATCACTTTGTCGGGTCGAGTGAGCGAGGTTCGGATGAGTCCGCCCAAGCCACCAAACGGCAGTCGCCACTCGTTGCGATACGGCACACCGACGATGCCGCGCATGACTGCGAACATGAAGAGAATCGCCACCCAGAACGAGCCGACGACCGTAGCCAGACCGATGCGACGGTCGCGACGCAACGCCACCCATGTGCCGAGCGCCATCACGAAGAGTGCGGTGTCTTCCTTCACCAGCAGGATGAGCACCACTGCGCTCGCATACTGCCCCCATCGGTACGCAAGCGCGGCGTAGATCGCCCACGCAATGAGCGGCGCGAGTGCGGCGTCGGGGTGGAAGTTCTCCATGCCCGTGTAGGTGAGCGCCGGGTGCAAAAGATACGCAACCACCGCCACACAACTCATTGGCAACGAGCCGAGCAGCATGCGCGCGGTCTTCCACACCGGCAAGGCGCCGAGGCCGAGCACGATGGCCTGCACGACAAAGAGCAGGCCCGTCGAGCCGACCACCCAGTAAAGCGGCACCAGCGGCAACAAGATGAACGACGTGTGGTCGCCGAAGAGGTTGCGACCCATCAGCGTGACGAACGGTGCCTTGCCATGCGCGAGCAGCCAGATGCCCTGGTCGTACAACCCGAAGTCGTACGCCGAGGTGCCGAGACCGAAGTGATCGCGCGTGGTGCGCACGGCGAGCCACACGGTGTAAGCGACGGTGAGCGCTGCAGCCGTCGCGTGCCACACGGAGAGGGCCCGCACCCGCAAGACCAGCGACTC
>CAYFNN010000181.1:0-2518 GCA_964344465.1 uncultured Bifidobacterium sp. | reverse complement strand
ACATCGTCTTGATGAGGTCGTCAGGGCGGGGGAGGCTCCCCGTGTGGGTGCTGGCAATCGTGCGAGCCATCGAGGAGTTCAGCTCACCCTGTAGCCGGCGTCTTCGACAGCCTTGCGAAGAGCAGTCTCATCGATCTGACCATCCGACTCGATGGAGGCCAACTTGCTCTCCAGAGAAACCTGCACGCTCTTCACGCCCGCCACCCCTTGAATGGCTTCAGTCACATGACGTACGCAGTTGCCGCAACTCATTCCCTCAATAGTCTTCGTCATCGTGGTCATGAAGCGCACCCTAGCCTCGCGCGCGCTGGTGGCTGGCATTGTGCTGATGTCAGGCACCGTGCTGAGCGCGTGCGGTGGCGACTCCGAGACGTCGGCAATCGACCCCGACGACGTCGAATTCGTGCAGGGCATGATTCCGCACCATGAGCAAGCGGTGGAGATGAGTGCGTTGGCGCTCGATGGTCGTGGTGGTGCGGCCGTGCAAGAACTTGCCCGACGCATACAAGCCGCACAAGACCCAGAAATCGCAGTGCTGCGTGCCATCTTGTCGAGATGGGGTGTCGAAGAAGACGAGCACGCGATGCATCACTCGCCAGACGATGCAGCGATGATGGGCATGCTCACCGACGGACAGATGGGGGAGCTCGAGATGATGAGCGGCATGAACTTTGACCAACGATGGATTCAGTCGATGATCATGCACCACGAGGGTGCCGTAGCGATGGCAGAGGCGGTGCTCGCCGGAGGTGTAGACGAAGAAGTGCGGGCAATCGCCGCCGGCATCAAATCAGTACAGTCGGCTGAGATAGCTGAGTTGCGTGCGCTACTGAACGGCTAGCGCGCCCGTAGATCTCAGCGATTAGTGCGACTGCGTCAGGCGGGCGGAATGAGCGCGCCGGTGAACACCTGCCACGCCAGCGCAGACTTCGCGACGAAGCTCAGCACGATGTAGGTGCGCTCACCGACGAGGTAGTCGGCGAACTTGCCCTTGGCGCGATACTGCAGCCACTGCACGATGGCAAAGATGTTGAAGAAGATGAAGAGCGACACCACGATGCCGTAGACGAAGCCGGGCACCTCCGTGTTGGGCGGGCCCTTCGGAGAGAACAAGTTGATGACGACCGTTATCCACGGCACGATGCCCGCGATGCAGCCGAACCAGAACGGCAGCAGGTCACCGTCGCCAGGGGTGGTGTAGCGCTCCTGCAGCCAGCCGAAGAGAATCATGCTCATGTTCACGCCGAACACCGAGAGCAAGGCGACGTAGTCCGCCACGCCGTTCAACTGCAGGATGAGCACGATCATGATCGACGACGAGATCGAGTACTCAACCCAGCGGAACACGTTGATGTGCTTGCCGAGGCCTGCTGCGTAGCGCGGGAAACCGACGGGGGAGGCGACGAGGAAGTGGAAGAACGCCGAGAGCGCCATAAACGCAGCAACCATGTAGGAAATGTTCAGCCCGAAGAGGTCGACGGGGTCGGAGAAGTTGCCAGTGCCCGGGGCTTCGGAGAGGTACGTCGCTTTCACCGGGAGCGAGACGTCGGTGGCGAGCGCGAGAATCGCGATGAGCGATGCGAGGTGCAGCACCCCCGCGAAGATGTTGAGCTTGCGCAACTTGGCGATGCGTGGGTCCATGCGCCCACAGTACGGCACCCGTGCTGATTAGCGTGCGAGCGTGTCAGATATGTCGGGCGTGGTGAGCATGAGTCAGGCGTCGTGAGCATCGACGACCACGGCCGCCCAGAGCCCGAGCCTGCCGTTGGTGAGCTCGAGACGCTGCTTGGCTACCTGGAGTTCCACCGCGCGACGCTCGAGTGGAAGACGCGCGGTCTGACCACCGAACAACTTCGGCGCACGACTGCAGCGAGTTCGATGACGCTCGGCGGCTTGCTCATGCACATGGCGTACGTCGAAGACCACTGGTTCATCGGTGTGGTGCACGATCGTGACCGCATGCCGCCGTGGTCGACGGTCGACTGGAAAGCGACCCCCGACTGGGAGTGGGATGCTGCCCACACGATGTCGGCCGATGCCATGCGCGCCCAGTGGAACACCTCAGTTGAGCGCTGCCGAGCGGCACTCGACGAGGCGTTGCTCGCCGCAGATGCCCGAGTGCCGCGGGTTAGTGACGCACCAGCCGACCCGCTAGGTGCGCTTGCCAAGCGAGCGTTCCCGAGCGGAGAACGACCGTCGCTGCGTTGGATTCTCGTGCACATGATTGAGGAGTACGCCCGCCACAACGGCCACGCGGATTTGCTGCGCGAAGCCGTCGACGGCGAGACAGGGGAGTAGCGCGTCGGGCACCGTGTCGCGTCGGACGGCCGCCGATCAGCTGTGGGGCAGTTGGTCAGTCGACGGTGCCGTAGGCGCCGGCGCCGCCAGACGCGCCGCGTGACGCAACTTCTGCCACGGCCGCGTCGAGGTCGCGAAGAAACTCTTGGTGGGTTGCGGCGTGCACTGCATTGACCGTGAGGTGAATCGACGGGGGAGGCTGCTGGCGGTCGACGTACCA
>CAYFNN010000180.1:0-2531 GCA_964344465.1 uncultured Bifidobacterium sp. | reverse complement strand
GTGCTGAATGCGACTGCTCGACTCGTCACCGGCCAAGAGGCCGTTGCGGTGCGCAAGGCCATTGCCAAGAAATACGGCTTGACCTATTCACTCTTCGCGATCTCGTGGAACTTCTCAGACTTCGTCAGCCGCCTACGCGGCAAACATGACTCGTCGCCTGAAACCGCCATTCTCTTTCGCCTCACTGCGTAGGCCGTTCGCCAGCGTCCTGGTCAGGTCGCACGCACCGATATCACCTCACGCTTCGAGGTAATCGAATCGAGATAGTCGATGTCGGGGTCAATGCCGATGCCCGAGCCCGTCGGCACATCGAGATGACCATCTCGCAACACGAACGGCACGGTGACGTCGCGATGGAAATATCGCGCTGATGCCGACGTATCACCTGGCAACGTGAAACCAGGTAGCGCAGCGAGGGCAAGATTGGCGGCGCGCCCGATTCCGGTCTCCAGCATTCCTCCGCACCACACTGCTATGCCCCGCTCGAAGCAGAGATCGTGGATGTTCTTGGCCTCGAGATAGCCGCCAACACGACCAGGTTTGATGTTGATGATGCTGCATGCACCGATATCGATCGCTTCGCGGGCCACTTCGGCAGAAAGAATCGATTCATCAAGACAGATCGGAGTTCGCACAATCTTTGTGAGCTCGGCATGAGCCGCCACCTGCTCTTCGGGTAGCGGCTGTTCGATGAGCAGCAGATTGAACTCATCGAGTTGTGAGAGATGCTCGGCATCACTCACTGAATACGCCGAGTTGGCATCAACCTGCAGCAACATCTGATCGCCGAACGTGCGCCGCACCGCTCGCACCGGCTCGATGTCACAGCCCGGTTCGATTTTCAGCTTGATGCGCAGATAACCGTCGTCGAGATACCCCTGCACCACCCGCAGCAGGTCGTCGATGGTCGGCTGAATGCCTACCGACACCCCCGATGGCACCCGAGTCTTGGTGGCACCGAGAAACGTGCCGAGGCTCACCCCCTGCACACGCAGTTGGTGGTCGAGCAGTGCGGTCTCGAGCACCGCTTTGGCCATGTAGTGGCCGCGAAACTGTCGTGCCGCATCGCTGAACTGTTCGGCGGTGGTCGTTGGCGTCACGAGTGGCAGCAGGAACCTTCGCAACACTTCCTCACACCCGTCGACATATTCACTTGAATACATCGGTTCGCTCATTGCCACGCACTCACCCCAGCCCGTGATGCCGTCACCAATCACCTCGATGTACAACAGGTCGCGAGCAGTTTCAACACCGAAGCTCGTGCGAAACGGCGACACAAGATCGATGTGCGCGCGACGGAGACGAATCTCGGTGATCATCGCGCAGCTTCCCGTGTCACGAGGTCAGGCCTTCACCACGGCATAGCTGCCATCGCTCGTCAATCCCGAGATGCGCCATGACCCATCAAACACCTTGCGCAAGTCTGCCCGCTGGCGATCACGCCAGGTTTGGGCCGACTGCGAGTCGGTGCGGCGAAGAGTTTCGATGTCGGGCGGGGTGGCAATCGTCCACTCAGCGTCCGGCGCTGTCGAGCCCATGGGCGCAGAACCCTGGCCGTCTACGGCCCATTCAACGAACACCCGGTCGGTGCGTTCGCCACGGTTGAGCCCGTCATTGATGACCCCGTAGAAGTCTTCGTGATATTCGGTAATCACGGCTCCGAGCTTCACCAGATTGAAATAGGCATTACGGCGCACCAAAGGGTCGAACGTCCAGGTGACATACGCGAGACCCTGCTCGCTCGCCCACTGCCATTGGTGCAATTTGAGTGCCAGCCCGATACCGCGATTGCCAAATTCGGCGCGCACGCCAGTGACATGTGAGTGCAGACCCGCTCGCCCGTTCTGATTTGCCAGAAACCCCCAGGTTGCGCCGACCACTTCACCGTCAATCTCGGCAACCGACGCGTGCCCACCTGCATGCAACGTGGCGATGATCGTCTCGGTTGGCACCATGCTCGTCATACCCCAAACATGGTCAAAGAGCGCGCCGGCCTCTTCACACCCGGCACGACTCGTCACCGTGGAGACGCGCACGACCCCGACGCTAGTTCTGGGTGGCACGTACGTGGCCCCGCTCAACGTATTCGCTTCCCGGCCTCTCGCTGCGCCAAGATAGAGACATGCCCGTTCGCGTGACCGTCGTCGATCATCCTGTTGCCCAAGAAGCTCTCACTCACTTGCGTGACCAAGACACCTCAAACCAGATGTTTCGCGCCGAGATGCGACGACTCTCACTTGTCGTCGTCGCTGAAGCGACCCGACAGATTCCAACTCGAGTACGCAAGGTAACCACCCCACTTGCAACCACCGATGGCGTTGCGCTGGCGAGTCGACCGGTACTCGTGCCGATTCTGCGTGCTGGTCTCGGCATGCTTCCGGCAGCGATGGAGCTCTTGCCCGATGCCGATATTGCAGTTGTCGGCGTGCAGCGAGATGAAGAAACCCACGAGCCGAGCGAGTATGTCGCCAAGCTGCCGCACGACTTGAGCGGGCGCACCTGCGTGGTGCTCGACCCAATGCTCGCTACTG
>CAYFNN010000179.1:0-2536 GCA_964344465.1 uncultured Bifidobacterium sp. | reverse complement strand
TCGAAACGCAGCGCATCAAAGTCGATGATGTTCAGGTCGGCCCGATAGCCCGGGGCGACGACTCCGCGGTCGAACAACCCGTGCAGTAAAGCTGTCTGACGAGTTTGTCGTGAGACCACGTGCTCGAGCGGCAGGCGTGGGCCGCGCGAGCGATCACGAACCCAGTGGGTAAGCAGAAATGTGGGCATGCCGCCATCGCAGATCACCCCGCAGTGCGCCCCGGCGTCGCTTAGACCGTTACGCGTAAGTGGGTGCTGCAGCAGTTCGTGGGTCATCGACAAGTCGCCGTAGGCATAGTTGAGAAACGGCCGGTAGATCAGCCCGTTACCACCGTTGCTCAACAGATGGTCGATCATGATTGCGTATGGCGACGCTCCGGTAGCTGCGGCGAGACCCGCGATTGATTCGGCAGGTGTTGGCTCGTAATTGATATCGCTGCCGTCAACCGGGAACATGATGTGGAAGTTCTCGCCCACGAATTGTTCGTAGAAGCGATGGTTTGGTCGTTCGGTCAGCAGACGCGCGTATCGTGACGGCTCGCTCAGCGCCACGACCCGTTCAGCAAGCGGCAGTGACGCCACTTCGTTGTAGGCAGCGTGCATCATCAGTGGGTTTACGGTGCCCTGCAGACACATCAGCAACCCGATGCTGCGACCAGCCACTTGGGCTTCGATGTTCATGCCGTTGCGGGCGGCATCTTCAAGGTGCGCCAATGTTTCGCGCCACAGCTCGGGCTCATCGGCAGGCTGGTTCAAATTGATGCTGAAGCGCACGCCGGTGCGAGACGCAACGTCGCGTAGCCATTGCCACTCGCTCTCGGGGCGGCGCCAGTGCTCGGCTGCCATTTGAAAGATGCCGTGGCCAGCATCGCGAATTGCTTCGGCGATGCCGAGCAGTTCGTCGGGTTGCGCACTGGTACCCGGCACGTATTCGCCGTTCTTGCTCTTGTGCAGGGCAGTGCGCGAGGTGGAGAACCCGAGGGCGCCCGCGCGTAGTGCTTGCAGTGTGAGGTCGGCCATCTGTTTGATGTCGTCGGCATTCGCGTTTTCGTTGGCGGCGCCGCGATCACCCATGACGAAGGCACGCAGCGCACCGTGACCAATTTGTGTGCCGAGGTCCATCACGCGCGGCTTGCGATCGAGCGCGTCGAGATATTCGGGAAACGATGTCCATTCCCATTCGATGCCTTCGACCATTGCCGAGCCCGGAATGTCTTCAACGCCTTCCATGAGTTCAATGAGCCATTCGTGTCGCTCGGGGGCGGCGGGGGCAAAACCGACGCCACAGTTGCCCATCACCGCAGTAGTGACACCATGCCAACCGCTCGGGGTGAGGAACGGATCCCAGGTGGCTTGTGCGTCGTAGTGCGTATGCACATCGACCCAGCCGGGCGCCACCAGATGACCGTCGGCATCGATGACTTGCGAACCATTGCGAGTTGCACTGCCGGCGTCACCAACATCGGTGATAACGCCGTGTTCGAACGTGATGTCAGCCTGGCGTGCTGCAGCGCCCGTGCCATCGACGAGATGAGCATTGGTGATGATGGTGCGACTCGAGCCCATGGGTGCCTGCCTGTTGTTAGGTGCGGCGATTCAACGCCTCGACCACGATGTTATGCAGGTGGCCGTTGCTCGTGATGAGAGAGTTTGAGCGGTAATCGACGGTTCCGTGCCGGTCAGAAACACGGCCGCCGGCCTCAGTGACTATTGGGTAGATGGCGGCATTGTCGTAGGCGCCGAGACCAATTGCGTCAATCGCGAAGTCGACTGCGCCCTGCGCAACCAGCATGTGCTGCCAGAAGTCGCCGTAGTTGCGCAGTCGTTTTACGTCTCGCTGCAGCGAGTCGAGTTGTGCCGTCTTGCCAGCTCGATGCCACGACTCGGTCACCGTGATGCTGGCACTCGCATCGGCCAGCGAGTGCTCGTTGCTGACGCGAATCGCCCGGTGTGTGTTTCCGGCAGCCACCGACGAGTGGAATGCGCCACCGCCGCGCACCGCCCACCAGCGTTGCCCGAGTGCGGGCGCCGACACCACGCCGAGCACCGGAGTGTTGTTGTCGACCAACGCGATCAGCGTGGCCCACACCGGCACACCGCGAACGAAGTTGCTGGTGCCGTCAATGGGGTCAATTACCCATTGACGCTGTGCATCTGAAGGGCCGACAACGCCGTGTTCTTCGCCGTAGAGCGAATCGTCGGGTCGCTCGCGACGCAAGAGGTCGCTGATGGTTGCCTCGGTATTGCGATCGATTTCCGTCACCTCGCTGGCGTCGGCCTTGAGGTCGACTCGAAACGCCCGCGAGTTGAACCCAGGCAGGCTCACCGCATCAGCGAGGTCAGCCGCGCGCAGTGCCAGCGCGAGGTCTGCTGCGAAGTTGTTGCTCACTGGGTGAGCATCTCGCGCACGGTGCGCTCGAGGCCTGCGGCGTCGAGGCCAAATTTGGCGAGAATCGTGTCAGGTTTGGCGTGCGGAATGAACTTGGTCGGCAGGCCGAGCACGCGAATGTTCGGCGGTGCGTCAGGCTTCACGGCCG
>CAYFNN010000178.1:0-2546 GCA_964344465.1 uncultured Bifidobacterium sp. | reverse complement strand
ATGGGTGTATTGCAACAGGTGGCCGAGCCGCAGGTGTTGTACGACGCACCGGCAAACCTATTTGTCGCAGGTTTCATTGGCACCCCGCCAATGAACATGTTCGAAGCGACCGTCGAAAAAGAAGGTGATTATCTCGCGTTGAAGCTGGCAGGGGCTCGGTTTCCGCTGGCCAAGGATCGCGATTGGCGCTACCCGCGACTCTCGCAGTACGTCGGGCGAAAGGTCGTGGTCGGTATTCGTGCCGAAGACGTGCATGCCGCCGAGGCGAAGCCCGGTTGGCCCGCGGTGGTCGGTCGCCTCGGGCTGATGGAGGCACTCGGGTCGTCACAGATGGGCTATTTGAACATCGATGCGACCAAAGTTGTGGTTGCAACACAACCGAAAGCGCCAGACGACGCGACCGCCAACGCCAAGCCTGGCAAGGGTGCGCCCGCACCCCGCCCCGAAGACTTGCACACCGAGGCGGCGAGCAGTTTCGTTACGAACCTTGTGGCGATCTTTCCGCCGCGACTGCCACTCAAGTTGGGTACCGACGTGCGCATCACCATTGACACTGCGAACATCCATTTCTTCGACGCGGATTCTGGCGAGGCACTTCGCTAAGTGAATCGCTTGATGCGGCTCGGTGTATTGGTTGCTGCATCAATGGTCGTTGCTGCCTGCGCGGCGAACGACACAAGTGACGACTCTGCCCAGAATTCGCAAGAAACATCGACTGCAACCGCTCTCGATGAAGCCACACTTTTTGAGTCGCTAGCTGCGCCAATCGTCTATTCCGACTTTGGGTCGCGGGTCATCTACTTCGTGATGACCGATCGTTACGCCAACGGCGACGCGGCGAACGACAGCGGCTTTCTCACGGGCCCACGCTCGGTGACGGGGTTCGACCCGACTGACACCGGGTTCTTTCACGGTGGCGATTTACAGGGCCTCACTGGTGGCTGCACCGACCCCGAACGCGGCCTGCAACGACTCGCCGACCTCGGGTTCTCAGGCATCTGGATTACCCCGCTCGTCGTGCAACGCACCGTGCAAGGCGATAGTGCGGCGTACCACGGGTATTGGGGCGTCGACTTCACCACCGTTGACCCGCGGTTCGGCACCGAGGAGGAACTCAAGGCATTCGTCGACTGCGCTCACTCGCTGGGGATGAAGGTGTATCTCGACGTGGTGGTCAATCACACCGGTGACGTGGTGCGACTCGTTGGTAGTGGGTTCGTCGAAGAACCTGAGCCGCCGTACGAAGCGTTCGTGCTCGACGCAGAGAAAAATCTCAAGAAGCCGGCGTGGATGAACGACGTCGCGAACTACCACAATCGTGGCGACATCAATTGGGGTGGTTGCAGCACAGCGTGCATCGAACAGGGAGATTTCTCGGGCCTCGACGACCTGTACACCGAAAAGCCTGAAGTGGTCGACGGACTCGCCGAAGTGTTTGGTTCGTGGATCACGCGCTTCAAGTTCGACGGCTTTCGTATCGATACGGCGCGCCACGTCGACAAAGATTTTTACAACCGATGGATCCCCCAGATACTCGCTGCAGCGAAATCGGTGGGTATCGACGACTTCGAGATTTTCGGTGAAACCTGGATCACCGAGCCGATTGAGCAAAGCAAGTATCAACGCGTGTGGGGTCTGCCGAACCAGCTCGACTTTCCGCTCTTTGATCTGATCGCCCGTTATGCCGGCGGCACGCAAGGTGCTGGTGGGGTGATGCTTCGTCTCGAAGACGACGATTACTCGCGCATGCCCGACGGACGCGCGCCAACGCCAGGCACGTTCATCGGCAATCACGACACGGGTCGCACCGCGATGATGATCAAGGCGCAGTCGGGTGCCGAGGGTGATGAGCTGCTGGCGCGGGTGAATCTCGGCCACAGCCTGCTGTATCTGTTGCGTGGTGCCCCCGTCATCTACTACGGCGACGAGTTCGGCATGATCGGCATTGGCGGCGACAAAGAGGCGCGGCATGATCTCTTCGCTACGCAGGTCTCGGCGTGGCAGACGCAAGAGCGCGTTGGCAGTTCGCCCATCGGTGCAGGCTCCTCGTTCGAAGTGAAAGATCACCCCGTCGGGCAACACCTGCGCGAGTTGGCGGCGTTGCGCAAGCAGTTTCCTGTGTTGTGGCGGGGCGCGACTCTTCCGCGCGACCGCAATGACGGGGCCATGGCAATCAGTCGTTTCGATACGGCTGACCAGCGCGAGTATGTGACGCTCTTCAACAACTCGACTGAGTCGCGCGTGCTCGAGTTCGCGACCTCTACACCTTCAGCCACCTTCACTGCGGTTTGGGGTGGCGTCGAGTCGACGAACTCTGACGCCGAGGGTTATGTGAGTGTTGAGATTCCACCGCTCTCGGCGGCCATCCTGCGGGCTGAGGCAAAGTACCCACTCGTCAAACAGACGCCCGTCGTTGCTGCCGTGCCAGACGACTTCAGTGAGTTGTGGTTGCTCTCGGCCGAAACCAGCGAGAGCCCCCAAGAAGTGTCATTTCTCATCGATGACGGCACCGGTTGGCGTCGTCTAGCGGTGGATGATTCGTTCCC
>CAYFNN010000177.1:0-2577 GCA_964344465.1 uncultured Bifidobacterium sp. | reverse complement strand
CACCAAGGTCTGGCGCTAGCCGCGTGCGTCGGCCATCTGCGCGTCTGTCGGACGCCGGAAGATGGCGATCATGGCGATGCCTGCCGCCAGGTAGATACCGGCGTTCATGAGCCAGGCGTGATGCAACTCGCGGGTCGAGACATCGAGCATCGACTCGCCGCTTCGGCGGGCGATCTCGACGCGGGCGAGCGTCGGTGCGGCGATGGCGAGTGACAACGCGGCGCCGAGAGCGGTGCCGACCTGGCGGAAGGTGTTGTTGAGCGCCGAACCCATTGCAAGTTGTGCGGGTCTCAAGAATGCAGTCGCCGAACTCGACAGGGTCGAGATGCTGAGACCGACGCCGGTGCCGGTGATCAACATCCACGGCAGATAGTGCGTGAGATACTCGGGCGTGTCGGGAAGCGTGAGCGCGAGTCCGAGCGTTCCGCTGGCGAGCAGCACCGAGCCCACAAACAGCACCCGAGAGTGGCCGAACTTGTCGGCATACTTGCCGGCAAACGGTGCTACCAAGGCGGCGCTCGCTGGGCCGGGCATCGTCGACAAGCCGGAGAGAGCGACGCTGTAACCCCATACGGCCTGCAACCAGAACGTGTTGAGCAACCACATGCCGATGAACCCCATGCTGAAGAGCACTCCGGCAACGTTCGCGGCCACCACGAACGGCAGTCGGAACAGTTTCAAGTCGAGAATCGGATTCGCCGCGCGATGACATCGCAGGGCAAAGAGCAAGCACAGAGCGATACCGCCGACGATCGAACCGATGGTGGAACCGTTGACCCAGCCCCACACCTCGCTCTGCGAGATACCAAGCACAACCAGTGCGACACCGGAGAATCCGAGCACCGCACTGAGGTAATCAACCTTGCGCTGCGCATTCGGATCACGACTTTCCTTCAGCAGTTTCTGGCCGACGATGACAGTAACGAGCGTGAACGGAATGTTGAGGAAAAAGAGCGACCGCCATCCGAGCGTGTCGACGAGTATTCCGCCGATTGACGGCCCGAGTGCTGCGGCAAGCCCGCCCGTTGCACCCCAGATAGCGATCGCCTGCGTGCGTTTTTCGACCGGGAATTCCGGCAAGACGAGAGCGAGAGAAGCGGGCGAGAGTTGCGCACCGCCGAATGCTTGGATCACGCGCGCGAGGACGAGGAACCACGCCGTCGGTGCGATGCCGCAGAGCAGGGACCCGAAGCTGAACCACAGCACACCGCGAATGAAGCTGCGCTTGCGACCGAACACGTCGGCAAAACGCCCCGCAGTGAGCAGGGCTGCCGCGTACGCGATTGCGTAGGCAGAGAACACCCACGTGAGCAGGCTTCCGCCACCGAGGTCTTCGTCAATCGTCCGCTTGGCGACGACAACGATCGAAATGTCGAGTGAGACGAGAAAGGTCGCGAGTGCGGTGAGTCCGAGCACTCGGTAGGCGTACGAGAGCGATTGCGTTGTCGGGGGTGTACTTGCGATGAATGCGAGACTAATCGTCTTCTAGTCTCGAACTGTCATGGGAGAAATCAAGCGGCACCCGGAGCGGGGAAGCGAGGAACGCGCAGTCATTCGTGGGATTCTCGCCGACGGGTTGGTGGCCCACGTGGGCATCATTGACTCTTCTGGTGCACCAGTCGTGATTCCGATGGCGTACGCGATGGACGGCGAGTCGTTGCTCATCCACGGATCGGTCGCGAGTCGATTGATGAGAACTACGGGCCCAATCTGCGTGACGGTCACGGTGCTTGATGGACTCGTCGTTGCACGATCGTTGTTTAATTCTTCGATGAACTACCGCAGTGTCGTGGTGACTGGTGTGCCTGAGGTGCTCGAAGGTGAGGAGCGAGAAAAGGCGTTGCTTGCTTTGAGTGAGTTTTTGCTCCCGGGACGAGTCGGTAACGCCCGCGGGCCGAGCAAGGTCGAAGTGCGCCAGACGGCGGTGTGGCGGCTCTCGCTCGACGGCGCGACTGCCAAGATTCGCACTGGTCCGCCCAAAGAAGACCCTGCGAGCGACTACGAACTGCCGTTCTGGGGCGGTGTGGTGCCGGTGCGCAGCGTGTTCGGAGAGCCAGAGTCGGATGCGACCGCGATCACCAACGGCACGGCGGTGCCGGAGCACGTTCGGCGACGTTGAGTCGCACATTTCGGCGGTGCGGCCTCCAGTGGCCGCGACGCAGCTCCAGTTTCTACTTCGAGAGCGCCTCGATGTAGTCGACGATGTCGGAGATTTGGGCATCGGTCAAGTTGTTTGTCGGCATGACGGCGGAGTATCCGACGTGCTTCTTTTTCTCCGGATATTTGATCGACTCGATGAGATAGGCGCGGTCGATGACGCCGGATTCGCCGCCTTTGAATGCGACGGTCTTGCCGATGATGCCCTGCCACGTGGGGCCGGTTCCGCCGCCGAAGTCGGAGCCGTGGCACGACGCGCACCCATTGCTTTGCGCCAATTTGAGTCCGTTCGCAGCTGTTGCCGACAATTCAACGGCGGGTGGGCCGCCAGCGGTGCATCCGAGGAGTACTGCTGTCATGGCAAAAAGAGCGATGCGTCGCACAGTTCGAAGGCTAGTCACGCTTCGTCACGAAGCTGCG
>CAYFNN010000176.1:0-2586 GCA_964344465.1 uncultured Bifidobacterium sp. | reverse complement strand
GCCATCGGCTCGGCGCTGAAAGTTGCGGCAAGTTCGCGGTCGTTCAACAACGACCAAGGCGTGCCCATCACGTTGCTGAACGCCCCCGACGACACCCAGGCACTCGTGCTGGAAATGGGCATGCGTGGCCACGGCGAAATCACCCGCCTTACCGAGGTGGGCTTGCCGCGCATCGGTGTGGTCACCGCGGTGGCCGAGGCCCACAGTGCGTTGCTCGACGACCTCGACGGCATCGCACGTGCAAAAGGCGAACTCATCGCAGCGTTGCCGAGCGATGGCATCGCCATTTTGAACGCCGACGACGAACGTGTGTTGGCCATGCGCTCGCGCACCTCGGCACGAGTGGTGACCTTCGGCGAATCAGCCGAGGCAACCGTGCGAATCACGAGCGTTGATCTCGACTCGCGCGCGCACGCCACCGTGCATCTCGCCACACCGTGGGGCGAGGTGTCGTTCACGTTGCCCATCGCCGGTCGCCACAGTGCACACAACGCGGCAGCCGCAATTACTGCAGCAGGCGAGTGCGGTGTCGATATCCAGCAGGCCGCTCGTGCCGTGTCGGCAGCGCAGATGTCGCCCAACCGAATGAACGTAACCACCACGTCGCGTGGCGTAACGCTCGTCGACGACGCCTACAACGCGAATCCAAAATCGATGGCCGCCGCTTTCGACACGCTTGCTGCGCTGCCGGCGCGTCGCCGTGTGGCATTCGTCGGTGTGATGGCCGAGCTCAAAGACCCCGAAATCGCCCACCGAGTGATTGGCGCAATGGCACGCCGCCACAACATTGAACTCGTCGCGGTCGACACCAACTTGTACGACGGCAGTTCAATCAGCCTGCAGGCGGCAATCCTGCGAGTTGGTGAATTTGGCGAAGGCGATGCGGTGCTCGTTAAAGGTTCGCGAGTCGCGGGTCTCGAGCGCCTCGTCGCGGCCTTCGCTTAGGCGGCGCGTTCGTCGAGGGCGCGAGTGTCGCACCACCACGCCAACACAAGCGCCCAGGCTGCACCGAGCAACAGCAACCATCGCGCACCATAGCGGTCGACGAGCGGGCCGAAAATCATGTTGCCGATCGGCACCGTGCCGCCGAACGACATGAACCACAGCGCCATCGTGCGACCGCGCTCGTGCGGTGCGAGTCGACCCTGCAGCACCGTTGACATCGCCGTGGTGGTGAAGAAATACGACAACCCGAGCACGAACCCCGTTACGAACGCGGGCACTGCCGAGCGCGACAACGCAAACCCGAGCATTGCGACGGCGTTGGCGGCGAACCCGTAGCGAATCATTACCCGTGGGTCGCGACCGACGAACAGCGTGCCAAGTGCCAAACCGCCGAGTGCCGCACCAAGCGCCCATGTTGCATACAGCCACTTGTAGACCGCACTCGAGCCATCGACGCCGAAGTTCAACTCGGCAACGGCGGGGAAGAGCCCGATGTAGGGCAGCGAGATCAGCGAATACAACGCGAGCGACAAGATCAACCTTCCGATGACCGGACGCTCCTTCGCCACACGAAAAGCAAAGGTGAAACGTCGCCAGCCGCGCGTGGTGTCGGGGGCGTGATGCGGGGTTTGCGTTCGCGAGAGCGCCCACACCACCAGCAGATACGTGAATGCATTGAAGGTGAAGAAGTGCCACGCCTCGGCCCCGAGCGGCGAAAAGAGTGCGACGAGAATCGGGCCGATCACTCGCGAGCCGTTGATCAACGTCGAGTTCAGCGACATCGCACCGGGCAGGTCGTGTTGCGGCACCAGCGAAGGCAACAGAGCCGACCACGCCGGCATGTTCAGCGCGTTGGCAATGCCAATGGCGAGCTGCGCCAAAAACAGCGCCCAAATCGGCGCGTCAACCCGTGCCAGCGCGGCCAGCACGAACGAAAACGCCAGCATCACCAACTGCATCGACATCAGCCACTTGCGGCGATCAACCGTGTCGGCCACCACGCCTGCAGGTATCGCGAGCAACAACAATGGCCCCATCTGCGCCAAGATGAGCAGCGCCACCACCGAGGCCTTGCCAGTGCGGTTGTAGATGTAGATCGGCAAGACCACGTTTTGAATCCACGAGCCGATGTTCGAGCCGAACGAGGCGGCGAAGATGCGGCGGAACTGCTGGTGTGAGAGCGCCGAGCGGGCACTGCCCGGGCGAAGAAGTGGCAATTCGCCCGTTTCGGTGGCGAGGGGCGAGTTATCAGTCATGTGCGAGCCGCGGCGTTCTACGCTAGGTGTCGCATGAGCCCACAACAGGCATCACCCGCGTCGATTGCGTCACACGAGGCCGAGGCATCGTCGTGCAACACACGCTTTGCGATTTTCAGTGAGTGCCCGCAGTGCGGTCATGCGCTTCACCCCGAGCATGCGCACTACAAGTGCGCCGGCTGCGGGTGGCGCGACAGCTGCTGCGACTAAGCGAGCAAGTCGCCGTACATCGACAACAGCGACGCCGGCCCGCCCACCAAGAACGTGGTCACCGCAGTCTCTTTCCACTTCGGCAACTCTGACTTGATCTTGTCGAGCGGCCCGACAAGCGCAACGTCTTCCACCATCTCGAGCGGAATCAACGCGGCGGCTTCTTTCTTTTTGC
>CAYFNN010000175.1:2160-2609 GCA_964344465.1 uncultured Bifidobacterium sp. | reverse complement strand
ACCCAACAGCAAGCAGGCCGACATCGACGCCGCAATGGCCACAGCGCAGCGTGGCTTCGAAATCTGGAGAGAATCGACGCCATCCGAGCGCTCGCTCGCGCTCTTCCGCATTGCCGACGCCATTGAAGCCCGCAAAGACGAATTCATCGCGATGGAAGTCGAGAACTGCGGCAAGCCCGTTGCGATCACGACGTCAGAAGAAATTCCGCCGATGGTCGACCAGATTCGCTTCTTCGCAGGTGCAGCTCGCATGCTCGAAGGCAAGAGCACGGGCGAGTACATGCGCGGCTTCACTTCGATGATTCGCCGCGAACCCGTCGGCGTGTGCGCGCAGGTTGCACCGTGGAACTACCCGATGATGATGGCGGTGTGGAAGTTCGCGCCAGCAATCGCCGCTGGCAACAGCATCGTGCTGAAGCCGAGCGACACCACGCCGGCAACCACCGTGC
>CAYFNN010000175.1:0-2150 GCA_964344465.1 uncultured Bifidobacterium sp. | reverse complement strand
GCTGCTTGCGGAAATCGCGGCCGAGTTCTTGCCCGCCGGAGTGTTCAACGTGGTCTGCGGCGACCGCGACACGGGTCGCACGATGGTGTCGCACCCCACACCGTCGATGGTGTCGGTCACTGGTTCGGTGCGCGCGGGCATGGAAGTTGCCGAAGCCGCGTCGAAGTCGCTGAAGCGCGTGCATCTCGAACTTGGCGGCAAGGCACCAGTCGTGGTGTTTGACGATGCCGACCTTGCCGCAGCAGCAGCGCAAATTTCGATGACCGGCTATTTCAATGCTGGCCAAGACTGCACTGCAGCCACGCGCGTGATCGCTGGCCCGAAGGTGTACGGCGACTTCGTCGAAGCACTCGCCGAAGCGGCCAAAGGCACCAAGACCGGCGCGCCGAACGACGACGTGCTCTACGGTGCGCTCAACAACGCCAACCAACTCGCACGCGTGAACGGCTTCATCGAGAAAGCGCCGAAGCACGCGCGAGTCGTGGCGGGCGGCAACAAGATCGGCAACGACGGCTATTTCTTTGAACCAACCGTTGTCGCCGACTTGAAGCAGAACGACGACATGATCCAGCAAGAGATATTCGGCCCGGTGATCACCGTGCAGAAATTCAGCGACGAAGCAGAAGCCGTCAAGTGGGCCAACGGTGTCGAATACGGCCTCGCGTCATCAGTGTGGACCCGTGACTTCGGCAAAGCCATGCGCATGGCCAAGGCCCTCGACTTCGGCTGCGTGTGGATCAATACGCATATTCCCGTTGTCGCTGAGATGCCGCATGGTGGCTACAAGAAGTCGGGCTACGGCAAGGATCTTTCGGCCTACGCGCTCGACGACTACACGCGCATCAAGCACGTAATGGCGAACATCAACATCTAATGACTAGCGTTTCGCAGTCGAGGGGGCGATAGTCGGCAGTGAGTGGCGAGCGCGGATCCGTCGAACTCGTAGACGTCACCAAGCGTTATGGCGACGTCGTAGCCGTCGACAAAATCAATCTCGAGATTCACCCCGGTGAGTTTCTCTCGCTGCTCGGCCCCAGCGGTTGCGGCAAGACCACCACGCTGCGGATGCTCGCCGGCTTTGAGCAACCCGACGAAGGGTTCATTCGTATCTCGGGGCAGTTCGTGCAAGGTGTGCCGCCGTACAAGCGTGACGTCAACACGGTGTTTCAGCACTACGCGCTCTTCCCGCACATGACGGTGGCTGAGAACGTTGCCTATGGTCTGCGACAAAAAGGCGTTGCGAAGTCTGAAATCGCCACACGAGTGATTGAAGCCCTCGACATGGTGCAGATGTCGAAACTTGCCGATCGTCGTCCGCGACAAATGTCGGGTGGCCAGCAGCAGCGAGTTGCCGTCGCGCGAGCACTCGTGAACCGACCGAGCATCTTGTTGCTCGACGAACCACTTGGCGCACTCGACCGCAAACTGCGCGAAGAAATGCAAATCGAACTCAAGCTGCTGCAGACTCGGCTCGGCATCACGTTTGTGTTCGTCACACACGACCAAGAAGAAGCCATGTCGATGAGCGACCGAATCGCCATCATGCTCAACGGCCACATCGAACAGATCGCCGACCCCGAAACCGTGTACGAGCACCCGACCACGGCGTTCGTTGCCGGCTTCGTCGGGCGAAACAACTTCTGGCAGGGCACCGCCACCGAGCACGGCTCGCAGGCCGACGACGGCACCATCTTCGTCGCCAGTCGACCCGAAGAAGACGTGCCGAATGGCGAGCCCGCCCTTTCGGCCGTGCGCCCTGAATGCATCAACCTCAGCGCCAAACAGCCGACCAAGCCCGAAAACTCGACGCAGGCCACGGTTGCCGGCGTGTCGTACTTCGGTGACGTGCTGCAATACGTGGTGCGAACCCGCACCAAAGACCTGCTCGTATTGGTGCCGCGCACCAACCCCGAACGATTCCAGGTCGACGACCCCGTGTGGTGCTCGTGGTCGGCTGAAGACGTGTACCTGTTCTCCGCCCGCCAGGCCAACATCGTGCTGGCGGCACCTGCCGCCACCGCCTGATTCGCCCCGCCAATTTGGCACCCGCTGCCACCGCCTGACTCGCCCCGCCAATTTGGCACCCGCCGCGGTGTAATGCGCTAACTTGGGCAAAACCGTCGGCGGCACACACCGCCTTCACCACAGGG
>CAYFNN010000174.1:0-2623 GCA_964344465.1 uncultured Bifidobacterium sp. | reverse complement strand
GAACTCGTAGAATTCGAGTTGCCATGCGCATCGCCGAACTGCTTGCGCGTGGGCGAACGTTCTCGTTCGAGTTCTTTCCGCCAAAGACCGACGAAGCGCAGGCCCAGCTCACCAACACCATCACCGAACTGGCACCACTCAAGCCCAGTTTCTTCTCGGTCACCTACGGTGCGGGCGGAAGCACGCGTACGCGCACCCGCGACGTGGTCGTCGGCCTGGCGCGCAATGGAGTGGTGCCACCGATGGCGCATCTCACCTGTGTGGGGCATACTCGCGACGACATCAATCAGTTGCTCGGCGAATACAAAGCGGCTGGAGTGGAGAACATTCTCGCGCTGGGTGGCGACCTGCCCACCGACTCGACAGACACCGGGCCGAGCGACTTTCGTTACGCGGTTGACTTGGTCGAACATCTACAAGACCACTTCGACATGTCAATTGGTGTTGCTGCACACCCTGAAGTGCACCCGCGTTCGCCGTCGCGAGAATCAGACCGCCGCCATCTCGCAGAAAAACTGCGTCGTGCCGACTTTGCGATGACTCAGTTCTTTTTTGATGTGCAGCATTATCTGCGCTTGCGTGACGAGCTCGCCGCGCTTGGTGTGCACAAGCCGATCGTGCCGGGCATCATGCCGGTGACCAACAAGGGTCAGATCGTCAAAATGGCGCAGATGTCTGGTGCAGAGATCCCGCGTTGGTTGACCGACCGCCTCGAGCCGCTCACTGAGCCGGCGGAGGTTCGCCGTGTGGGAGTAGAAGTAGCAACCCAGCTTGGTGCAGAGCTGCTCGCCGCGGGAGCCCCTGGTTTGCACTTCTACACACTGAATCGTTCGACTGCCACCCGCGAGATCTACGGCAACCTTGGCCTTGGCGGCTGAACTCGTTCGGGCAGGTACACAGGCGATGAACGAGAAGCGGCCCGGTCTCTTGGGATACATGCCAGCACTTGACGGCCTGCGAGCGCTCGCAGTCGTGGCAGTGATCGTGTATCACGCGAACAAGAAGTGGCTCGGCGGTGGATTTCTCGGCGTCGAAGTGTTCTTCGTGATCAGCGGCTTTCTCATTACTTCACTGTTGATTGCCGAACACGAACAGCATGGCGGCATCAGCTTGAAGAAGTTCTGGCTGCGTCGTGCGCGGCGACTGTTGCCGGCGTTATGGGTGTTGCTGGTTGGCGTTGCGGTGTACTGTTCGCTTTTTCAGCGCGATGCCCTCGGTGCACTACGCGGTGACCTCGTTGCCGCATTCTTCTACGGCTTCAACTGGTTTCAGATTTGGGTGGGCACGTCGTATTTCACGGCGTTTGATTTCGTGCCACTACGTCATTTGTGGTCACTTGCGGTAGAGGAACAGTTCTACTTCATCTGGCCACTCGTCATGTTCGCCGCCTTGCGAATCGGGCGTCGAAAATTGCCGGTCGCCGGATTGCTGTTCGGCGTGGTGGCAGTCGCGATAGCAGTGTTCGTGGCGGTTACGTATCAATCTGGCCCGATCGGCACGATCTCTGAGACCCCCGATCACTACATGGCGTTTCTCGGCCACCCCGTGTCACGCATTGACTTCCTTTTTCTGGGAACCTTCACTCGCTCGGGCGGCTTGTTTCTCGGGGCAGCTCTTGCAATCTTCTGGCGACCGTGGCGACTTGAGACTTCGCCCGTTGGCTCACGCGGGCAACTCATGGATGTGGTGTTTCTCGTGGGGTTCGGCACGCTGGCGATTACTGCAGTGGTCTTTCGCGACGTGGTCGATGTAAGCGACGCTGGCAATAGCGGTTATGACCTGCTGTTTCGCGGTGGATTCCTTCTCGTTGGTGTCGCAAGTCTCGCGGTGATTGCAGCGGCGGTGCACCCCACCGCATCGATGACGCACCACATTCTCGGCAACCGAGTGATGACCTACATCGGCCAACGTTCATACGGGTTGTATCTGTATCACTGGCCGGTGTTCCAGATGTATCGACGTTTTGCTGGCAAGGGCTTGACGCGATATGAATTCGTATTGCTCGGCTTGTTGGCACTTGCGCTCACCGAACTTTCGTATCGCTATATCGAGATGCCGGTGCGCGATGGTCGATTCGCAGCGTGGCGCCAGAGGCTGCGTGACGAACGGCTATCGCCAAGTCGTCAGTCGTCTACTGCGAGGCGCCGGCGTGCTGGGCTGGTGGCCACGGCTGCAGTGTTGCCGATGTTCGCACTTGTCAGTATCGCGACTGCCGACGTGAAGTTGAACGACATCAGCCAGAGCCTTGCTGATAGCGAGTCGGCGGTGGTCGATTTACTTGCTGACTCGACGCCTGACACGTCGAAAGCGGTCGAGCAGGATTCGGCGACAACTCATGCCGGCAGTGAAGAAGCGGCGACCACATCTGTTGCCGGTCCCGTCATCATCGGTGGCACCACGCAAACCACCACGCTCGACGGCCAGTTGATTGATGTTTTGGCCATCGGCGACTCGGTGATGCTCGGAGCCGCACGTGAGCTGACTGCGCGCGGTGCCACGGTCGATGCGATGAAGAACCGTTCAGTGCGTCAGGCGCTGGAGATCGTCAACTACTTGAAGTCGATACGGCGCCTGGGCTCGATCGTGGTCATACATCTGGGCACGAACAGCACAACATCGACTG
>CAYFNN010000173.1:0-2626 GCA_964344465.1 uncultured Bifidobacterium sp. | reverse complement strand
AGGCGGCAATCGGCGGCAAGATCATCTCGCGCGAGACGGTGAAGGCCAAGCGCAAAGACGTGCTCGCCAAGTGCTACGGCGGCGACATCTCGCGCAAGCGCAAACTGCTGGAGAAGCAGAAGGAAGGCAAGAAGAAGATGAAGGCCATCGGGCGTGTCGAGGTGCCCGGTGACGTGTTCATTTCTGCATTGAAGCTCGATGGCTGACGCCGAACCCTTCGCCGCGCCCGCCACCGCAGTCGACGCAACTGTCGACGCGTCCGATGTAACTGCCGACGCGCCGGACACGGGCATCTTTCGCTCGCTCAACTTCTTCAACGCGCGGCTGTATTTCGCGTCGCTCTTGCTCTCGACGATTGGTTCGTGGCTGCAGCTCACCGCCACGTCGTATCTCGTCTACCGCCTCACCGGCAAGGCCTCTGACCTCGGCTACAACGTGGCATTCCAGTTTCTGCCGATGCTCTTTCTCGGCACCTGGGCCGGCTCGTTCGCCGATCGCTACGACCGACGCAAAATCATGCTGGTGACGCAAATTCTGCTGGCGCTGCAGGCACTCGTGATGGGCGTGCTCGACCTCACCGACAACATCTCGTTGCCGGTGGTGTGGGGTCTTTCGCTGTTTCTTGGGCTCGTCGGCGCCATCGACAATCCGGCGCGTCGCGGACTCATCACCGAACTGGTGCCGACATCGCAACTCAGCAACGCCATGGCCATGAACACCACGGTGATGACCGGCTCGCGGGTGTTCGGCGCTGCGCTTGCGGCACTACTGGTGGGGCCGCTCGGCACGGGCTGGTTGTTCGTGCTCAACGGGTTGTCGTATGCCTTCATGATCTCTGGCATCGTCGGGCTGCGTCGGGCCGAGATGGTGCCTGCCATCAAACGCCCCGCGGGCGGCACACCGGTGCGCGATGTGTTTCGCTACGTGCGCTCGAACCGCCGATTGTCGTCGATGTTCTTCGTATATGTCGTGGTCAGCACGTTTGCCTTCAACTACAGCGTCGTGTTTCCGAAGTTGGCAGACATCAACTGGGGAAGTGACAACGCATTCGGCTGGTTGATGACGTTCACGGGTGTCGGCAGCATCGTCGGCGCACTCGTCACGGCTCGGTATCCGCGGGTGTCGCTGCGCTGGCTCGTGATCAACGTCGGTGTGCTTGGTGCCAGCAATATTGCAGTTGCGTTCTCGCCGAGTCTGCTGTGGGCGTTCGTGTTGTGTCTGCCGCTGGGCTTCGGTGGTGCGGCGATGATTGCATCGGGCAACGCCATCAGCCAGCAAGAGTCGCCACCCGACATGCGTGGCCGCCTGCTCGCGCTCACGGCAGTGGCGTTTCTCGGCAGCACTCCAATTGGCGGCCCCATCACGGGTCTCATCGCCGACTACGTGTCGCTCGAGTGGTCGATGGCGTACGGCGGCGTCACGTGTTTTGGTTGCGTTGCGCTGCTCGCCTGGTGGTGGAGGTAGGTTCGCAGCATGGCCGCATCAATCATGTGGTTTCGCCGCGATCTGCGACTTGCCGATCATCCTGCGCTCACTGCTGCGCTTGCTCATGGGGTAACCACACCGCTGTTTGTGCTCGACCCGATGTTCGTGCAGCGTTCTGGTGCGGCACGACTCGGGTTTCTCTACCGCAACATTCGCGCGCTCGACGCAACCATGAATCGCGCCATCGTCGTGCGCCATGGTGACCCGCTCGACATCGTGCCGCGTTTCGCCAAAGAAGTCGGCGCCGACACCGTATTCATCAGCGAAGACTTCGGCCCGTATGGCGCCAAGCGCGACAACGAAGTCGCCAAGCGTCTCGCTGCACAAGGCGTGCGGCTCGAGCGCGTCGGCTCGCCGTATGCGGTAAACCCCGGCGTCGTGCGCAAGAACGACGGCACCCCGTTTGCGGTGTTCACGCCGTTCTCGCGCGTGTGGATGTCGAACGGGTGGTCGGCGCCGCTGCCTGCACCCGCCAACATGAACCTGCGCGGCGCGCCCGAGGTGAAGTGTGACGGCATCCCGCAAGAACCTGAGTGTGCCGCCACGTTGCCCGCCGGGGGAGAACAAGCCGCGTGGGCCAGGTGGGAACATTTCGCGAGCGACGCGCTGAGTCGCTACAAAGAAGAGCGCAACAACCCCGACCGCGACGGTTGCAGCATGCTGTCGCCGTATCTACGTTTCGGTGTGTTGCACCCGCGTCAACTGCTCGCCGAGTTGCGCCCCGACAAGAACCACGACCACTACCGCAGCGAACTTGGCTGGCGCGAGTTCTACGCCGATGTTCTGCACCATCAGCCCCGCACCGCGTGGGAGAACCTGCAGTTGAAGATGAAGTCAATGCCCGTCGATACCGATGCCCGCGCCAAGCAGCGTTTTGCCGCATGGTGCGCAGGTCAGACGGGGTATCCAATCGTCGATGCGGGCATGCGCCAGATGCTCGCCACCGGGTGGATGCACAACCGCGTACGCATGATCGTGGCGAGCTTCCTCGTCAAAGACCTGCATCTGCCGTGGCAGTGGGGTGCGAAATTCTTTATGCAGCATTTGGTCGACGGCGACATCGCCTCGAACAACCACGGCTGGCAGTGGACCGCCGGAACTGGCACCGACGCGGCGCCGTACTTCCGCATTTTCAACCCGG
>CAYFNN010000172.1:0-2634 GCA_964344465.1 uncultured Bifidobacterium sp. | reverse complement strand
TCGCCCGACTCGTTCGCGCTCTCGATGTAGGCGACGGCAGTTGCTTCGGAGCCCTGGCTGAGGGCGTGCTCGACGTAGTCCTTCACGTCGAACTTCACGCCGAACTCGCGTCGCAACGCCTGCACGAACGCGTCGATGGGGCCGTTGCCGTCGCCTTGCAGCGTGACGCGCTTGCCCTCCACTTCGAGTTGTGCGGTGATGCTCGTGGTGCCATCGCTCGTGCTGCGCATCTCGTGGCTGGAGAGCGAGTAGCGCGGCGCACTCGGCAGGTATTCCTGTTCGAAGGCCTGCCACATCACGTCCGGTGCAATCTCGGTGCCGGAGTCTTCGGTGATGTGCTGGATGGTGCGCGAGAACTCGATCTGCAGGCGGCGCGGCAGCTCGAAGCCGTGCTCGGTCTTCATCACGTACGCGACGCCACCCTTTCCGGATTGGCTGTTCACGCGGATGACCGCCTCGTAGGTGCGACCGACGTGCTTGGGGTCAAGCGGCAGGTACGGAACCTCCCACTTCGCGTAGTCGTCGGGCAGCGCGTCGAGGCCCTTCTTGATGGCGTCTTGGTGGCTGCCAGAGAATGCCGTGTAGACGAGGTCGCCGGCGTACGGCTGGCGCTCGGGCACGGGCAGGCGGTTGCAGTACTCCGCGTCGCGGCGCAGTGCGTCGATGTCGCTCAAATCCAGCATCGGGTCGACACCGTTCACGAAGAGGTTCATCGCCAGCGTGATCACGTCGACGTTGCCCGTTCGCTCACCGTTGCCAAAGAGGGTGCCTTCGACGCGGTCGGCACCAGCCATCACGCCGAATTCGGCAGCAGCCACCGCGCAGCCGCGGTCGTTGTGTGGGTGCAGCGAGAGCACGATGCTGTCGCGCTCTTTGATGGTGCGACCGAACCACTCGATGACGTCGCCGTACACGTTGGGGGAGTAGCACTCGACCGTGGCCGGCAGGTTGAGGATGAGCGGGTTCTCTTTCGTCGGCTTGATGACGTCCATCACGGCTTCGCAGATCTCGACGGCGAACTCCGGCTCGGCGAGAGTGAAGCTTTCCGGCGAATATTCGTAGCGCACGTTGGTGCCCTTCACGGTCGGCTCAAGCGACTTGCAGAGTTTCGCCGCATTGACCGCGATGTCGACGATGCCCGACTTCTCGAGACCGAACACCACTCGCCGCTGCAGTGGGTTCACCGAGTTGTAGAAGTGCACGATGGCTTGCTTGGCGCCACGGATGCTCTCGTAGGTGCGCTCGATGAGTTCTTTGCGCGACTGCACCAGCACCTGAATGGTGACGTCGTCGGGGATGAGGTCGTTCTCGATGATGTGGCGTACGAAGTCGAAGTCGGGTTGGCTCGCCGACGGAAAGCCGACCTCGATTTCCTTGAAGCCCATCTTCACCAGCGTCTTGAACATCCGCAGTTTGCGTTCGGGGTCCATCGGGTCGATGAGCGCCTGGTTGCCGTCGCGCAAGTCGACCGAGCACCACAGCGGAGCCTTGTCGATCGTGCGGTTGGGCCAGGTGCGATCCGTGAGCACGATCGGCACGTAGGCGGCGTACTTCTCGAAGGGCATCTTTTTCGGGTTGCTGGGTTTGGGTGCCATGTCGTTGTGTCGTTTCTGTGTTGCTGAGTTGTCGTTGTGGTGGTGATCGTGAATTCGGCGGGAAAAGTTCGGCTGGAGAAAAGAAAAACTCCCGGCCGTTTGGCTCGGGAGTGTTCGCGACGTCGGCGATATGCGGCCGACGCCGCTACGTAAGGAGGAGGCTCAGAGCTCGTCGCATTGCGTAGTCAGCGTATCGGTGTACGTTGCCGCAAGCCACGCTGCATCGAGCAGCAGGTGCGCCGCCTACCGGCGAGCCTCAGACCGCGCGCGGCGTGGGCACGAGGAAGTTGGCGAACTGCCACGGGTCGGTGGTGTCGAGCTTCGTCGGGCCGTTGCCGAAACCGGGGAAGAGATCGTTGCGGTTCTTCAGCGGGTCCCAGTCGACGGCGGCCGAATGGAACGTGCCGAGGTAGGGGTAGGCGACCTTCAACACCTCTTCGTAGGGCAGGTCGTCAGGCACGCGGATGCCTGCCGACGGGTTGTTCATCATCCAGCAGGCAGCAGCCACGACCGAGCAGGCGACCTGCAGGGTGGTGGCACTCTGGCCAGGAAGAATCGCGCGCGCTTCGTCGATGCTGAGCAGCGAGCCCGTCCACCACGACTTGTAGTCGTGGCCCATCAGCAACACGCCGAGTTCGTCGCGGCCTGACTCGATCTCGTTGTTCAAGATGCGCTGACCCGACTGCATCTTCCAGTTGCGCATGCGCAGTTCGTGCACGCTCATGATCGCTGCATCGGTGGGGCAGTAGGAGTAGTGCACCGTCGGGCGGTACTTCGCGGTGCCGTCGTCGTTCCACACGGTGAGGTGGTCGCTCATCGTGTACGCCTCGCCGTGGCGGATGACCATGCCGAGAATTTCTCCGGCGGGCACCCACGAGCGCACCCAGGTTTCCATTCCGGGTTGGGCGAGTGCGATCTGGTTGCACGGGCCGTCGTCGTCGTGCACGTGGGCGTTGTGCGGAAGGTATCGCTCGTGTGTGCCCCAACCCATCTCGGCCGGCGCGACGCCTTCTTCGTAGAAGCCCTCAATCGACCACGT
>CAYFNN010000171.1:0-2654 GCA_964344465.1 uncultured Bifidobacterium sp. | reverse complement strand
CGGCGGCGCGCTCTCGGGCAGCATCACCCGACTGCCCGAGCACCTCGGTGAGAGCAAGCGTGATATTGCGCGCCACCGACATGTGCGGAAAAAGATTGAAACTCTGGAACACGATGCCGACTCGTCGCCGAACGGGGTTGGGGTCGCGCCCGACTGCAGAGATCTCGTCGCCGTCGAGTAGCACCGCACCATCGTCGATTTGTTCGAGCAGATTGATGCAGCGCAGCACCGTGGTTTTTCCGCTGCCGCTCGCACCGATGAGCGAAACGACCTCACCGGCTTGAACATCGAGCGAGAAGTCGCGCAACACGACGTTGTCGCCGAACGCCTTGGTGACACCTCGCAGACTGACTTTGGCGGTCATGCTGCCACCCGTGTGCCAGCGGTGCGGCGCTGCTGTCGGTGCCAGAGATAGTCCGTTAATCGCGTGAGCGGAATCGTGACCGCAAGAAAGACCACCGCCGCGACGATGAACGGCGTGAAGTTGGCGAACTTCGACTTGTCGATGCTGGCCTGCCGCAAGATTTCGATCGGGCCTATGAGCGACACGAGCGCGACGTCTTTCTGTAACGACACGAGGTCGTTGAGCAACGGTGGCACCACGCGCCGCACCGCTTGCGGCAGCACCACGAATCGCATAGTTTGGGCACTTGACAATCCCAGCGAGCGGGCTGCTGCACGCTGGCTCTCGTGCACGCTTGCGATTCCCGCGCGGAACACTTCGGCCACATAGCCCGAGTAGGTCATGGCAAGCGCCACCGAGCCCCACAAGAGGGGCGAGTTGTATGGACGTTCGAGGCCAAGCCCGGGCACGCCGAAGCCGACTAGATAAATCCAGAGAATGACTGGCACGCCGCGCATGACGTCGGTGTACATCGCCGCGAAGGCGCGAGCTGGGAAGAGGGCGGGTGAGCGTGAGTTGCGTGCAATCGCGATCAAGAGTGCGAGAACGAAGATGAACGGCGTCGTCCACGCGAAGATCTTGACGTCGAGCCAGAACGCGTCAACGAGTCGCGGGAGCGAGTCGCGCATCTGGTCGACATCAAAGAACGACTTCTTGACGCGATCCCATCGCGGCATGCGGGGGACGAGAACGACCACGGCGGCCAGCACCACGAGGGTGCTGACCGCCGCGATGACAGAACTACGGCGCCGTTGCCGGCGTTCGTGCTCTTTGCGACTCGTCAGTCGAGGCTGATGACCGGAGCGCCGGTGTAATTCGAGAGCCACTCGTTCTCAATCTCTGCCAACTTGCCCGACTCCTTCAATGCAGCAAGTGCTTTGTTAACGCAAGCGACGAGAGGGTTGTCGAGGTCGAACACCATTCCGAAATCGTCGGCGCCGACTGCGTCAGTCAGAGGAAACTGACCAATTACCTTGGAGCCTTCGATTTCTACGGCACTTACGTAGAGCGCCGTCGGCAAATCGAGCACGATGGCGTCGATCTGCTTGGCTTCCATCGCTGCTTTGGCGGCGGCGTTGTCGTCATAAATGAAGGGCTCGGTTGTCGGCTGAATCACTTTGGTGATGAAGTCAAGGCTCGTTGTGCCTGCTTGGGCGCCGAACTTCAACTCTTTGAGTTCGCTCACCTTGGTGGCCGAGGCAACGGGCGAGTCGGCGAAACCGACGAGCGCCTGATTAGTGGAGTAGTACGGGTCGCTGAACGTGACCGTCGCCTTGCGTTCTTCAGTAATCGAGAACTGCTGCAAGTTGAAGTCGAAGTTCTTCGCGCCAGGCTGAATTGCCTCGTCGAAGCCAGTGCGCACCCACACCACGTCAGCGTCTGCGTACCCGAGCTCACCGGCCACGGCGTATGCCACAGCAGCTTCAAATCCCTGTTTACTCTCGGGGGCGTCATCGGCAACCCACGGGTAATAGGCCGGGTTGCCAGTACCGATAGTCAACTTGCCTTCGGATATCGTCGGGCACTCGCTGGTGGATTCGTCGCCACCGCATGCGGCAAGACCGAGAACGGCCAACACGCTGACTGCGAGGACACCGATACGAACTGAACGTTTCACTGTTTCTCCCCCTTGGAGTTGTGTCAAGCGCATTCTGAACTGAATGCGCAGTTCACAGGGTAGTGGAACGGGCATCGAAACACGACTACTTAGGTCAACAATTCGTAAAGTGGCGCACCGAGCGTCGTAAGAGTGGCACGCAGCGCGTCGTAAGTTGGGCGGGATGCGCAATCGCACAGTCGTGTTCGTTGGTCTTGCTGCGGGATTGCTGTCGGGCATCTTCGGTGTCGGAGGAGGAGTGCTGATCGTGCCGGGGCTCATGCTGGTGGCGCGGATGGAGCAGCGCCGCGCGCACGGCACGTCGCTTGCTGCAGTTCTGCCGATCGCGATTACCGGGCTCTTTACCTATCTCGCCTACGACAACGTTGATTGGTGGGCGGCCGCTTGCTTGGTGGCGGGTGCTCTGCCCGGCGCGTTGCTCGGCACGAAGTGGCTGGCGACCGTCAATAAGAAAGTGCTCACGTGGCTGTTTGTCGCCGTCGCGCTCGCCTCTGCAGTGAGACTGTTTTTCGGTATCGACACGTCGGAAACTTCGGCGCACTCAATCGGTCTCACAATCGCGCTGGTGCTCGTGGGCTTTGTCTCGGGCGTGCTTGCTGGTCTGCTCGGTATCGGCGGGGGAATCGTGATGGT
>CAYFNN010000170.1:0-2676 GCA_964344465.1 uncultured Bifidobacterium sp. | reverse complement strand
GGGAAGTACGTCGCCCCAACGGCGGCTGCGACCTCGTCGTTCCTGTCCGCATCGACAGTCGACTCGACCGGTTTCGTGACGTTTAACTACAATCAGGGCACGAACACGACTGCCTATCCGGTCGTCGCCATTACCTATGCCCTCGGCAAGACGGCCAAGTCGGCGAAGAATGCCGTGGTGAGCGAGTATCTCCAGTGGATCTTGAACACCTTCGCACCGGCAAATGCCGAAGCGTTGGCGTATGCACCGCTGACTGGAGCCCTGAAGGAGAAAGCGCTCGCACAAGCGAAGCTGATTAATTCGAAGTAAGTCTTCAAAAGCAAGTTCACTATCGGAGGGTCCCGGGCGAAAGCCCGGGGCCTTTCGTTTTGGGGTGGAAGGCTGCAGTGATCGCAGAGGTGAGCAAGTCGTGCGCGGGCGTTAACGCCGAAGCAGTCGAAGCACAGGAAGCGCAATTGCCAGGCCGACGAACTGCACAGCGATGAACATCGGCACTGACTCCGGGGCGATGCCCGCAAATGAGTCGCTGAATGCGCGCGCGATGGTGACCGCGGGGTTTGCGAGTGAAGTTGACGACGTAAACCAGTAGGCGCCGCCAATCCACACGCCAACTGCCAATGGCACCGAGTCAGCGCGATGCTTGCCGATGAGGAAAATAACGAGCAGCAGGCCGAAGGTTGCAACCACTTCACCCAACCAGATGCCGCCGCCATCGCGAATTTTCGTCGACGGCCCGAGTGGGTCGAGGTCGAACATGAGATTCGCAATTAATGCTCCGATGGTTCCCCCGAGGGTTTGCGCCACGAAGTAGGGCAGTACATCGCTGAACTTGCGGCGGTTCAGCACGCAATCGGCGATGGTGACAACTGGGTTGAAGTGCGCCCCAGAGATCGGGCCGAACATCATGATCAATGCGATGAGTGCCCCGACGGTCGCACCAGCATTGGCCAGTAGCTGCACCGCTACGTCATCGGTGAGATTCGTCGCCATGATTCCCGAACCCACCACCGCAATGATGAGTAGCCCGGTGCCGATACTCTCGGCAACGAGCCGACGTGAAAGTGTCGGAGTCATCGGCTACTTACTCCGAGATCAGAGATGAGACTTTCCACGCGCCGGCGAATCTCGTCTCGAATCGGCCGCACCGCCTCAACTCCTAGCCCAGCGGGGTCGTCAAGCGCCCAATCTTCATACCGCTTGCCAGGAAAAATCGGACACGTGTCACCGCAACCCATGGTGATGACCACGTCGGCTGCCTGCACGATTTCCACCGCGAACGGCTTGGGGAATTCACTTGCGATATCGATGCCGACTTCCTGCATCGCGGCCACTGCTGCTGCGTTCAGATCCTTGCCGGGCAGTGAGCCACCCGAGTACACCTCGATGCGACCCTTGGACAAGGTTCGCAGCCATCCGGCTGCCATCTGCGAACGACCCGCATTGTGAACGCACACGAAGAGAACCGACGGCGGAGTGTCGGAGATGAGCCCTCGCACCTTGGCGAGAGCGCGAAGCCGATCGTCGGCATATCGCGTGGTGAACACCGGCACGAAGCTGCGCACCTTGGCGTCGGCGAAACTGTGGTACGACTCGTTGACGATGGGTCGAATGTCGATTTCGTCAAACTTCCCGGCGTACTTACGGGCGAGTTGTGCTACCGAGTGGTCGATGATTTCACTCTCTTCAGTTGGCTGATACAGGCTCATTACTGGTTTCCTTTCGTGGTTGTTTGGTGTTTGGCTGCGGCGAGCGGTGAGATTCGTTCGGCAATCTCCTCGTAGGCCCGCTCGAACGCCCGAGCAGAGCCGATCGCGACGGGGTCGGGCACCGACCAGTGCAGCCGTGACAGAGGTCGACTACCCGCGTGTGGAATCGCGCGCGATAGGTCATCGTGGGCCTGGTCGCAGACGGTTATGACGGTGGCTCCGCGGAAGAGGCCAGCATTCGCGCGACGTGGCGCGGCATGTTTGAGATTGAGCCCACGGCGACGGGCAGTGTCGAGCGCCAGGGGGTGCACACGTTCGGCAGGTTCGGTACCCGCACTGCGGGCTGGCTGACCGGTGAGTTGCTGCCAAAGACCGGCTGCCAATTGCGAACGAGCCGAGTTGTGCGTGCAGACAAACACCACGTTGTGCAGCGTCGTGTGTGGGCTGAGAAGGTGACGATGCCGCGGCACCAGGCGAACGAATCGTTTGCGGCCATCGGCATGCGATGTGGTTCGTTCGATGACTCCAGCTGCTTCAAGTACGTCGAGATGGTGAGCAAGCAGTGCCGATGACACATCAACCCACTCGAGCAACTCACCAGGTGTGCGATCTGATGTGGCGAGTTCGTCGGCAATTTTCAGACGCAACGGGTCGCCAAGGGCGGCAAACAGCGCGGCTCGGGTCGTCAACGCGTCGGAACGGCGGGTCGCTCGTGATGCCATGCTGTGAAACTATATCTCTCAAGAAAAATTGAGAGAGTTTTCAGGGTGAACTTTCGGTGAATTTACTGGTCGTCTTGCTCCCGAAGAAACCGCTCGAAGGCGTCACCGAGGTCGTCGGCACTTGGAATCACCGTGTCATTACGACGGTCGTAGTCGCGCTCAAGCGTGCGTACGTATTCCTGCGTCTCTTCATCGTCTTCGATTGCGGTGTCGTGCAGTTCTGCCCAACGCTGGATCTCTTCGTACAT
>CAYFNN010000169.1:0-2752 GCA_964344465.1 uncultured Bifidobacterium sp. | reverse complement strand
GGCCATGCAGTAACAAGATCGTCGACGGGCTCCGCGGATACTGACTGGGTTTGTGGTGTTGGGGTCTGCGCCTGCACCTTTGCGCCGGGTGACGTGGGTCGTTCAGTCGGCGCTACCCGATTGGCTCGCGGTGGCTGGGCCAGCGATGGAGAAGTGTTGGTTGCGCCAGTGAGTCGCGGTCGCGGAATCGGCCCCGTAACGTCTCGTGGTCGGGCCGAGCCTGACTCGAGCCGTTCCACTCGGGCGAGCAACGATGCAGTGTCGTTGGCGACGGTGTTGCTCGCGAGTCGAACGAGCGTGACCTCGAGCACCAAGCGCGGGTCTGGCGCACGTCGAATGTCGAGCAGCGCCTCGCCGAGCACTTCGATGGCCCGCACCACCGAAGCGATGCCGTAACGAGCAGTCATGTCGGCGGCAACCTTCGCGTGCTCTTCGGCGAGTTGCACGAGTTGCGGTGCCATCGACGACAAAAACATTTCACGCAAGAACCGCACGATCTGCTCGGTAAAGGCTTTCGGGTCGTGGCCACGTTGCATTGCTGCACCCACCTGGGTGAGCACTGCTGCAGCGTCGTGATTGATGAGCGACTCGATGATGTCTTCGGGTCGAACGAAGACCTCTGCTTCGCCGCCGCTTGCCGCAACCAACTCCAGAGCCGACAGTGTGTCGCGAGCCGAGCCGCCACCCTGCTCGACCACTTGGCGAATTGCTTCGGGCGACACTTCGAGTTTGGCGTCTTTTACCACCCAGCGAACATGGTCTTCGAGGTCTTTGGCGGGCAACAGACGAAACTGCAAATGTTGCGTGCGACTGCGGATGGTTTCGCTCACCTTTTGTGGGTCGGTAGTGGCGAGCACGAACACCACGTGAGGAGGCGGCTCTTCGAGGGTCTTCAGCAACGCAGCCTCGGCGCCACCACTCAACATGTGCACTTCGTCGAGAATGAACACACGATGGCGCCCCGGGTTGCCCATCGCTGCGCGCTCGATGAGCTCGCGGATGTTGTCGACACCGTTGTTGCTGGCGGCATCGAGTTCGAGCACGTCAAAACTCGTACCCCGCTCGATAGCGAGGCACGACTCGCATTCGCAACACGGTTCGCCCTTGTCGGGGCTGGTGCAGTTGAGCACCTTTGCAAGGATGCGAGCGGCAGACGTCTTACCCGTTCCTCGGGGACCAGAAAAGAGGTATGCCTGACCCCCGCGATCGTTGGCAACCGCATTACGCAAGGCGCGGATGACGTGTTCTTGCCCCTTCAATTCGCCGAATCGGCGCGGGCGGTAACGGCGATACAGCGATTGGGTGGCCATTTCGTAGCGAGCCTACCCCTCGGGTGAGCGGCGAAATCATAGTCAAACTCGACTGTTTCGTGCCGAAAGAGTGCGACGTCTGCAATGCGGGGCTTGGGTACCGTTGTAAAACGCCGATGCGTGCAGTTGTTGTCAGAGGGTGGCATTCCCTGTTCTCGCTCGTTATGGCGAGCGTTGCCGCGCTCGGCTTGCTGGCATCTCTGCCGGCCGAGGCGGATGCAGCGTCCACTATCCCAAACGAATTGATCTCGTCGAACCCCCAGCCGAACTCCACCGTCAATGTGGTGCCGACACAGCTTCAACTGATATTCCGCAACAAACTCGATGCCGATGATGCCGCGGCCCTCGGCGTTCTGCTTCGCTGCAACGGGGTGACTGTCTCGCTCGGGGCACCGGTGATTGCGGTCGACATGCAGACGGTGTCGACCCCACTCGCTTCGTTGCCGCCCGCCGGTCAGTGCACCGTCACTTGGGTGATCAACCGCAACATCGGAAGCCTCGGCACGTTCAACTTCACGTTGTTGGTCACCCAAGACACGACCGCTACCGCGCCGGGGGCTGACGGTGCGACACCGACCACGGTGGTCGGGGAGATCGTGACGGTCGCTCCGGCCGCGGAGTCACGATTCGGGCTGTTGCTCGGCTTGCTTCGCATCTTTGAATACCTCTTCGTCATCTCACTCTTTGGCGGCCTGCTCTACATCGTGATGGGATGGCCGGAAGGTTTCGAGTACGACACGACGCAGCGTTTCTTGCGGATTTCGTGGATCGGTGCCACAGCAACGATGTTCCTCGTGGTGACACTGCAATCCGCGCGTGCCGGGGGCGACTCGTTCATTGCGTCGCTCAACCCGTTCAGTTGGTTTGGCTCGTTGAACTCGGCGTTCGGCTTCATTCTTCTGTTGCGCTTTGCGCTCGTCGCGGGTGCTGCGTGGATTGCTTTCTCACCGCGCCGTGTGCTGGCACCCGAGACACAAGTGCCGGCGATCATTTACTTGCTCGCGATGATGGCCACCTACGGCCTGACTCGCATCGGTCAAAACCTCTCGGTCGCCACCTACATCTTCGGCATCTTCCACGCGTGGTCGATGGGTCTGTGGCTCGGCGGCCTCACACTGCTTGCACGCGCCGCGTTGGCTGGCCCCGGCGACCGCGACTTGCTCGACTCGGTTCGATATTTCGCCAAAATCTCGCCGTTGCTCATTGTCTTAACCGTGTTCACCGGCTTGGTGCAGGTGTACCTGGTGGACGGTGCAGCCATCTTCACGAGCAGTCACGGCCGGCTCAACGTGCTGCAACTGATGGTGGCGGCCCTCATGATCTGGCTCATGCTGGTGCTGCGCAACTTCGCGATGACTCGCCTCAACAAAGAGAAGCGACTGACCGCCAAGATGGCGTGGCGTCTGCGACGGGCAATCACGGCCGAAATCGTGGTGGGCGTG
>CAYFNN010000168.1:0-2762 GCA_964344465.1 uncultured Bifidobacterium sp. | reverse complement strand
GCCAAGACCGCACGCGACGAAGGCTTCGCCGAAATCGCCGACTGGTTCGAGACTCTGGCACGCGCCGAGAAGAGCCACGCCGGACGCTTCACCGAGGGTCTCAAGACCGTCGGCTGATTCGCCCAGCGAATCTTGGGACAATGTCCCGCGGGTCTCGGCCCGGACACTGATACACCTTCACGGTGACATCACGTGATCCGGGCTGGGCCCCGGAACTCGCAATACCAACCGAGCTTCGCCAGCGCCGAAGACGGTGAATCGAAGAAATCTGAAACAAGCAAAGACGGAACCGGAATGACCATCACCTACGACCCACACCACCCGCTGTATCTCGACGAGGCAGACACGCGCGCCGAGCTGACCCGGGTGTACGACCTGTGCCACGGCTGCAGGTTGTGCTTCAAGTTCTGTCCGTCATTCCCGACGCTGTTCGACTACATCGACCAGCACGACGACCAAGACGCCGGCAAGATGACGCCCGCGCAGCAAGACCACGTCATCGACGAGTGCTTCCAGTGCAAGCTCTGCTACATCAACTGCCCGTACATCCCCGGCCAGCACGAGTGGGCGCTCGACTTCCCGCGCCTCATGCTGCGTGCCGACGCGATGCGTCGCGCCAACGGCCAAGTGTCGCTGCGTGACAAGGCGACGACCGCATTCATGGGCAACACCGACGCGATCGGCAAAGTATCCGTCGCGACCGCGACGATCACCAACAAGGTGATGGGCGCCAAGCCCGGTTCGCTCATCCGCAAAGTGGTGGAAAAGACCGCGGGAATCTCCAGCGTGCGCTTGCTGCCCAAGTTCGCGCGCAGCAGGTTCTCCTCATGGTTCAAGCAGCGACCAAAGGTGCGCGTTGGCAAGAAGCAGGGGAGCGTCACGGTGTTCCCCACGTGCCTCGTGGAATACCAGGAGCCTGCAATCGGCAAGGCTCTCGTCAAGGTGTACGAGCACAACGGCATCGAGTGCACGTTGACTGACGCCGGTTGCTGTGGTGCACCGTTCCTGCACAGCGGCGACCTCGATGCGTTCACCAAGGTGGCCGTCGACAACGTCGCCACGCTCGCGGCTGAAGTTCGCAAGGGCAACGACATCGTCGTGCCGCAACCGACCTGCAGTTACGTGCTGAAGAAGGACTACCTCGACTACGTCGGTGGCCCGGACGCCAAGCTCGTCTCGGAGCACACGTTCGACGCCGCCGAATACCTCATGAAGGTGCACAAGACCGAAGGTGCGTCGCTTGACACGCAGTTCTCGGGTGAAGTGCCCGAGACGATCACGTACCACACGCCGTGCCACCTGCGTGCGCAAAACATCGGTTTGAAGAGCCGCGACTTGATGAAGTTGACCGGCGCAAAGATCAAGCTCGTGCAGCAGTGCTCGGGCATCGACGGAATGTGGGGCTTGCGCGCCGAGAACGCCGAGCTCAGCATCCCGCTCGGCAAGAAACTCGGTGAGATGGTGCAAGCCGCGGACGGCGACGTCGTCGCCGGTGACTGCCACCTGGCGAACACCGCAATCACCGAACAAACCGGCGACACCCCGCTGCACCCGCTGCAGGTGGTCGCCAAGGCCTACGGCCTGGATACCGAATAATTCCATCAACCCCCAACAACCAACAACAAGGAGACATCCCCCCATGTCGACTATGACCAGCAACCGCAAACTCACCCTCGACGACATCCTCGACCACCGCGCGTACGAGCGCATTCGCGATGACCGTCGTAATGAGATCATCGAAGTGAAGCGTCGCCGTCGCCTGCACCTCGGCACCGTCGTGACGGTGGCATTCGAGAACCGAGCGACGATGCTCAACCAGATTCAGGAGATGCTGCGCGTCGAGCGCACCGTCACCGACGAAGGTGTGATGGAAGAGCTCCGTGCCTATAACCCGATGATTCCCGAGCCGGGCCAGTTGTGCGCGACGCTCTTCATCGAACTGACGAGCAACGACCAGATGCGTGAGTGGCTGCCGAAACTCGTCGGCATCGAGAAGTCGCTCGTGATCGTGCTCGCCGACGGCTCGCAGGTGCGCTGTGTAGTTGACGAGCAGCACGCCGAAGGTCTCACCCGCGAGACCGTGACCGCCGCAGTGCACTACGTGCGCTTCGACTTCACACCCGCCCAGGTCGAGCAGTTCGCCAAAGGTGGCGTGCAGCTGCGCTGCGACCACCCGAACTATCTCGAAGCGATCGAGCTGCCTGACTTCACGGTCACCGAGCTGCTCACCGACCTGCGCGACGACGCCTGACCGCGCAAGCGGGCCCACCGGTGAGTCTTTTTTGGGGAGCCGCCAGACTGAACGCGTGGATGCGACTGGAGGACGGCGCACACCGTTGAGTCGGGAGCATGCGTGCGATGCAATGCGCGGCATTCTGCGCGGCGAGCGAACACCAGAAGAGATCAAGCAGTTTCTGCTCGACTACAACTCGCAAGAGGCGACGTCTGACGAACTAGGCGGCTTTCTCGCCGCGGTTCGGGAGGCTGCGACGAAGGTCGAATTACCAAGCGACATTGCCGCAAGAGCAATCGACATCGTTGGTACTGGCGGCGACAACAGCGGTTCGGTGAACGTGTCAACGATGACCTCGCTGGTGGTGGCTGGCGCCGGAGTTCCGGTTTGCAAACACGGCAATCGTTCGGCGAGCAGTAAATGCGGCACCGCAGACGTGCTTGAAGCACTGGGTGCCCGTATCGACTTGTTGCCGGAGCAAGTGGCTGACTGCGTGAGCACGACCGGCTTCGGTTTCGTCTTTGCGCAG
>CAYFNN010000167.1:0-2774 GCA_964344465.1 uncultured Bifidobacterium sp. | reverse complement strand
ACCGCTTCACGTGTCGCGAGGTGAGCAGCCAACTGTCCGACGGCAAACCACAGGGCGAGGCTTGCGGCGATTCCGCTGGCGATGGCGCCGAGCCCCGACGCGATGGGCACGCCAAATGCCACCAGCACCGGGCAGCTGGCCACAAGCAAGGCAAAACCAATCAACCCCGGAAGTCGCCCGGGCAACGCCAGCAGCACTGCGCCGCTCACCGCGACGACGACGGCGCCGCCCAGTGCCATGAGGCCCCCACGCTGACGCAACATCGTGCGGTAGGCGACGATGCCACCTGGTACCGACACGTTCGCCATGTTATGCGAAATCATCGCGTGCAACTGCCACTGTTTGCGCTCGCGACTCTCTTGGCAACTCGTGCGGGCATCGAGGTGGCGTCACGGTTCGACCGCGTGTGGGTACGCAGTCACGTGTTGTGGTGGGTGTTCGCAGCAGGGTGCGTGATGGTGGTGGTGCGGCAGATGTTTGCCGCGCAAGTGCATCGCAGTGTGGTTGCGTTGTCGCTCGTGGTGCTCGCAGCCCACGGCGCCTCGCATTGGCATGCGCTCAGTACGCCACGGCTGGGTGAGTTCTCTGGTGTTGCAATGGCAATGAGCGATGCACGTCAGCAACGCGGTGCCGTGTCGTTGGTCGTGCAGATTGAGGGTGAACGGTTTCGGCTTGTGCAGCACGGCAGCAGTCGTGGCGCGCTGCGAGCCGTACGCACTGGCGATCGCATCGTGCTAGACGCCCAACGAAGTGCGCTCGACGCTCGCCGACTGCGATTCAGCGCCGGGCGTCATGTGCAAGGTGAGTTGCGCGATGTGCAGGTTCACGCGGTGTTGCCCGCAGTGCATCCGTGGCATCGAGCCGCCAATCGCGTGCACTCGTTGATTGACAACGGCCTACGCACCACCGCACCACACGACGCCGCCTTGGCGCGAGGCCTGGTGCTTGGCGACGACTCGGGTCAGCCAACGCGCATGACCGACGCGTTTCGCGCCGCAGGACTGGGCCATTTGTTGGCGGTGTCGGGCCAGAACGTGGCATTGCTGCTGGCAAGTTTGACGCCAGGTTTGCGCAGGCTGTCGCCATGGTGGCGTCTCGCTACTGCACTCGGCATCATCACGTTTTTTGCCCTCGTCACTCGCTTCGAGCCAAGTGTTGTGCGCGCTGCCACGATGGCCGCAATCGTGCAGGTGGGGTTTGCCATCGGCCGCGACGCGCTCCCGCTGCGTGCCCTCGCCCTCACGGTGATGACCGTGGTGGTTGTCGACCCGCTTGCAACGCTGCAAGTGGGCTTTTTGTTGTCGGCGGCAGCTACGACTGGGCTGGTGGTGGTGGCACCGCGTATCAGCGAGGGCGTGCACCACGCGTTTGCCACCGTCGCCCAACCGATGGTCGGCATTCGCATGGCGCGATGGATGAGTGAAGTAATCACCGCCACGCTCGCCGCGCAATTTGCCGTTGCACCACTCGCGCTCTGGTGGTTCGGTGCGCTGCCCAGCGTGTCGCTACTTGCAAACCCGCTCGCAGTGCCCGTCGCTTCGTTGGTGATGACCTTTGCGGTTCCGCTGCTGGCGATTGCCGCCGTGGTGCCCGACTCGCTGGCATACCTCGTCGTGGCGCCCGTAGTGGCTTGCGTGCGCTGGGTGTGGTGGGTGGCCGAACTCGCCGCCCGCGTCGGGCCGCGCGGGGTGCCCAACGCCGCCGTGTGGGTGGCGGTGTTGCTGGTGTTGGCCCGTGCGATGTGGGTCGTTCGACCCCTCACCCTCGTGCCACGCTGGAAGGGTGCCCACCTACCTCGTCAGCGGTGACGACGAACGTCTCGTCTCGGCACGCCTCACTGAGCTCGTCGATGAGCTCGTCGGTGACGCCGACCGCTCATCTGTCTACGAGTCGTACGACCTCGCCGAGCCACAAGCCGACGACCGCGACGCTGCGGTTCGTCAGGTGGTGAACGCTGCTCAAACGCAATCGCTCTTTGCCGACCACCGTGTGGTGGTGGTGCGCAATATCGACACCACGCCGCTCGACGCTGGCCCGCTCATCGAATATCTCGCTGCGCCGTCTGAGGCGTGCCACCTCGTGTTCACCGCTACCGGGAAGATTGCCAAGGCGCTCAACGACGCGTTGAAGAAATCGGGCACCGCAATCTTTGAAACCACACCGCCCACCAAGCGTCGTGAACTCATGGAGTGGTACAAGACCAAGTTCATCGAGGCCGGGCTCAAGATCGACGCATTGGCCCTCGAAGAAGTCGCCGATTGGTTGGGGCAAGACTCTGCGCGCTTGCCCGGGCTGATCGAAGTGCTCATGTCGACCTACGGGCCGAAACATCGTCTCACCTTCGACGACGTGAACCCGTTTCTCGGTCAGGCCGGCAGTGTGCAGCCGTGGGATCTCACCGACGCCATCGATGCAGGTGATACCGCCAACGCCATGTTCATGATGCGTCGTATGGTGCGCAGCGGCGAGTATCACCCGTTTCAGTTGATGGCGCTCTTGCACAACCACTACACCAAGGCAATGCGCATCGATGGCTCTGGTGCAGCCGACCCAGTGAAGGCGATGTCGCTCATCGGTTCGCGCAGCGATTTTCAGGGTCGCAAGTATCTCGAGCTCACGCGCGCCATGGGGCCAAAGAAAATCTTCGAGGCCATCAACCTTCTGGCACGCGCCGATCGCGCCTTGCGCGGTGGCACGGGTCTACAAGATGAGATTGTGCTCGAGGTGCTGGTTGCGCGCCTCAGCCGAATGATGCCGGCGCGTCAGCAGCAGCG
>CAYFNN010000166.1:0-2785 GCA_964344465.1 uncultured Bifidobacterium sp. | reverse complement strand
CGATTCGGCGCGAGAACCGCCCGAAGACGAACAGACCGATGGCAAGTGAGATGATTGCTACGCAGATCAAGACAAGCAGATCACTCAAATCTGGAGCGCGACCATCGAACGTGACGTGGCGAAATGAGCGCACGAATGCCGTGGATGGATTCCAGTGATAGATCGACCACCAAATGCCAGACAGCCGCTCGTCAACTCGGGCGGGGTCGTAAATCACTGGAGTTGCAAAAAACCAAATCTGACTGATGATTGTCCACAGGTACTTCAGGTCGCGGAAGAACACTGATGACACCGAGAGAATCAATGCCAGACCAGAGGTGAACATCGCCAGCAATACCATGAGGAACATCGTCATCGGCAACCATGGCAACAATGGGCTTCCAAAGATCAGCAACACGATGCAGAGAATCGACATCTCGATGCTGAACTGCACGAGACTGAAGAGCACCTCAGAGAACACCAAGGTCTCACGCGCAAACCTCACCTTGCGCACGAGGGCGGCATTGCCGATAAGCGAATTGAGGCCCAGACCACAGATGAGGTTGATGAAGCCCCATGGCAAGATGCCGCTGAGCAAATACAGCGAATACACCTTGATGCCAGAGGGATTGCCCGGTGGGGCCTGCACGCCGAAGATTGAGCCGAAGACCACCGTGTAGATGAACATTTGCGATAGAGGGTTGAGCATTGACCATGACCAGCCCAACACCGAACGTCGATATTTGGCACGCAGCTCTCGCAATGTCAGGTTCCACAACAAGTTGCGCGAACGAATGATTTCGCTGACCTGACCCACTGATTTCACGGTACCAACTTGGTAGTGTCGTTTCGGTGAGCGAAATCCCAACCACATCAGACCTCACTCGAGACGCCACGGTCGTGCGCCTCACGAGTCAGTTGCGGATGGTGACTGAACAAATGGCGGTTCTTGAACTCGAAGTGCTCAACTCGCGAGACCATGCCATTGGTCGAGCCAACGAAATTGGCGAACTTCGCCATCGACTCGTAGCGCAAGCCGCGATATTCCACTCTCACGACTCGAACCATCGGGCCCACATCGCCCAACTTGAAGCTGCTCTTGCTGTGGCAGCCTCTGCCGCTCACAGAGAGAACCGTCGTGCCACCACGGCAATCGCAGAACTCGCCGACGTGAGACAGTCATTCACCTGGCGAATCGGACGATTGCTGATGTTGCCTGTTCGTCTGGCAAAGCGGCTCATTCGTCGCGCGTGAGCGTGATGCCACGCTTCAGCATCATTACACCCGTTTACGAGCCGCCCCGCGAGGCATTCGAGTTGTGTGTCGCTTCGGTGCTCGGGCAGACGACCACCGACTGGGAGTGGTGTTTATGCAACGACGCATCTCCTTCGCCGTGGGTCGCCGAACGACTCGCTGAACTACAGGCAAGTGACTCTCGAATTCGCATCTGCTGCCGTACGACCAATGGCGGCATAGTGGCGGCATCGAACGATGCCATCTCGGCGGCCACAGGAGAGTTCCTGGTGCTGCTCGACAATGATGACGAGCTGCGACTCGATGCACTCGAACTCGTGACACAGGCGCTTGCAGTTGCAGAGGACATTGACTATCTCTATTCCGATGAAGACAAGATTTCTCCGAGTGGGCAGCGTTTCGACGACTTCAAGAAACCGACTTGGTCTCCAGAACGACTGCTCGCCCAGAACTACACCAGTCATCTCTCCGTCTTGCGGCGCACCCTGGTGAACGACGTTGGGAGGTTTCGCCCAGGTTTCGACGGTTCTCAGGACTACGACCTCGTTCTCCGCGTCATTGAGCGCGCACGTCGGATCGCGCACGTGCCGGAGGTGTTGTATCACTGGCGGGCGCTTCCGACCTCAACGGCCTCGGCGGCAGCAGCCAAGCCATACGCCTTCGTCGCTGCACTACGAGCCGTGCGAGAACATCTCGAACGACTCAATATTCCTGCCACCGTCAGTGAGGCCGGGCCATCCCTGGCCCGAGTTCGCCGCCACGCCGTGCACCATCCGTTCGTATCGGTGATCGTGGTCACCGACGGCACCGCTGAACGCATCTACGGCGTCACGCAAGACCTCGGCAGCAACGTCGTGCGGTCGATAGTCACCAAAACCAGCTACCGCAATTTCGAACTCGTCATCGTTGTTCCCGCCACCATGCCGAGTGAGCAACAAGCCGAATTACTGCTGCGCGCCGACGGGCGTGGTCGAATCGTGCATGTTGCCGACGACACATCGTTGCCAACTGCAATGAACATCGGTCTCATTTCGACGAACGCCGAGTATGTGGCTTTCGTCGATCAACACTGTGAGATGGTTGAGCCCGATTGGATTGAGACACTGCTCGGCTATTTCTCAAACGAGAAGGTAAGTCTGGTCGCTCCGGTCATCGTTGATGAATACGGTGTCGTGCATTCCTCAGGTCTGGGATTGACTCCCGAGGCGCATCACATTGCCCAGGGTCGCCTGCCCGACGACCTCGGCCCTGTGGGTATGTTTGCCATCGCCCGCGAGTGTTTCGGGGTCAGCACAATCTGTGCGATGGCACGAAATCGTGCGCTACGAAAAGTCGGTGCGATGAGTCCGGACTATTCGGGTCGAATGTTTGATTTTGATCTTGCCTGCAAATTACACAGCGATGGTAAACATGCGGTTGTTACGCCACTTACACAGGTGCGTTATCTCGGCAGAGAGATTTCGTCGACGAACGACGCGCGCACCTTCGAGCAACGTTGGGGCCGCTTTGCCGGCAGCGATCCATTCACACGAATTGAAACTCGCGTCCTACT
>CAYFNN010000165.1:0-2790 GCA_964344465.1 uncultured Bifidobacterium sp. | reverse complement strand
CGATCTTCGCTACACCCCGTGCGTATCTTCGTGGGCACGATGACGACGCTCACCACCAAACGCCCCCGACCAACCGTGTTCGAACGACGCCAGGCCGATCTGGCAGACGGGGTACTCAAGCTGAGCCCCTCGTCGCTCACGTTTCTCTACGACGAGTGCAAGGCGTGCTTTTGGCACCACTACAACGGCCGTCCGCGTCCGGCGACGGCGTTTCCCAAGGTGTTCGGCGCGCTCGATAATGCGCAGAAAGAGTTGTTCGTCGGCCGGAGCGTAAAGGATGTGTCGCGTTCGCTGCCCGCCGGGGTCATCGAGCCCGGCAGACGAGTGAAGTCCGAAGCCATCGCAGTGCCGGGCACCGACTATCGCGTGCAGTTCGGCGGCGACACCGACACGATCTTGCGGTTCTCTCGCGCCGGTTACGGCGTGTGCGATTTCAAGACTTCCGCGCCCAACGAAGAGGCTGCCGCGCTCTATGGCCGCCAGTTGCACGCGTATGCAATTGCGCTCGAGCGCCCGGCGAATGAGATGTCGCGCTTGACGCCGGTGTCACGTCTCGGGCTCATCTGCTTTCCGCCGCAGGGGATGATCGAACTGCCCAGCGCCACCGGAGCAACGTCGACCGGCCGCGCCACATCACGCAGCCGCGGCAGCGCCACGTCACGCAGTCGCGGCCGCACCGGCGCCCCACGGCAGTACGCCTATCGCACCGAAGCGGTATGGGTGGAAGTTGAGCGCGACGACGACGCGTACATGTCATTTCTGGCCGACGTGGTGCGTTTGATTACCCGCAAGACCATGCCGCAGTCGTCTCCGCAGTGTGGCTGGTGCCGCTGGACCCGTATGACCGCCCCGCTGCTCGAGCAAACATCCGCCCCGTTGCTCGAGCAGACGTCCACCGCCGTCGCCTAGTCCTCGGGCACCACCGGGTCGGCCTCGAGTTGCCACACGAGGTTCGTGTCGTGGTAGCCATCACCGTTCACATGCATAAGTAACAGGCAGCACGGCGGCGAGCCAGAAAAATATGCACCCGAGTGCACGAAGATTGGTTTGTCAAAGCGCTGCATCGCGGCGATTGCATCGTCCCACGTGGGCGGTGTGTTTTTGTTCGAGAATTTCGCAAAGGTGCCGAACTCGCGCCGATTCAGGTAGTAGATCTCACGGCCGTTGAGGTGTGCTGAGACGCCGGCACCTACGGCATCCCAATCGACAATCACCGTGCAACCGTCGCATACTGCGGCGATCTGTTCAGCAGCGACCTTCGTCATCGAATACGGTCGGTCGGCGTACACCTCGGGCCCCGCACCGTAGCGATTCGCGGCAAAGTTGAGCGCGGCGATCACCACAAGCGCGGCAGTGCCTATCCGTGCGGCGGTGCCCACTCGCGCGAGGCCGCCCACACGCGCAACGCCGCCCACCCGCGTACCTTCTCGCGACACAAAGCACGCCACCGTCAGCGACACCAACGTCGCATTACCAAAGTGCCACCAGTAATCGCCGTAGCCGTACGTCAAGTTGTAGAGCAACATCGCAAACGACAGCGCGGCAAACCCGAACGCCACTCGCGATCTCGACCATGCGAACACCAGCACCCCGAGCAACAACAGCCCAGCGAGCCAGTCGTCGATGCGACTCAGCCATGCCCAGTCGTAGTTGAGGGGAATGAACGATTGCGTCAACGACCGCCCGAACCCGCGATATTTGCCGACTTGAAACTGATTTTCATCAGTCGGATACGTGAGATACGCCGCCCACGCAAACCACATCACACAAAGCACCGCCGACCCCAACCACTCGAGGCGTCGGCGAGTCGTCGCCGAGTTGCCAATCAACGCAGCACGCACATCGCCAAGCCAAGCCGCTGCCACGAACGCAGCAGCCATCGCCAGAGAAAACGCGTTTGCGAACGCCAACAAACACATCATCGCGGCCAGCCGCCAGCCAGCACCATGTCGGCGATACACCGCCACACTCAACACCAACAGCATGAACGACAACACGTAGTCGCGCGCGTGCACGAAATAGCCACCCGTCATCAAGAACCCGAACATCACGAGTGCCTTCAGCCACCACGACAGGGTGGCGAGCCGCAGCCACCACCACGCGGCCACAAGGCCCACCACGAACGCCACCAATTGCAGCACCCTTACCGACGTGCTGATCTGCGCGAACGGCCACAGCAGCATTTGCCAGCCGGGTGGCCGGCCTTCGAGTCGTGTATTGGGGAAGAGCTGCCACGGCGTATCGCTCGCCATTGCAATCGACCACGCCTGCAGCTCATCGCGCCACGGCTCGTGCCGCCACAGCAGCACTGCAACGAGAATGCTGTGCACCGCCCAAGTGAGGCGATCGGCAGGAGAGAGCGCCCCGCGCCAACGCCCCACGGCAGGCGAGAGCCTCACGGCTGGTGGCGCTTGACCACAGCTTCTGATTCGCGCGCGGCGGCCTTGAAGATGCCTTTGCTCATCAGCGACAACTCAACGTCGCGACGCTTGTTGTAGATCTCCGCGCGCCGTGTGTGAATCGTCGGGTCGTCGGGGGCTGCCCACGCCGCAAAGTCAGCCAAGTGACACGCAAGGCGAATATCGCCATCTTCGGCCAAACCTTTCGCGCGCGCAATCAACACATCGGCACCGCCAGCGAGCGACGCAATCTCGGTGCCGAGCACCGCATCGGGTGCGGGCTTCAGGCGCGACGCGGCGCCATCCCACCATCCGCCATACAACCGCCAGATGCCTCGCACCACGAACTCGGGCTCGTCGTACAACGGCCGCAGGTACGGCTTGGCCAGCA
>CAYFNN010000164.1:0-2804 GCA_964344465.1 uncultured Bifidobacterium sp. | reverse complement strand
CCGCAATGGTTGAGCGTCAAGTCGCCGAGCACACGCATGTTCCACGCGTGGGCTTGTTTTGACATTGCCGCGAAACCGGCATCGCCACCCAGCAGCGGGTCGATTTCATCGAATGTCTCTGCGTCGTATCGGTGCGCACTGCGGGCCGTGAACATCGGCGTGAAATACACGACATTTGCCCCCAGTTGCGCAACATGGTCGAGATGCTCGGCGGCTCCGTACAAGTCGCCACCAAAGAGCTCGCTACTCCAGTCAGGGCCTTGCGGCAACATGCTCCAGTCGCGACGCCGAGCCCACTTTGGCGTGTCGACCTCAAGTTCGCTCGTCGCAAATCGATCAGGGAAGATCTGATACACCACCGACCTCGTCGGCCACTCGGGGTAGGTGATGTCGCAGCGAGCGACAAAATCGTCGGCATCGGGCGTGTCGTGGCGGTGCATGCCGGTGGCGTTGAGCCACGCTGTCTCTCCACCCGCCATCGACAAGGCGAAGCGATATGACACCACAGGGTTGGTGAGTGGAAGAGTGCCCGACCACCACGACAACGTCAAGTTGCCTTGCGGAGCCGCGACGCCAGACTGCTCGTCTTCGCGCACGAGGGGCACGTAGCCCTGTTCGCCGTCGTGGGTGTAACGCACGGCGGCACGAAGCAGACCCGCCGCGGTAGGCACACGTAGCCGCACCCGCGCGACGCCGCCAACTCGCCAATCAACTCGGTCGACGAAGAGCGCCGAGCCGTCGTGGTGCGGGGCTGCAACGAGGCTCATCCCTTCACCGAGCCCTGGGTCAGGCCGGCGATGATGTATTTCTGCACGAAGATGAAGCCGATGATTGCGGGAATCTGCGCAATCAAAACTCCGGCAGCGAACGAGCCCCAGTTTTCTTCGAAGTTGGTGCCGATGTAAGCCTGCAAACCGAGCGGCAGCGTGAAATTGTCGACCGTCTCAAGCAGCACGCTCGCCGTGATGTATTCGTTCAAGGTGCCGACGAAGGCGAACATGCCAACCACCGACAAGACCGGCACGGCGAGCGGCAGGATTACGCCCCAGAAGATTTGCGCGGGTGTCGCGCCGTCGACGCGCGCCGACTCGTCAAGTTCTGCTGGAATCGAGTCGAAGAAGCCCTTCATCAACCAAAGGTTGATGCTCATCGCGCCCGAGAGGTAGACGAGCAACAGCGCAGTCAACTTGTTGATACCGAGGGCCGGCACGACCTCACCGGTGCGCAAGACGATGAGGTAGATCGCAACGAGGTTCAGCAACCCTGGAAACATCTGGATCAGCAGCAAAAACAGCATTCCCATGCGCCGACCACGGAAGCGAAATCGGCTGAACGCATACGCCGAGAGCGCGCCGATGAACACCGTGAAAAACGCATTCAATACCGCAATGATCACCGATGCCCGAAACCAGCGCACGAAGAACACCTCGGCGCCACCCTCCTTCTGCACGAAGAGCCCCTTGAAGTTCTCGAGCGTGAACGAACGTGGAATCAACGAAGTGCCCGACAGCGTCTGGTCGGCGTTGAAGGCAGCAGTGATCACATAGAGCGGCGGGAATACCGCAAGGGCAATCGCCACCCACAAAATGAGGTGGCGCCACCAGTCGTCACCGCGGCGCTGGGTGGGGTCGCTCATGTCGTGTGCTCCACGTCGCTCACTTCATGTTCTCCAACGCCTTCGAGCGCAAGAACCCACTCGCCGACATCGCCGCAACAATGAAAAAGATGTAAATGGAAATCGCACTCGCCAAGCCGTAGTCCTGACCCTTGCCGGCTTCGAACGCGAGTTTGTAGGTGTAAGAGATGAGAATGTCCGTGGCGCCCGCCACCGATTGATCGCTGCTCGTCGGCCCACCACCCGTGAGCAAGAACACGTTGTTGAAGTTGTTGAAGTTGTACGCGAACGAAGCAATAATCAGCGGCGTAACGACGACGAGCAACAGCGGCAGCGTCACCTTGCGAAACACCTGCCAGCGACCCGCACCGTCGACACGTGCCGCCTCCACGAGCTCACCGGGGATCGCCTGCAGCGCACCCATGCACACGAGCAAGAAATACGGTGTCGTCAGCCACACCGACACCAGAATCACCGAGGCCCTCGCCCACCATGGGTCAAACAACCACGGAACATCGAAGGGCAACAGCTTGTTGATGAGACCGTAGTCGTCATTGAGCAGCCCTTTGAAGACGAGCAGCGACAAGAAACCGGGTACGGCATACGGCACGATGAGCAGCGATCGGTAGAGCCGCTTGAAGCGGAACTTCGGCTTGTCGAGCAGCTTGGCGAGAAACAAACCGATGGCGAAAGAAATCAACACGGTTGATGCTGCAAACGCAATTGTCCACGCGAATGCACGCAAGAACGGCGCACGCACCAACGGGTTGGTGATGACGGCAGTGAAGTTTTCGAATCCGATGTACTCTCGCCACCCGACCACGAGTTCGTCACCGTCAGCGCTGACAAACGAGCCACGACCATTGTCGGTGTACTCAACACCTGTATCGGTTGCGATCAGAACGTCGCGTGCCGAGTCATATTGCAATCCGGGTGCTGAGTCGTAGGCACCCGAGATGCCTTCGGTCTTGATGACTCCGCCTCCATCGACTGGCACCTCAAACGCTGCAAGTTCGGCATCGGCACCGAACAATTCGTCGCCGACGAGGGCGGTGAGACCGGCTGGCGGCACCACGTCGCCAAACTCATCGACTTCGATCGTTGCGGGATCAATCTCTTCAAGACCACTGGCGCTACCGAGATACGTCTGGCCCGTCGTGTCATCAACCAACACCAATACCAGTGCGCC
>CAYFNN010000163.1:0-2870 GCA_964344465.1 uncultured Bifidobacterium sp. | reverse complement strand
CACACGATCGGAAGGAAGCCGTAGTGGCTGGCTCAGGCACGGCGCACATGCGCAACAACGACGAGGTGGTGCTCGAAGTTCGCGACCTCGTCGTCGAGTTCAAGGTCGGCGGCGGCAGGGTCGTCAACGCCGTGTCGAAGATCAGTTTCGATGTGTGCCGTGGTGAGACGCTTGCGGTAGTGGGCGAGTCTGGTTGCGGCAAGACCACGCTTGGCAAGGCAGTGCTGCAACTTCCACCGCCGAACTCTGGTGACGTGATCTTCGAAGGCACCAACCTCTCGAAACTTCCCAAAGAGCAGTTGCGCTCGGCGCGCACTGCCATGCAGATGGTGTTCCAAGACCCGATTTCATCCCTCGACCCGCGCATGACCGTGCGTGATCTCGTTGAAGTGCCGCTGTGGATCTGGGGGCGCGGCAACGAAGAGGAACGTGCAGCGAAGGTTCGCGAACTGTTGAACAACGTCGGTCTCGACCCTGAACTCGTGCTCAATCGCCGGTCATATGAGTTCTCCGGCGGTCAGTGCCAGCGCATCAGCATCGCCCGCAGCCTGGCACTCGAGCCGCGCATGCTGATTTGCGACGAGCCAGTGAGCGCACTCGACGTGAGCATCCAAGCGCAGATCCTCAACCTGTTGCAAGACATGAAAGACCGCTACGGCTTGACGATGATTTTCATCAGCCACGACCTCGCAGTCGTGAAGGCCGTGAGCAACCGCATCATGGTGATGTACCTCGGCAAGATCTGCGAAGTAGGCGACCCCGAAAAGATCTACACAAAGCCCGCTCACCACTACACGAGCGCGCTCATCAACTCGGTGCCGATTCCCGACCCGACCCGCAAGCGCACGACGGTGCCGCTCCAGGGTGAGCCACCGTCACCCGTTGCGCCGCCGTCTGGTTGCCGATTCCGCACCCGTTGCCCAGCCGCCACGGAGAAGTGCGCCGCAGAAGAGCCCCAGTTGCGCGAGGTGTCGCCGGGTCAATTTGTGGCGTGCCACCACCCGCGCAACTGACTCAACGTTTACTTTTCGTTCGCACGGTCTTATGACCCCCGTCACCTGGGGCTAGCCTCACTGCCGACCGAACCGAACAGATCGGTTCATAAAAGGGGAGAACAACCAATGAAGAAGCAAGTAGCAAAACTCGTCGCGGGTCTTACCGTGGCGGCGTTCGCTGCTCTCTCGTTGCCCACCACCTCGGGTGCCGCAGCCTCGCTGCGCATCTGGGCTGATGCAGACCGCAAGGCGAGCGTCGAGAAAGTGGCTGGCGCTTGGGGCAAGAAGAACGGCGTCACTGTCACCGTCGTCCAGAAGGACTTCGGCAAGATTCGTGACGACTTGAAGACCGTCGACCTTGCAACTGCACCGGACGTCATCGTCGGTGCACACGACTGGGTGGGCGAGCTCGCAGCAAACGGCTCGGTCATTCCGTTGACCGTCTCGAAGTCATCGTCGGCGAAGATTCCTTCGTACGCGCTTGACGCATTCTCGTACGCCAATGCCAAGGGCAACAAGGTGCTCTACGGTGCACCGGTTGCGCTGGAGAACGTCGGTCTCGTCGTGAACACCAAGGTGGCCAAGGTGCCGACCTCGTTCACCGACATGGTCGATCAGGCTCTCGCTTTCCAGAAGAAGGCAGCGGGTAACTTCGGCCTCGTCATCCCTGGTGGCGACGCGTACCACAACTATCCGCTGTTCTCGGGCCTCTGCGGCTACGTGTTCGGCAAGGATGCCAAGGGCAACCTGAACCCGGACGACGTCGGTGTCGGCAACGCCAAGTTGCTCGCCAACGCCGGTGACGTGGACTCGTGGAACAAGTCGGGTCTGCTCTCCTCGAAGGTGGACTACGGCATCGCGAAGAACGCCTTCCTCGCCGGCAAGGCCGCCTTCTGGGTGACCGGTCCGTGGGAGAAGGACACGCTTGACAAGAGCGGTCTGAAGGTCAGCATCGTGCAGATGCCAAAGAACAAGTGCGACTCGGTGCCGTTCCTCGGCGTCCAGGGCTTCATGGTGACCAAGTTCGCCAAGAGCCACGGCGTGGAGAGCCAGGCCCGCGACCTCGTCGGCAGCTACATGCTGTCCGAGGGTGCACAGACTCAGTTGTCGTCGGAGAACGGTCGTGCGCCAGCAAACACTGACGCCGCCGCGAAGATCGACGACGCTCTGCTGAAGCAGTTCGCTGCTGCCGGCAAGGGCGGCGTGCCGATGCCGAACATCCCCGAGATGAGCTCCGTGTGGGGCGACCTCGGCACGGCATGGACCAACGTGTTCAAGGGTGCAGATGCAACGCCGGCCAAGACCGCGTTCCGCACTGCAGGCAAGAACATCAAGGCCAAGATCGGCTGACGAGTTTCATCACTCGCATCGAGCGGGGCGGGGGCCATCTCGGCCCCCGCCCCGTTTGCGTTGTGCGAGAGTGGTGAGCGTTTCTTATGGCTTCGCAAGCATCGACCGAGGGCGCCGCTCACACTGACGGGGGTAACGCGTACCGCCCGTCGTGGTTGGCATGGTTGATTTCGCTCTTTTCGGGCACCGGCGGGTTGATTGTCAAGATCGTCCTGCTCAGTTTGTTGAACGGCCTCGTGGGCTGGGCCATCATCGTGCTCTTCACGCAAGACCGCGTTGTGTGGGCACTCGGCACCTTGGCGGTGCTTGGACTCTTCGACTTCGTCTACCTGCGGCCAAACAAGTTGCTGCCGGCAAAATTCATCCTCCCGGGCAGCGTGTTGCTCATTGCGTACTTGATCATCCCGATTTTCTTCACCATCAACACCGCCTTTCAGCGGTACTCCACGGGTCATGTGCTCACAAAAGCCGAGGCCATCACCACCAACATCGAGCAGAACGTGGTGCAAGGAGAAAAGTTCTTCA
>CAYFNN010000162.1:2629-2878 GCA_964344465.1 uncultured Bifidobacterium sp. | reverse complement strand
TGGAATGAAAATATCGAAGGAACAACTTCGGCCGCTGCGGAGGCCGGCATCGGACGTACCTGATTCTGAAATGACGCGTTTTTTCTGAATCAGTACGCCTCAGACAAGGTCCGCCGACTGCTGAAGCCCGTCCTTGAGTTGTTGGCCGGTGTGCCAACTGTGGTGTTCGGCTACTTCGCACTCAACTTTGTTGGTCCAAACATCGCTCAGCGATTCTGGCCGTTCAGCGATGTCGGTATTTACAGCGGT
>CAYFNN010000162.1:0-2460 GCA_964344465.1 uncultured Bifidobacterium sp. | reverse complement strand
AGCCGGTATCACGGTGGGGTTGATGATTTTGCCGATGATGACGACGCTGGCTGATGATGCAATGTCTGCGGTACCTCGTTCGCTCGTGGAGGGTGCCGTAGCGCTCGGTGCCACCAAACGTGAAGTGTGTACCGGCGTGATTTTGCCGGCTGGATTATCGGGCATCATGGCGGCAATCATCATCGCCCTCTCGCGCGCAATTGGTGAGGTAACGATCGTGCTGCTCGCCGCCGGTTCTCAGGCGGTGTGGACGTTCAACTTGGGCAATGAGATGCAGACGATGGCGTCGTACATCGGCTTTGCAGGAATCGGCGACCAGCCGGTCGACTCGAAGGGCTATCAGACGATCTTTGCTGTCGGCTCGCTGCTCTTTGTCATCACGTTTGTCTTGAACTCACTCAGCCGTCGAGTTGTACGGCGATTCAGAGAGGTCTACGAATGACCACTCACTCCGCCCAGGTCAGCCTCGCCGATACGACAAGTCAAAGTCGCAAACTGCGCGACGTCGGCTTCCTCATCGCACTCTGGATCTCATTGCTGCTTGCTCTACTCACCCTCGCAACGCTCGTAGTTACGACGTTTCTTGATGGTGCACCCATGTTGAATCGTGACTTTCTCACGTTCTTCCCGTCACCGTTTCCAGAGGACTCGGGTATTCAATCTGCCTTGTTCGGTTCGATCTGGGTCACAGTCACTTCGGGAATCGTGTCCCTCGTGTTTGCACTCGGCACAGCGATCTACTTGGAAGAGTTCGCCAACAGCAATTCCCGCCTCCAGCGTCTCATCGGTCTCAATATCCAGACACTCGCCGGAGTGCCGAGCATCGTGTACGGCATCCTCGGACTCGCATTCGTGGTGCGCAGCCCTCTTAATTGGGGCTTCACCGTGGGGTCCGCCGCTGCAACGCTCACGATGATGGTGCTACCAATCATGATCGTTGCAACACGCGAAGCGCTCAAGGCCGTTCCACCTTCGCTGCGCGAGGGTTCGTATGCATTGGGTGCGACTCGCTGGCAGACCGTGTATCGCCAGGTACTGCCGGCTTCGGTTCCAGGCATCGCAACGGGGAGCATTCTCGGAGTATCTCGTGCCCTGGGGGAGTCGGCACCGCTGATACTTCTGGGTGCACTTGCCTATGTGAGCTACAACCCCACTGGTTTCGACAGCGACTTCACTGTGCTGCCTCTGCTCATCTTCAAATGGTCAACTGAAGTGCAGGAAGAGTTCCGACCACTTGCTGCTGCGGGCATCATCGTGCTTCTGGCAGTGCTCTTCGCCCTGAATTTGCTCGCAATCATCATTCGTGACCGCAGTCGAGTGAAGTGGTAGCCGATGAACGCCGCAACCAAGGATCAAAAGGAGCATGAGACCATGACTGGATCGCAGAGTACGCAGGTTGGGAAACCATCAGGTTCAGCATCTATCCTCAAACCAATGGAAACCAGTGCCGTAGCAACTGGCTCGCCGACCCTCAGCGATCAGGTGGTGCTGAAGGCATCCAACCTCAACGTGTACTACGGAGACTTCAAGGCCGTACAGGAAGTAAATCTTGAATGCCGTCGTGGACAAATCACCGCGCTCATCGGGCCTTCGGGCTGCGGCAAGACGACTGTCCTGCGGTGTTTCAACCGCATGAACGACCTCATTCCGTCGGCGCGTATCGAAGGTTCAGTCACCTATCACGGCATCGACATCTACGGAGAAGAAGCCGATGCCGGTGAAGTCCGCCGTCGCATCGGCATGGTGTTTCAGAAGCCGAATCCATTTCCGAAGAGCATTTTTGACAACGTCGCCTACGGTCCACGGGTGAACGGTGTCAAAGATAAAAAGAAGCTCGCTGAGATCGTCGAGAAGTCGCTTCGCGGCGCTGCGCTATGGGATGAAGTTAAGGACCGTCTTGACACAAGCGGTCTCGGACTCTCAGGCGGTCAGCAACAGCGCCTCTGCATTGCGCGAACCATTGCCGTTGAGCCCGACGTTGTGCTCATGGACGAACCGTGTTCGGCACTTGACCCAATCGCAACGGCGCGCATTGAAGACCTGATGCAGGAGATTAAGTCACAATTCACGATTGTGATTGTGACTCACAACATGCAGCAAGCTGCTCGAGTGAGTGACCGTACCGCTTTCTTTACAACTGAGATCAACCCGGAGAGTGACCGACGAACTGGTCGGCTGGTTGAAGTTGACGCGACAAGGAAGATCTTCTCCAATCCGAGCGACCCTCGCACGGAGGCGTACGTGAGCGGTAAGTTCGGCTGATCCAGTCACGCACGTCGCAAGTACGCGAGTAATGGAAGTGCGGTTCCGAGACCCACAAATTGCATTAAGACGAACATCGGCACCGACGCTGGTGCGATACCTGCAAATGAATCGCTGAGCGAACGAGCAATGGTGACGGAGGGGTTCGCTAGTGACGTTGACGAAGTGAACCAGTAGGCGCCGCCGATCCAGACGCCG
>CAYFNN010000161.1:0-2902 GCA_964344465.1 uncultured Bifidobacterium sp. | reverse complement strand
GGCGCGGCGGGTGCCGGCGCAGGCGCTGCTGCGCCACTTGATGCACCAACTACGGCAATCACGGTTCCGACTGGCACCGTGTCTCCGGCCGGCACGCGAATTTCCGTGAGTGTGCCCGCAATCGGCGATGGCACTTCGGTATCCACTTTGTCGGTCGACACTTCAAACAGCGGCTCGTCGGCGCGCACCGTGTCGCCAACATTCTTGAACCAGCGGGTGATGGTGCCCTCGGTTACGGTTTCGCCGAGTTGCGGCAGGGTGACGTCAGCCATGGTGTTCCACTTTCTATGCGTTGATGCTGCGACCGGTCAGCGAGAGCACGGTCTCGCCAAACAATTCGGTGAGGCTCGGGTGCGGCTGGATGAATTCGGCGATTTCGTCGACGCTGGCCTCCCAGTTCACGGCGAGGTAGCCACCCGACAATTGCTCGGTGACCCACGGGCCAACCATGTGCACGCCGAGCACCTGGCCGGCGCGACCATCTCGACCCTTCTTGGCGATGACCTTCACGAGGCCGTCAGGTTCGCCGAGAATCATTGCCCGCGAGTTGGCTCGGTACTGATGTTTGGCGACGACCACATCGTGGCCCGCCGCACGTGCTTCTTCTTCCGACGGACCAGCCCACGCAACTTCGGGGTGGCAGTAGATCGCCCATGGCACGCGGTCGTACATCACGGGCAACGCAACCTCGCCGCGCATGTGCTTGACCGCGAGAATTGCTTCGGCATACGCAACGTGTGCGAGTTGCGGCGTGGCAATCAGGTCGCCGACGGCGTATACGTTCGCCTCGCCCGTGCGGCAATATGCGTCGACCTCGACGAATCCACGGTCTGACACTTTTACCTTCGTGCCACCAAGGCCGAGTTCGTCGGCGTACGGGCGGCGTCCGACAGAAACAACGACGGCATCAACTTCGAGTGACTCACCTTCGCCAAAGTGCACGACCGTGCCACCCGAGGCATTCGGCGTGTGACCGTTCACTTTCACTCCGGTGCGAATGTCGATGTTCTTTTTCTTGAACGACTTCACGACGACATTGGCCACATCGGGGTCGAGCCCAGGAAGGATCTTGGGCAACCCTTCGAGAATCGTCACGTTTGCGCCAAGGTCGGCAAAGCATGACGCAAACTCACAACCGATTGCCCCGCCGCCAATAACGGCGATTCGCGAGGGAACCTTGTCAAGAGCAAGAACTTCGTCGGAGGTCATCACAGGTCCGCCCGGTGTGAACCCCGGAATCGTGCGCGGCACCGACCCGCTCGCCAAGATCACGTTGGATGCACTGAAGGTCTGCGTTGAGCCATCTGCTGCACGCACCGACACGCTGCGTCCGGCGCCGAGCGAGCCCGTGCCCAACATGTAGGCAACCTTTTTCGACTTCGTCAGGCCCGTGAGACCCTTCACGAGACCGTTGACGATCGTCTGCTTTCGAGCCTGCGTCACCGCGAAGTTCACGGCAGGCGCCGATGCCTCGATGCCGAAATCCTTCGCGTGGGCCACGTGTCGGTACACGGCGGCGCTCTCCAGGAATGCCTTCGCAGGTATGCAGCCACGGTTCAGGCACGTGCCGCCGAGTGTGTCTTTCTCAACGAGTGCGACCTTCATACCCGCTGACGCGGCATAAAACGCGGCGGCGTATCCGCCGGGGCCACCACCGATGACTGCAAGGTCGTAAACGGTGTCTGACACGCCTATAGACGGTAGCGGTTTTACCGCGTTACGAGCCCAACCATTGACGTTTTTCACCATCACGCGAATAGACGATTGTTGGTGTTCCTCGCGCTGCAACGAACACGAGCGTGCACGCGAGCTGATCGGCTTCGCTCGTTGCACCACCTGCCGCGCCCTTCGCATTTTGTTCGCACTGTGGTACTGCAACCGAAGCGGTGATCTCACCGTTTGCAAGCATCGACCAGCCGATGGCTGCCTCGTCGACATCCACACCACTCATCAGCACGTCAACGAGGGTTTGTTCATTCGTCACCCGCACGTCGCGCACGGTGATCGCAACCGCACCAATCTCGGCAGTCTGACCCGGTGCCAACAACTTCACCGTCGGCTCGGTGTCGGCCGCCGTCTGCAAAAGCTTTACGGTGCCGGCCATCAAGATGAGCAACCCGCACACCAGGCTCGCAATGATGAGTTTGCGGGTGCTCACGCTGTTTGAGCGTACGCTGGAATCATCGTCGCGCTGTTCGCGCAGCGTCACGAAAGAGTGAAAGGTTGGTCACAGCACATGGGTTTGCGCGACTTACTCGCGGGCAACTCACGCTCGAAAGAAGACCTCGTAGCCGAGCGGTTGTGTCAGCGATTTGAAGACCTGCACTTGATGTCACTCGCGAACATGCCGCTGCGCCAACGTGTCGACGTTTGTGGCGAGATTCGTCGCATGACCGTGAAGCCCCGAGCAGGAATTCCCGCCGTAGAAGTTGAAATCAGTGACGGCACCGCCGATCTGACGCTCATTTTTTATGGTCGCGGTCACGTGCCCGGCATCGCCCACAATCGTGCTCTGACGGTTTCGGGTGTGGCGTTTCGCGAGGGCTCACGTCGCGTGATGCTCAACCCGGCCTATGGATTGTTGCCACGGCCCGGCCAATAGCGCGTTCGGCGTCAGCCGATCAGCAGTCGCGCGACGGCACCTTCGGCGTCTTCGGTGATGAGCGCCATCACTTCGTCACCCGCACGCAGGACGGTGTCGTTCGTCGGCACCATCACTCGCTCAGCCCGCACGATTGCAACGATGGTGGCACTCCGCGGCAATACCAAATCGGAAAGTGCGCGATTCGCCGCCGGCGAATCCTCGGCAAGCGTCACTTCGACGAGCTCGGCCTTGCCACCCTTCAACTGCATGAGCCGCACGAAACTGCCGACCGAAGTTGCTTCCTGCACGAGGCTGGTA
>CAYFNN010000160.1:0-2902 GCA_964344465.1 uncultured Bifidobacterium sp. | reverse complement strand
TGTCAAAACGCGATCCCTGCGCGATCGTGCCGGCTTTGGCATGTCGGAGCAAGGAGACTGCGGCTTGTGTGAAGCCGCTGACTCGTCGGGCGATGGTTTGTAGGCCGTCCTTGCCGTGCCAAGCGGCGTAGAAGCCAGCGATGTTCGCCAACAAGGCCTGCGCGGTGCAGATATTTGATGTCGCCTTTTCTCGACGGATGTGTTGCTCGCGTGTCTGCAGTGCGAGGCGAAGCGCGGGCCGGCCCGCTGTGTCGGTGCTCACACCGACGAGTCGGCCAGGCAGCGAACGCGCGAATTGATCGGTCGCAGCGAGATACGCGGCGTGCGGACCGCCGCCGCCCATCGGAACTCCGAACCTCTGCGCGCTTCCCACCGCAATGTCGAACCCGAGCGATGCCGGGGTGGTGAGGATCGTGCTGGCGAGAGGATCGGTGACGCACACTGCGATGGCTCCGCGCGAATGTGCGGACTCGACCACTTGCCGGGTTGTCTCGTCGTCAGCGATGAGGCCGCTCGATGACGGGCGGGAGACGACGATGCAGAAAGCATCGACCGTTGACAGGCGCTCAAGTGGAAGAACCGCAACGTCAATTCCAACTGGCTTGCAACGCGCCCGCAGGACGCTCAAGTGCTGCGGATGGGTGTCATCGTGTACGGCGACGACACGGCTTTCGTTCTTGGTGGTTCGTCGCGCCATGGTGACGGCTTCAGCGATCGCGGTGGATTCGTCGAGCAGGGAAGCGTTGGCGATGTCGAGACCGGTGAGCTCGGTGATGAGCGTTTGGAAGTTGAGCAATGCCTCGAGTCGACCCTGACTGATCTCAGGTTGGTACGGCGTGTAGGCGGTGTACCAAGCAGGATTCTCCAATACGTTGCGCAGAATCACCGGAGGTGTAATTGTCGGGTAGTAACCGGTTCCGATTGCGCAGCGTCGCACGACGTTGTCGTTGGCAATCGCCCGAAGCTCTTCCAACACCTCATGCTCTGGGACGGCGGGTCGCAGATCAAGTTGGTCGTTGAGCAGGATTCCAGCCGGCACCACAGCCCGCAGAAGATCGTCGTTCGATGGGTAGCCGAGTGCTCGGGCTATGTGGAGCGACTCGGAATTCGATGGTCCGATGTGGCGGGACTCGAAGTTCATGGTTCCTCTCGGTGCGACATGGTTGGTGGCACGGCGAACTCGCCCTGCCACCCCCGCTGTCTTTCGCACCTGAGAGCTTCCGCGGCGAGCCGCGTTTCCCCGTCGGTGGAGGAGATGTCAATCTCCTCGCTTTCCAGCGTTGCCAGCCAACTCGGTTCGGGTACCTGAGAGGTTCCGGGGCGGTTGCTCCTTCGGTGTGACTCCGCACTGGCTGCGCGGTTCACTCTCCCGAGACGGCTATAGCGACCGCCAGCGTAGTTCGCCAATGTGTCTGCACCCTGACGCTGCCAATCTTTCGAGGCATAAACGACGAATGCTGGCCATTCAATTGCGACTTATTCCGAAACCTGGCACAGGTCTAGTGTTGCGGACATGAGCACTATGACCTCCCGAGCCCTTTCCGATGCCGTAAGCCCAGTGTTTGGTGACATCGGCAGCAAGTACATGCTCGACCCCGCCACTGGCGAGATCGGCAAGCAGGCGGGATATCCAGACGGTTTCTCGTTCTACTTCGCTGGACGCGGAGGTGTGCTCGGCGATGTTGATGCCGACGTTATTCATGCGGCCTTCATGTTCTTTGACCAGGGGGTCGTACGCAAGATGTGGGAGCGCGGCGTGTCGGTGGAAGGTGCGCGCAAAGCAGGAACGCGTTACGCCGCAGCGGCTGATTCGTGGGGCAAGGCCCATCTCTCGAAATTCACGAACGCGAAGCGATTCTGCGAACTGGCAGAAAAGGTGGTGGCGTCGGTGGACCCGGTGGGGCTCTCGTTGTTTGCAGGTCTGCGCGCTGAGAAGTTGTCGACCAACCCACATGAGCGCGCCTATCGACTCGTCACATGGTTGCGCGAACTGCGCGGCTGTCTGCACATTAACGCCGTTGTCGCTGAAGGCCTGAACGGCAAAGAGGCGGTGCTCGCCTCGGAGAATGGGGAGTTCTTCGCCAAGTTGCACGGCTACCAGGAGCCGTATCCCGACGTGTCTCACCTGAAAGACAACCGTGCGCGCGCCGAAGAGGCGACCTCCAAGTTGATGAGCTCGATCTACGAGCGGTCGCTCACACCAGCGGAACGCGCTGAATTCGCGACGCTGACTGCCGAGCTGAAGGCGTCGCTCGTCTAACAAGTCAACGAACTACCATTTTGGTCATGCGAAGAGTCGCCGTCTTCGCTCTGTTGTTGGTTGCGATTTCTGCCTGTTCGGTTCCGAAGGCCGAGACCCTCAATTGCGGAGAAGATCAATCGATCTTCGCCTGCCAAGCGAAATTCAGCGATGGCAAATCACGCAACATCGTCTTCGTAAAGGTGCCGGCTCCCGGTCAGACGGTGCTCGACGAAGTGACAACCAGAGACGACTTGGGCAACGAGTATTGCGTGACGCTCTATCAGAACGTCACTGCCACGTACCTGGCAGGCAAGTGCGGGGCACCCGTAACTGGTGCGAGTGCGTCAGCCGAACCAACCGCGACCACCCTTGATCCCAATGCTGTTCCGCAGGGTGTCGCGTGCGTAGAAGGCACACCTGTCTTGCAGTGTCGAGCTGCTTTTAGCGACGGAACGGTTCGTCCCCTTACGTTCGTCGACGTGTTGGCGCCAGACATGACGAAGGTCGACTCTGACCCGCACATAGATGATGAAGGTGTGACGTATTGCGTGACGCTCTATGCCGAGGAGGATGAGGCGAAGGCGACGTACGCAGTCGGTTCGGAAGGGTGCTGATCAGACGCAGCGATTCGTGATGCTCCCCACGCCTTCGATGGTGGAG
>CAYFNN010000159.1:191-2903 GCA_964344465.1 uncultured Bifidobacterium sp. | reverse complement strand
GCCAGCACTGCACCGAGCTCTTCGACGATGCCCGTGAACACACACTCAACGCTAATGATGGGCCGTAAGTGGAAACCCTGAGAGTGCGCCGTAGCATGAAGGGGTCCGTTCAGGCGGTAGCTCGAACGAGATGTCACGGGATGGTCCCGGGACGACCCGCGAACAGTCGGTTCATCCGAACCCAGGCAAAGCGCGAGGCAGAAAGAGGCAACGTACGAACATGGCGACTCCCACAAATTCGGGGACCAAAGACGTCATTGCGAAGCATGGTCAGCATGCAACTGATTCGGGTTCGCCAGAAGTGCAAATCGCACTGCTGACGGAACGGATCAACAGCCTGACGGAGCACCTGAAGACTCATGAGAAAGACCACCACAGTCGTCGTGGTCTGATGATGATGGTCGGGCGCCGCCGTCGATTGCTCGACTACGTTCGCAACCGCGACATCGAGAAGTATCGCAAACTCCTCGACGAACTCGATCTTCGTCGTTAAGCCAACGCGACCATCACAGGAGCTCCACAGGGGAGCCACCGGTCGCAAGCGCTAACACCACATAGGAGAAATAATCATGGCTGAAGCCATTTCCGTGTCGGGCCCGATCAGCGGTTCCGACAAAACCCTCCGGTTCGAAACCGGAAAACTCGCCCTGCAGTCGCAGGGGGCCGTCGTCGCCAGCATTGGCAAGACGACGGTGCTCGTCACCGCCAACGCCGCCAAGAGCGTGCGTGACGGTATCGACTTCTTCCCACTCACGGTGGATGTCGAAGAGCGCGCATACGCAGCCGGCAAGATTCCGGGCTCGTTCTTCCGTCGCGAAGGCCGCCCGAGTCAGCAAGCAATCCTCACCTGCCGACTGATCGATCGCCCGCTTCGTCCGGCGTTCCCCGATGGCTACCGCAACGAGACGCAGATCGTCGTCACCGTGCTGGGCGCCGACCAGGTGAACCCGCACGATGTGCTGGCAATCAATGCGTCGTCGGCTGCGCTGATGATCAGTGGAATTCCTTTCGATGGTCCGATTGGTGCAGTACGCGTGGCGTACTCGCAAGAAGGCACCTGGGTTGCACATCCGACGTTCGAAGAAGGAGACGCGGGCACGTTTGAGCTCGTCGTTGCCGGACGCGAACTCGACAACGGCGACGTCGCCATCATGATGGTGGAAGCCGGTGGCACCGAGAAGTCGTTCGAGTTCTACGCCAACGGCGCGCCGAAGGTGAGCGAAGCAGTCATTGCTGCTGGTCTCGAAGCGTCGAAGCAGTGGATCAAAGAGTCGATCAAGCTGCAGCGTCAGCTCACGGCCAGTGTCATCGCGGCACGCGGCAAGATTGAGCCGCTCACCTACACGCCGGTGCTGGACTACAGCGCCGAGGTGTATGCCGCAGTTGAGCGCGTCGCCACTGCCAAGTTGCAGCCGGCGATTCGCATCTCACTGAAGAAAGACCGCAATGCCGCCACCGACGAAGCGACTGCCGCAACGGTGGCTGAGCTCGCCGGTACCGCCGATGCCCCCGGTCAGTTCGCTGGTCAGGAGAAGCAGATCAAAGAGGCCGTGCGGTCGCTCACCAAGCAGTTGGTGCGCCAGCGCGTGATCAGCGAGAACGTGCGCATCGACGGCCGTGGGCCGCGCGACCTGCGCCCAATTTCAGCCGAAGTCGGTCTGCTCAACACTGCGCATGGCACTGGTTTGTTCCAGCGCGGTGAAACGCAAGTGATGAACGTCGTCACGCTGGCCATGCCGCGCATGAACCAGATGATCGACTCGATCACGCCGACGACCGAAAAGCGCTACATGCACGACTACAACATGCCGCCGTGGGCAAACGGTGAAACCGGCCGAGTCGGTTCGCCGAAGCGTCGCGAAATCGGCCATGGCGCGCTTGCCGAGCGTGCGGTGTTCCCTGTGGTGCCGAACCAAGAGCAGTTCGCCTACACGCTGCGACTGGTATCGGAAGTGATGTCGTCGAACGGTTCCACGTCGATGGCATCGGTGTGCGCATCGAGCCTTGCGCTGATGGACGCCGGTGTGCCGATCGTGGCACCCGTTGCGGGCATCGCGATGGGTCTCATCTTCGAAGACGGCAAGTACACCGCACTCACCGACATCCTCGGTGCTGAAGACGCATTCGGCGACATGGACTTCAAAGTCGCCGGCACGTCTGATGCGGTCACTGCATTGCAGCTCGACACCAAGATCGACGGAATCCCCAGCGACGTGCTCGCCGCCGCCTTGCAACAGGCGAAGGAAGCACGACTCAAGATTCTCGATGTGATGACGGCTGCAATTGGCGCGCCACGTTCGACGGTTGCCGAGAGTGCACCGAAGATCGTGTCGTTCACGATTCCGCTCGACAAGGTGGGTGAGGTCATCGGCCCGAAGGGCAAGGTCATCAACACGATTCAGCAAGAGACGGGTGCCGACATTGCCGTCGACGACGACGGCGCCGTTGGCATCGTCACTATCGGTTCGCCCGATTCGTCAAAGGTGGAAGACGCCAAGACCCGAATCCTCAACATCGTCGACCCGCCGACGGCAGAACTCGGCGCCACCTACACCGGTCGCGTGGTGAACATCGCGCAATTCGGTGCGTTCGTCAACATCCTCCCCGGTCGCGACGGCCTCGTGCACATCTCGAAGCTGGGCAACGGCCAGCGCGTTGCGCGCGTGGAAGACGTGTTGAACCTCGGTGACGAAGTCACCGTGCGAGTCGACG
>CAYFNN010000159.1:0-181 GCA_964344465.1 uncultured Bifidobacterium sp. | reverse complement strand
GGCAAGGTGAGCCTCTCGCTCATTGGCCCCGATGGTCAGCCGATGGCCGGCAGTGGCGGTGGCGGCGGCGGTGAGCGTCGCGAGCGCGGTGATCGCGATCGTGGCGGACGTGAACGTCGTGACGACCGTGGTGGTCGCGGTGGACGAGATCGTGACCGTGGTGGTCGTGGCGGTCGTGACC
>CAYFNN010000158.1:0-2909 GCA_964344465.1 uncultured Bifidobacterium sp. | reverse complement strand
GCCCTGACCAAGCCAGCGTCGCCGCGCGAGCGATGCGTCCGAGAATCGGCACGATCACGATGGTCAACGAGATGATGAGCGTCACCAATCGTCGCCATGTCGGCACCGCCTCGTTGATGTCGACGTTCGTTGCGAGCACCGCAACCAGTGCGAGAGCCAGCACCAAGTTGGGCACCGAGAGCACCACGTTGAACGACGTATTGATCACCGTGTCGTACTTGCCGCGGTAGTACGCAGCGGTTATACCGAGCAAGGATCCGATTGCGCCTCCGAGGCCGACGGTCACGACCGCAATAAAGATCGAAAGCCGCGCGCCGTTGATGATGCCCGAGAAGATGTCGTAACCGTTGGAGTCAACTCCGAACCAATGCCCCACCGTGAACGGCGGCGAGTCGATGTAATCCCCGTGAATCACTTGGTAGCCGTCGACCGGCAGGAACGAGCCGAAGATCGCGAGAAAAGCGGCAAGCCCCAGCCAACCGAACGCGAAGTAGGTGGGGATCGTGTACTTGCGTTTACGCATTGACGCGGCGGTCCCTGGTGCGCGGGTCGACATAACCAGCAATGAAGTCGACGATTAAGTTGAACACCACATAGAACATGGCAATCAACCCGACCATTGACTGCAGGGCGATGTACTGGCGGCCGCTGATCGCGGCAAACACCTCAAAGCCGACGCCATACGTTGCGAAAATCGTCTCCACCACGATTGCGCCGCCGATCAGCGCACCCATGTTCAATGCCGCCGACGTGAACAACGTGATGCTCGACGGGCGGAATGCGTGACGCCACAAGATGCGCCGGTCAGTCAAGCCCTTCGATGCCGCCATGGTGATGTAGTCCTCGCGCAACGTGGCAATCATGTCGGCACGAAGGAGGCGCGTGTATGCGGCAATGAGGCCGACGCTGAGCGAGACCACCGGCATAATCATGTGCTTGAAATGCTCCCAGATGCCTGCCGAATACGGCTGGTAGTCGAGTGTCGGCAACCACTGCAGGCGAACACCGACCACGAGCACGAGTACTAGCGCAATCGCAAAATTGGGGACTGACGACAACGTGAACAACGTGTTACTGATGACCTTGTCTGCCCGTCTGCCCACCCGATACGCCGACCACACTCCGAGCGGAATCGCAATCGCCAACGCAAGAATCTGCGTGTAGATCATCAGCAGAATCGAGCGTGGTAACGCCACTGCGAGACGTGACGACACCTCTTCGGTGCCTCCCGAGTAATAGATCTTGCCGAAGTCACCCGTAACGAAGTCACCCAGCCACTTCGTGTAGTAACCAATTGGCCCACGATCAAGCCCAATCTCTTTCGTCAAAGCCTCACGCTCTTCTGGTGAGCCCACGGGAAGCAGGATTTCGGCTGGCGACACCGGGAGCAGCTGCACGAGCAATGAACAGCCAAAGGTGACGAAGAACACGACGATGAGCAACTGCGACAGCCGCTGCACCCAATATGTTCCTCGCACGGATTCCCCCTTGAAACTGCTACGACGCTAGGCGAAGACGCAACAACCTGCAAAAACGCAACGCGGGTGGCGGGGCTTTCGCCCCGCCACCCGCGCAGTGCGAGTGTTATGAAACTCGGGTTACTTGCCCGACTTCCAGACTCCGGTGAAGTCGATGCCGAAGTTGGTCATCAACTTGCGTGCACCACCGTTGACGAGACCGAGCTCGCCGACACCTTTCACGTTCGTACGGTACGCGAGGGCGTACTTCTGATACGCAATGTTGGTGAGGCGTGCTTCACTCTGGAGCAGTTCGGTCGCGCGAGCGTAGACCTTCTTGCGTGCCGCAGCATTTGCCGTGGCCTTCGCCTGCCAGATCAACTCGTCGCTGGTCGTGTCGGTGAATGCCGAGAGGTTCAAGATGCCGTAGAGCACACGCAGCGGAGTCGGACGCAGAACGTGCGTCAGGTTGCCGCCAGAAGTGTCGCTGATGATGAACGGCGCGATGAACGCGGTGCCGGTGCCTTCCATCAACAGCAAGGCCATGGCCTGGAACTGCTGCGGGAACGCACGCGTGATGATCTCCGCCGTAGTGAGCGGGAGGAGATTCATCTTGATGCCGGCTGCCGTCATGTACTTCTGAATCTGCGTGGCGTTGGCCAGCGACTCAGTCGAACCTGCGGTGTACGGGAACGAGAACTCGAGGTCCTTACCGGTCTCCGCCTTGTACGCAGCGACCGCATCCTTGGCCTTCTTCAGGTCGTACTGGATGTAGCCCTTTTCGTTGTACATGATGTTGTTCGGGCCGACGATGCTCTTGGCGGGCGACACGTAGTTACGGTTGCGCACCTTGTTGTAGTCGACGCGGTCAATCGCATACGAAACGGCCAGACGGGCGTTCTTGCTGCTGAACGGAGCGATGCGGTGGTTGAGCCAGATCGAGGGGTAGTACTCCTCGGGCGACTCGATGACCGTCACGTTCTTGTTCTTCTGCAAGTCGCGAATCTGCTTCACTTCGCCTGCGCTGGTGAACATCGCCATGTCGAGCGACTTGCTCTTCAGACCGCTGACGCGGCTGGCGGTTTCGACCAAGAAGGTAAAGGTGATGCCGTCGAGGTACGGCAGACGAGTGCCGTCCTTGTCCTCGCGCCAGTAGGCGGTGTTCTTTGCGACGACCAGTTCGTTCAACTTGGTCGAGACCAACTTGAACGGTCCGGTGCCGATCGGCGTGGTGGAGCACTTGGCACCACCGAGGATCTGGCTCGGAGCACGCACGAAGAAGCGGCCCGACGCATAGAGCGTCTCGAGGAAGTCAACCTGCGGACGGTACAGGTTGACCTGCACCGTGTTGGTCGCAACCTTCACGACGTCGACGATGTTGGCGGTGAAGCCGCCGGCGGTGCCGGGGCTCGGCGCGCGACCGAGCAGCGTCAATACGCCGCGCAGTGCCTG
>CAYFNN010000157.1:0-2917 GCA_964344465.1 uncultured Bifidobacterium sp. | reverse complement strand
GCCGGACCGGTGGACCCAGTTGTTGGTTATGTGATTGATCTCGGCGAGTTGTCGGTGCTCGCAAAAAGGCACGTGACCGACTATCTCGACCACAAGTTTCTCAATCTCGACGTACCGGAGTTCACCACCGTCAACCCGACCGCAGAGAACATCGCTGTCGTCATCTACGATCTGCTTCGACCGCACATCGCCGCACATCTGGATTTGCACATCACCCTTGCTGAGACACCGCGCAACATCGTGCAGTACCCCGCCGACCTCGTCACCCGGCCGTAGTCGCATCCCCGAGACCACCTAATCCACACCACCAGCCCAACGAAACCAGCGAAGGAGCATCACCGTGGCATATAAAAAAGTTGAGAGTTACGACGAGGCAACGACGAAGGGTTTGGCTTCGTCATATCGCGAGGTGCTGAAGCTGATCGGTGAAGATGCCGACCGCGAGGGCCTACTGAAGACCCCTGAGCGCGTCGCCAAAGCGATGCAGTTTCTCACGCAAGGTCAGGGCCACGATCCGGTGGAGGTGATTCGTGGTGCAATTTTCACCGAGAAAGTGCAAGAGATGGTGATTGTCAAAGACGTCGAGATGTACAGCCTTTGTGAGCACCACATGATTCCGTTTTATGGCAAGGCTCATGTTGCATACATCCCCAATGGCTACATCACCGGTTTGTCGAAGGTGGCACGCGTCGTCGACATTTGCGCACGGCGTTTACAGGTGCAAGAGCGCCTCACCACGCAGATTCGCGATGCCTTTCAAGAGGCGTTGAGCCCTCTCGGCGTCGCAGTCGTCATCGAGGCCAAGCACTTATGCATGATGATGCGCGGTGTCGAGAAGCAGAACTCGGTGACCACCACTTCAGCGTTTTGTGGCGCCTTTGAGCACGAGCCGACACGCAGCGAGTTCTTGCGCCTGCTCTCAAGCAGTCTGTCGTAACGGCGCAGACGCCGCTGTCGCTCACGCGGCGAGTTCGCGCGCCAACTCGATGAGAGGTGTCATCACACTTGCGTCAACTGCGCCGTCGGCTGCAATCTTCGCGTTGATTTTTGGGAAGAGCAATTCCGGGCCAATCAGCGAGGCACCAAAAAGCGGAATCATGTTTCGAAGGTATTCCACCGACGCCTTGCCTCCCCGATCGCCGGGCGCACAACCAAACACGCCCATCCGTCGCCCAATGAGGCAGTGTTTGGCGAAGGGTCGCGATGCCCAGTCGATGAAGTTCTTCAGCCCACCTGGAATGTTGTAGTTGTACTCCGGCGTGCCGATGAGCACGGCATGGGATGCGGCGAGTTCGGCACGCATCTCGGCAACGACTGCTGGTGGCGTGTCGGTGTCGAGATCGCCGTCGTATGTCGGAAGATGACGCACGTAGTCGCGCATCACGAAGGCAACCTCGCCGCCTGCGCCAGTTCTTTCACTCGCGGGCAAAGCGCAGACCGCACGACAAAGCGCGGTCGTATACGAACCCTTGCGCAAACTACCCGATACCACGATCACGTGAATTGTCATGCGCCTACTCTCGCTCCCCCTGAACTACGACTGTCGCCATGCGCCAAAGCCTCCCACGATGTCTGACACGTCGGTGAAACCGAGCGAACGCAGTGTGCTGGCTGCGATGCTCGATCGATAGCCGCCTGCGCAATACACCACCGTCGGCGAATTTGGGTCGAGTGTCTTGGCTCCTTCCAGCAGCGATGCCAGCTGAATGTGTTGTGCGCCGTCGATCATTCCGTCGGCAACTTCACCTGGGCCCCGTACGTCGACGAGGACCACACCATCAACGCTCCTCCGCCGCTCACGCAGTTGAGTGGCCGTCAACCGCGAAGCCACGGCCACAACCTCGGGATGCCGCTGCATTTGCAACGTCGGCTCATCGAGCGCACCGACCACACGATCAAAGCCGATTCTTGCCAGTCGGGTTCGTGCCTCGGTCTCGGTTCCTTCAGCACAAACGAGAACGATGCTGTCGGTCGGGCGCACCACTTCCCCTACGTATTCGGCGAATCGACCGCTGAGGCCAACATTCCGAGAACCGAGGAGATGGCCACGGGCGAAGTCATCGGGTTCGCGCGAGTCAACGATGACCGCCCCTGCATTGACGGCGCGCCAGAAGGTCTCCCATGACATCGCCGTTGGGGCTTGGCCCTCGACGTGGTGTTCGCGCGACTGACGATTTCGTAACGCCGCGAATGAGAAATACAACGGCGCCGCTGCCTGACCTTCGGTAACGATCGTCACAAACTCTGCCTCAGCCATAGGTGCTAGTGCGTAGTTGGTGCGTCGTTGCTCACCGATTGTCGACACTGTCTCTGTCGACAAGTTCTTGCCACAGGCCGATCCGGCGCCATGGGCTGGATACACCTTGGTTGAATCGGGCAGGGTAAGCAGCTTGTTTCGTAGTGACGAGTACAAACTGCGCGCCATCTCGTCTTGCGTGCGCCCGAACGCCGACAGAAGGTCGGGTCGACCGACATCGCCGATGAACAGCGTGTCGCCAGTGAGCACCGCAGTTGGTTCGGTGGTTTCTCGTTCGTACACCACGATGCAGATTGACTCGGGCGTATGCCCGGGTGTCTCGAGCACCTCAAGGCGCACGCCGCCCAAGTCGAGCTGTTGCCCGTCAGTCAAGGCTTCGATCGGAAAATCTGTGAGGCCCGCTGCCGCCGAGCCGTAGCCGATGCGGGCACCGGTTGCGGAGGCAAGTTCGAGATGGCCGCTGAGAAAGTCGGCATGAAAGTGCGACTCGATAATCAACTCGATGCGCAGGCCCAAGTCACTGGCATCGGCGAGATACTGCGACACGTCCCGCTGCGGATCAACCACTACCGCTCGCCCACTCGCGGTGTCGCCGACCAGATACGACGCGTGCGAGAGGCAGGCGAGGTAATACTGCTTCAGCACTAACGCCATGTGAGG
>CAYFNN010000156.1:0-3023 GCA_964344465.1 uncultured Bifidobacterium sp. | reverse complement strand
TACAAACGGGTCTGAATCACTCGACCGCACGCAGCGTCGCGCGGCAATTCGCGCACAACGAGCGCCCGCTTTAGCCAACGATCGGTGCCGTCGTAGCGCGGCACGAACGGAGTGCGTCCGTGCACGGCGCGTTCGTTGTCGATGACCAGCATGTCACCATCGCTCAGCACCACCTGGCGAGTGACGGTCTTCAGGGCACGGTGCAGGTGTTCGAGTGCCACCTCGGCACGCGGGGTGGTGGCCTTCATGAGAAGCTCGTCGTACACCAGTACCCAATGTCCTTCACGAAACGTCAACGGTTGAACGGTGACGAATGCATCTGGTTCGCCGTGGGTCATGAAGCTGGGATCCACCGACGTGAAGAACTCATCAGTCTGTAACACAGCGAGGTGTTCGGCATCAAGGTGGGCAACAGCCTCGTTGATGTCGGCGTACGTCGTTGCTGCGTTCACGTCGCCGCGCAAGCACAACAGCACCACATAACGCGGACGATGCGGGTGGAAGGCAGTTTCCGTATGGCTCCCCAGCATGATCTTTGAAGACGTCGACACCTGGTCGGTCTCACTGGCGCGCATCGGGAAGATATCTTGTACCAAGCGACCGAATTGCTCGCGGTCGTACCCGACGGCACGTCCAATGTCATCTGCGAATCGCAGGAGCACTCGTGTTGCGGTTGGGCACGCGTCATCATGTGAATGATCGTGTGGTGTCGGGGGAACGTGACCCGTGAAATATCCGGATATGAGCGTGATAGCTGGTGTACTGAGCAACGGGCGAGATGAAGCATGCTGAGTGGTTGCTGGCATGAATTCAGTGTGGCGCTGTTGACGCTGCGAAAACCGCGGATTTAGCGTCTAGAATCGGTTTATGACTGAGAAAACCGTTGCTTTAGATGCTGTTGACCGTGAAATTCTCAGTGTTCTCAAGAACGACGCCAGAATTCCTTGGCAAACGCTTGGTGAGCGGGTGGGTCTCTCAGCTAACGCTGCGGCCGACCGCGTGCGGCGACTATTGCGTCGTGGAGTTATCAATCGCTTCACCACTGTGATCGACCAGCGTCTGATTGGACGCTCATTGACGGCGATCGTTGATGCGCGCATCACTACCACGGCCAAGTTCGACGATGCGCTGCGGCGTCGCGATGATGTCGTATGGGCGGCACATGTCACGGGCGTACCAGACGTGAAAGTGATGGTTGCATGTGATGGCACGCAGGGTTTGGACGACTTCTTGCATTGGCTGCATAAACATGGGGCCACCGATACCCGTACCGACGTGGTGCTGCGACCCATCATCGGCATGTGATTGGCCACCCCGTAGGCGGTTAGCAGTCTCGTCGGTAGAGTGCTAACGCCTCGCTGCCTGGCCTGGCGTAACGCATTATCCAAAGGAGCTTCCGATGCCCAAGATCATCCTCTTTGATGAAGCCGCCCGCCGCGGTCTGGAGAACGGCATGAACCAGTTGGCCGACGCCGTACGAGTCACCCTCGGACCCAAGGGCCGCAATGTTGTGCTTGACAAGAAGTGGGGAGCTCCCACGATTACCAATGACGGTGTCTCGATTGCCAAGGAAATCGAACTCGAAGACCCCTACGAGCGAATTGGTGCCGAGTTGGTGAAGGAAGTTGCGAAGAAGACCGACGACGTTGCCGGTGACGGCACCACCACTGCGACCGTGCTCGCGTGGGCGATGGTTCGCGAGGGTCTGCGCAACGTGGCTGCAGGTGCCAACCCGATGAGCCTGAAAAAAGGCATAGAGGCAGCTGTTGAAGCCGCTGTCGCAAGCGTGAAGGCGCTTGCCAAGGAAGTTGACAGCAAGTCGCAAATTGCCCAAGTGGCTGCAATCTCAGCTGCCGATACCGAAATTGGCGCACGAATCTCTGAAGCCATCGACAAAGTCGGTAAAGACGGCGTCATCACCGTTGAAGAGAGCCAAACTTTCGGCATTGAGATGGATCTCGTCGAAGGCATGAGGTTCGACAAGGGATATATCTCGCCGTATTTCGTGACCGATACCGACCGCATGGAGGCGGTGCTCGAAGACGCCTATATCTTGTTCGTCGGTACCAAGATTGCAGCCGTTCGAGACATGTTGCCGGTGCTCGAGAAGGTGATGCAGTCAGGCAAGCCGCTGGTAATCATCGCCGAAGACGTCGAAGGCGAGGCACTCGCCACGCTCGTCGTGAACAAGATTCGCGGCACATTCAAGAGCGTCGCAGTGAAAGCGCCGGGTTTCGGCGACCGTCGCAAGGCGATGTTGCAAGACATGGCCATTCTCACCAGAGGTCAAGTCATCAGTGAGGAAGTCGGCCTGAAGCTTGATGCCGCCACGCTCGACCTGCTCGGTCGGGCGAAAAAAGTTGTCATCACGAAAGACGAGACCACGATCATCGAAGGTGCCGGCGACGAAGCCGACATCAATGGCCGCATCAATCAGATTAAGACTGAGATCGACAACACCGACAGCGACTATGACCGCGAGAAGCTGCAAGAACGCCTCGCCAAGCTGTCGGGTGGAGTCGCGGTGCTGAAAGTTGGAGCGGCAACCGAGGTCGAACTCAAGGAAAAGAAGCATCGTATCGAAGACGCGGTGAGTACCACCAAGGCCGCAATTGAAGAAGGTGTGGTGCCTGGTGGCGGCGTAGCGCTGCTACGCGCGCAAGCCGCAGTGCAAAAGACCGTCGATTCATTGTCCGGAGACGAGGCGACCGGGGCGCGCATGGTGGCTCGATCACTCGAAGCCCCGCTGAAGCAGATTGCCGAGAATGCCGGCCTCGAAGGTGGCGTTGTCGTTGAACGAGTCAAGAGCCTGAAGGGCGCTGAGGGCCTCAATGCTGCAACTGGTGAGTATGAGGACCTCATCAAACTTGGGGTAATTGATGCAGCGAAAGTGACACGTTCGGCCCTGCAGAACGCGGCTTCGATCGCGGCACTCTTCCTCACGACCGAGGCCGTCATTGCCGACAAGCCAGAGGAGCCGGCCGCGGGTGGTCACGACCACGACCACGGCATGGACGACTACT
>CAYFNN010000155.1:0-3025 GCA_964344465.1 uncultured Bifidobacterium sp. | reverse complement strand
CCCGAGATGGTGCAGTCATCCAGCCACTCGTCACGCATCACGGCGGTGAGTTCGTCGCCGAGTCGGTCGCGTGGTGCCGACTTCAGCACCTGCTCGAACGCCTCGACCTGCGACTCATGCCCGGCATCACGCCAGTAGTTGCGATAGTTGGGCAGAGTCGCGTACATCACGAGTGTGCGTCGGTTGACCGCACGTGCAGCCTCGATGTCGTCGCTCACCACCGTAGGAATCATGTTGGCCATAAAGAACGTTGCACGCTTCTCGGGGGCGATTCGCCCGACCTGACGAGGAATGCCGCGCAGCGAGGCATTTGCCCACAACGCTCCGTCGGCAATCTCCACCGCAAGATCGAGCATCTTGTCGCGCAAGGTTGCCAGATAGATCGGTGGCAACGCACCCCCGAACTTTTCGTTGGCGCGCATGGCTGCTACGTAACCGCGAATGTCTGCGAGAGGTTTGCCGGTCTCCACTCCGAGACGTTGCGTTACTGGACCATGACTCACCCCGATGCCGAACGCGAAACGTCCGCCTGAAATTTCGTGAATGTGCGCGGCGGTGTTGCCGGCCTCCACTGCATGGGCGAGATAGATGGGTTGAATCGACGTGAAGTACTTCAGCGTGGTGGTGGTGTGTGCCAGCGAAGTGCACAATGGCATCGCGGCACCAAGACTCGGACACGCAACGTGGGTGAAGCCGTGTCGTTCGGCATCCGCGGCGAGTTGCAGCACGCCACCGCGCCGAGTCGGCGATGCCACGAGCGAGATTGCGGGTCGGACGTCGGTCATCGCGCAGCCCACCGTACCGTTGAGGGGGTGGATCTCGCCGAGTTGGCGCTCGCGCGTCGCAACATGCTGCGCATCGCCATGATCAGCCCGTACAGCCTCACGATTCCCGGGGGAGTGCAGCACCAGGTGCTCGGCCTCGCTCGCGAGTTGCGTCGCCTCGGCCATGAGGTGCGCGTGCTTGGCCCTTGCGATGGTCCGCCGCCGGAGCCGTTCATAACTCCACTGGGTAACAGCCTGCCGACGGCTGCCAATGGGTCGATGGTGCCGATAGCGCCCGACCCTTCGGCGGCGTTGCGCACGCTACGGGCACTCAACGATGAAGCATTCGACATCCTGCACTTGCACGAGCCCCTGGCTCCTGGCCCCACAGTCACGGCACTGATGCTGCGCTTGGCACCGATGGTCGGCACGTTTCATTCATCGGGCGATATTGCGTGGTATCGCCGCGTGCGCAAAGGAGTGGAATGGCTCGCCACACATCTCGATCATCGAGTCGCGGTGTCGACGGCGGCACGCGACATGGCCGCAGCACACTTGGCCGGCGACTACGAGGTGCTCTACAACGGCATCGATGTCGAGACCTACCAGCGACCAGGCGTGGTGCGCGAGTCTCAACCGACGATTTTTTTCTGCGGACGCCACGAGCCCCGCAAGGGTCTCGAGGTGTTGCTCGACGCATTTCACCTGATGCCTGATGAGTTTCGACTCTGGATTGCCTCGGATGGTCCGAAAATCGGCGAACTGCGTGCCAAGTATTCCGCCGACCGCCGAGTCGCATCGCGCATCGAGTGGCTCGGGCAGATCAGTGAGCCGGACAAGCTCGACCGACTGGCGCGTTGCACGGTGTTCTGTGCGCCGTCGGTGCGCGGAGAGTCGTTCGGTCTCGTGCTGCTCGAGGCGATGGCTGCCAGTACGCCGGTGGTCGCTGGCGACATCGACGGCTATCGCACGGTCGTGACGAACGACGTGAACGGCGTGCTGGTACCTCCGGGAGATTCGGTATCACTCGCAGCCGCACTGCAGCGGGTCGCGGTTGATGGCGTGTACGCGTCGCGACTCGTGGCCCGTGGCACCGCTCGTGCCCACGAATTGTCGATGACGTCGCTCGCCAGGCGTTATGAGCAGATTTATCGCGAGGTGTTGCAGGCCGAGGCCGATGAGCGCATCGTGGTGCGCCCGAGTGCCGCCGTGCGCTACTTCGAAGAGCGGCTCTTGCGTCGGCCGCGTCTCGCCAAGTTCTCACAGAGCGTCGTCGACGCCGTATCGGAAACCGTCACCGACACCGTCACCGCGCTGCGTGACAAGTCACAGCAACTGCGCGAGCGAGTGAGCGGTGACAAGAACAACGACGAGTAGCCTTTCGGCCATGAGCGCATTGTGGATTGTGCTGATTGTGGTGGCCCTGCTGGCGGTCTGGGTGGTGTTTTCCTACAACCGTCTCGTCAGTCGTCGCAATGAAGTAGACAACGCCTGGTCACAGATCGATGTGCAACTCAAGCGGCGACTTGATCTGATTCCGAACCTCGTGGAAACCGTCAAGGGCTACGCCAATTTTGAAAAAGGCGCTTTATCCGCGGTGATCGATGCCCGTGCCAAGGCCATGTCGGCTGCGCCGACGCCAGCCGCTCAAGGCGCGGCAGATCAGGGCCTCTCGGGCGCCCTGCGCCAGCTGTTTGCGCTCTCTGAGGCGTATCCAGACTTGAAAGCCAACACGAACTTTCTCTCACTGCAAGAAGAGCTGCAGAACACCGAGAGCCGTGTTGCCTACGCACGACAGTTCTACAACGATGCGGTTGAGCGTTATAACAACACCACCCAATCGTTCCCCGGGGTCATCTTCGCCAAGTCGTTCAATTTCGCTGACCGCGAATACTTCGAGGCCGAGGCCGCCGCGGCGAATCCGCCGGTGGTCAAGTTCTGAACGACCTCATCGCCGCCAACAAGCGCCGTTCAGTGGCGCTGCTTGCGGGCTTCGTCGTCGTGCTCGTGCTTGTCGGCATGGCCGTTGGTGTACTCGTCGGCAACGGCACCGTCGGCACCGTTGTGGCTGTGGTGATTTCCGCCGTGATGGCCTTCGTCAGTTACTGGAAGTCTGACGCCATCGCTCTCCGCGTGAGTCGTGCCGTGCCGGCAGATCCGGTGGTCTACAAACGTCTGCACAACCTCGTGGAGGGATTGTGCATCGCCGGCGGTGTGCCCAAGCCGCGCGTATATGTGATCAACGATCCGGCGCCGAATGC
>CAYFNN010000154.1:0-3048 GCA_964344465.1 uncultured Bifidobacterium sp. | reverse complement strand
CGAACGAACTACTCCACAGCGTCGAGTAAGGCCGATTGCAGATGCCGGCGCTGCAGAGAATCTGTCAATTTGCCGCCGTTTTCACTGCAGACATAAAACACGTCTACGACGTTGTCGCCCAAGGTAGAAATTCGTGCATGCCGAATGTCCAGGCGATGTTCGGCAATTACCTTCGTAATTGCCCAGAGCAGTCCGACGCGGTCAGGGGCGTGCACTTCGACCACCGTGGCGTTTGAGGAAGCTGCGTCATCGAAGCGAATTTCTGGAGATTGTGGCCCCAAGGCCGACTCGCGGCGCCGCTCGCCGTATGTCTTGACCCGCTCACGTATTCGTGAGTCGATGTCGAACTCATCGTCAAATGCGGCAGCAAGGTCAGCTGTTACCTGCGACCAGCCGTTGATGGGAACGGAACGTAGATGGAATTGTGACGCCGCCATTCCTTGTTCATCACTGTGGGCTTCGGCGCTGAGAATGTTGAGTCCGTGCACCGACAGGACGCCGGCCACAGACGAAAACATCCCTGGCTGGTCGGGGGCTACCACGGTGAGTGTGGCGTCAGTTGCTTGAAAAACGCGGATTCCCCTCGCCATTAATGCCAGGGTGTCGGCATCGGGGAAAAGTCGCCAAGGAATCTCAGGGGTAGTCCCAATCGTGAGCACCTGTCGCACGCGTGCCACCAGCGTGCCGACGAGTTCCTTCTTCCAGTCACCCCACGCCGTTGGTCCCGTTGCCAAGGCATCTGCTTCGGTGAGCGCCTCGAGAAGATCCAAAGTTTGAAGCTCACCTACTTGGTCAGCCACATTGCGAATCGTTGCCTCATCTGACAAGTCTCGGCGTGTTGCGACATCGGGCAACAACAGGTGGTGTCTAATCAGAGTGTTGACCACTTGCACATCTTGTGGTGTCAGACCCATTCGCGGACCAATTCGCGAGAACAACTCGATACCGGCATCGGAGTGATCGCCTGGATACCCCTTCCCCAAGTCATGGAAGAGTGCACCGAGCACCAACAAATCAGGTCGCGCCACACGATCGGCAAAGTGAGCAGCATTTGCCGCCGTCTGCCATAAATGTCGATCGACGGTATATCGATGAAAAGCATTGCGCTGCGGTCGGCAGCGCACGGGTTGCCACTCTGGCAAGATGCGCACAATCAAGTCACGGGCGTCGAGTGTCTCCCAAACGGGAATCGCCCGCTCCCCCTCGAGCAAGAACGCCACGAGGTCGTCACTTGCACCAGCCGGCCACGGGTCGGGCAACGCCCCAGCGAAGCGACCGAGCCGGTCGAGCGAGTCTCTATTGATTCGTACGCGACGACGAGCTGCGGCCGTCGCCACACGCAGTGTGAGTGTTGGGTCGGTGGACGGGTCAACTTCGTCAGCCAGGTGCACTTCACCATCAATGAGCGCTACCCCGGGTGCGAGCGGTAATGGTGTTGCCGAGCGATCAGCAGGGGGATCTAGTCGTGCCCACGTCTGGTCGGCAATCCACATCACTCTCGTGCTTGCCTCGGCGATGGCCGCCATGAGCGCATCATCATCGCGAAAACCAGCCATGTGCGCCACAGGCGCCTGGTCTTGCAGGTGCAACACGTCACCCGGTCGCCCCGTAGTGCGGTGCAGCGCGTGACGCACCCGCATGAGCACTCGATTGCATTCGTCGAGCACTCGCAGGTCGGCATCGGTCAACGCAAACCCGACGGCATTTGCCCACCACAAGGCGTGAATGTCACGTAGCCCACCGAGACCTTCTTTGAGATTCGGCTCAAGTAGAAACGCAACTTCGCCAAACTCTTGATGGCGTTGCAGCACCCGCATATGTAAGTCACGAACCCAACGTCGACCGGCTCGCCGAAGTTGTCCTCGACACTTTTTAATAACGGTGCTGCCGAACTCAACATCACCTGCAACCACACGTGCCGTTACGAGCGCCGTTGCCGTGTCCATATCATCACGAATCATTGCCAGTGTCTGCTTTGGAGTGCGCACTGCGTGCCCAACCTTGAAGCCCTGATCCCACAGCGGATACCACAACGAATTGACGAAGTCACTGGAGACTTCGCGACGCGAATGCACCAACAGGACGTCAAGATCGCTAAACGGGGCGAGTTCACGTCGACCGTACCCTCCGACTGCCAGCAACGCCACTCGACCGCGCGGCGCACCCTGGTTGACCGCATTGGCAAATATGTGGAGGAGCGAGGCATCAACCTCGTCGGCGAGTATCTGCCACGGGGCCTCACTGGGCGGCTCGACCCGCAGAGACATGACTAAGCGATCTCGACGCGGAGACGCTTGTTGCCCTTACCCTTGCTCTCGGTCTTCACGACCCGAAACGTACCGACTTCTTTGGTCGAGCGCACATGAGTACCCCCATCAGCTTGTTTGTCGAGCCCCACGATGTCGACGACCCGGATCTCCCGCACACTTTCTGGAATCAATGACACCTTCGTACGAATGAGGTCGGCATCAGCAAGCGCGGTGTCGCGCGGCAAGAACGACACCTCAATCGGATAGTCGTGCTGGATGGCGTCGTTGACGAGTCGTTCAACTCGCGAAGAAAACCCCTCCGGTAGGGGGTCAAATTCAAAATCCATTCGCGCAGACAGTGGTTCCATGTTCCCACCTGTCACTGGTACATGCCATTCATTCCAGATCACCCCACACAAAATGTGCAGCGCCGTATGCGTGCGCATCAGTTGGTGGCGGCGCGTCCAGTCCAGTTCACCTCGCACCGCACTGCCAACTGCGGGCGCGACGCCCGACACCGTGTGCCACACGACATCGCCCTCTTTGCGGACCTCGATTACGGGCATGGCTGTCGGGGCCCCTGCCGGGGAATCCTGCACAGACAAAGTTCCCGTGTCGTGGGCCTGGCCACCACCCGTCGGATAAAACGCGGTGCAGTCAAGGGCCACCGCGTTGTCGCGGCGATCAACGACTCGGGCTGCGAACGACGCGAGATACGCGTCGCGGAGGTAGAGCAGTTCGGTCAGTAGTCGTCCATGCCGTGGTCGTGGTCGTGACCACCCGCGGCCGGCTCCTCTGG
>CAYFNN010000153.1:0-3050 GCA_964344465.1 uncultured Bifidobacterium sp. | reverse complement strand
GATTGAACCCTGCTTGGCCAGTGGCGCAGAACCCACAGGCCATTGCGCACCCGGCCTGTGTGCTCACGCACACTGTGGCGCGATCGGCGTAGTGCATGAGCACGGTTTCAATTGGGTGATTGCCGTCTGCAAGGCGCCACAAGAACTTGACTGTGTCGCCCTTATCGCTGACACTTTCGCGCACCGGTACCAGTGCAGTGGGCAGCGCCTCGCCGAGTTTCGCGCGCAACGCCGCCGACAGTGTGGTGATGTTCGCCGGTTCAGCGAACGACTCGTACAAACCCTTCCAGGTTTGCTCGATGCGATACGACGGTTCGCCTGCCAACAACCCCGCGAGGTCGTCGCGAGTGGCGTCGTAGAGCGTCGTTGTCACCGCTTCAAGTGTGGCGCAGCGAGCTGCTCGTAGTCACGCATGCGGGCACGCAAGACGTCGAGCGAGGCAGTCCAGAAGTCTTCCTTCGTTACGTCAAGACCAAATGACGCACCGAGCTGCTCGGCAGAATCCATGCCGGCTCGCGACAGCAAATTGTCGTAGCCATTGCGGAACTTCTCGGGGTCGCGCTGATACTGCGCATACAAACCCAAGCCGAACAAGAGTCCGTAGGTATATGGCCAGTTGTAGAAGTGGCTGCCGTAGTAGTGCGGCTTGAGAATCCACATGTACGGGTGGGCGGTCTTCTGGTCGATGCCATCGCCGTACGCGCGGTCTTGCGACTCGCGCATCAACTCGTTGAACTCGCTCACACCGAGGGTGCGCTTTTGCCGTCGGGCAAACACCTCTGATTCGAAGAGGAAGCGGCTGTGAATGTCGACCACGACCTGAGCAGCACCCTGCAAATCGACGTCGAGCAATGCGAGGCGCTCATCACCCTTCAACCGCGAGAGACCCTCTTCGACCACGAGGGTTTCGCAGAAGATGCTCGCAGTCTCGGCGAGCGCCATCGGCAAATTGCGTTGCATCGGCGTGCGGTGTGCAAGTTGCGTGTTGTGGTACGCGTGGCCGAGTTCGTGCGCGGTGGTTTGTGCCGAATCGACGCTGCCGCTCCAGTTGAGCAACACCAGCGAGCGATCACCGACGAACGACATGCAGAACGCGCCACCCACCTTGCCCTCGCGTGGTTCGGCGTCGATCCACTTCTCGTCGAGTGAACGATCGACCAGGCCGGCGAGCTGGTCGCTGTAGGCACTGAATGCTCCGCGTACGAGCGAGACGCCTTCATCCCATGAAATGTTGCTCGGGGCAAACGACAGCGGTGCGAGCAAATTCCACCACGAGATGCCATTGGTATCGCCGTTCAGTTGGCCTTTCACGCGCAGCCAACGGCGGAAATCGGGCAGCGACGCATGCACGGCGGCCTGCATCGCATCGAACGTCGGGCGACTCACACTGTTGGCATAGAGCGAGGCATCGAGTGGCGAAGCCCAGTGGCGACGACGGTTCACCGCGTTGGCCTCGCCCTTGATCGCATTCATTGCGGCCGCGCAGGCCACGCCAATCGTCGGCCACGCCTGCATTTCTGCTTCGTAGGCCGCCTTGCGTACACGTACGTCGGGATTGCTTGCGAGACCACGCACGGCGGCCATCGGGAGATCTTTCGCACCGTCGGGCAGTTCGACACGGGTCTTCAGCTGTGACGTGACGTCTCCTTGCAGGCGACCCCACGCCGACGAGCCAGTTGTCGAAAGTTCGGCGTAGAGATTCTCTTCGCTCTCTGACATTTGGTGCTCGGCTCGCGCCTGCAGGCGACGCAACGGGCCGAGATGTTCGCGGGCCTGTTCGCTCACCTGAGACAGTCCATCGGCACCGAGCGAAGACACCCACTCTGCGAGTCGGGCCACCAGCGGAGACAGTTTTGCATCCATCACTTCGAGTTCAGAGAGCAAACCTTGCGCCCGTTCGTGACGGGTGTCGGTGCTTACGGTGGCATACACGTATGCACCGAGAATGTTGTTCGCTTCGGCGACTGCATTGAACGCAGTGATCACCGCATCGGCAGCGGCACCATCTTCTGCAGATGGCGTGCGAGCGGCGACACCACGAATGTCGTGTTCGTCGAACAACGCAGCAAGACGACCAACATCGGCGCCGAGGCGCTCCATCGAGTCGACGAACGAGCGAGCGTCGAACGATTCGTGTACGTCAGCGACGCTCCAACGGGGCAGTGCAGGTGTTTGAGCCATGCAGCGAGACTATTGGCGAAGCTTCGACCGATGCTCGGCTAGGCGAGACGTGCCGGCACCGAGCCGACGAAGACCTCGTCGCGGTGCACCACGCGCATGCCGAGTGATTCATACAAGGCGATGGCCGCATGATTGTCGCCCGCGACGTAGAGCATGCCGTTGCGCAGACCTAGTGACGCAAGCCGCTCGAAGCCTGCAATCGTGAGGGCGCGCCCGAGACCCTTGCCGTGGTGCGCGGGGTCGACGCCGATCACATAGATCTCACCGCTTGGTGGAATCGTGCGGTGGGTTTTGGTCCAGCAGTAGCCGGCAATGCGTCCATCTATTTCGTAGAGCAAGAAACCATCGGCATCAAACCACTGCTCGGCGAGTCGAGTGGCGAGAACGTCACGATTCCAGTCGCCCTGTTCGGGGTGATCGGCGAATGCGCGGGCATTCACGGCGAGCCATTCTTCATTGTCAACGCCGGGTCGAAACGGCCGAGTGACAAAGCCGTCGGGCGTGCGATGTTGTGCCGCGAGCGGCAAGTCGCAACGCATGTGAAGCAACGGGGCATCGAGAGTCAGACCATGCGTTGCAGCAAAGCGCTGCTCGTCGTGCGTCGGCTCACATACGAACCAGCGCACTGATCCACCACCACGCGCAGTGATGTTTTCGATGGCGGCATCAAACTCGGCCTGCGAGAGGTGATCGTGGCTGCGCATCACCCAACCACGATTGATGCGCGAGATTTCCATTCGCGACACGGCGAAAGATTACCGTGGTGCGCGTGCAACGCGCGAAGACCACCCGAAGCAAGCCCGCTCGCGGTGCTCGGCCGAAGCGCAGCGCGAAACCGGCTCGGCCAAAGCGCAGTGCGAAACCGGCTC
>CAYFNN010000152.1:0-3100 GCA_964344465.1 uncultured Bifidobacterium sp. | reverse complement strand
GTGCGGGCACCTGCACAAGGTTGAAGTAGTAGAGCAGTCCGATCCAAGCGATGCCCACCAACACGTGCAGGTAGCGCATGAAGAAATTAAGGAAGTAGTCCCCCGAGAACAGTTCCACCGTGACCTCCCAGTCAAGTTGCGTGGTACGAACGACGAATGTCGCTCGCCCATCGAAGGTAGCGGAAACTAGGTTGTACGGCGATGACTGCCGAATTCATCTACACCTGCTACAAACTCGGGCGCTTCTACCCGCCCGACCGCCAGGTGTTGGCCGACATCTCGCTCTCGTTCTATCCGGGTGCCAAGATCGGCGTGCTCGGGGCCAACGGCAGCGGCAAGTCGAGCCTGCTCAAGATCATGGCGGGCCTCGACGACGGTTACTCGGGTGAGGCGCGGCTCACACCGGGATTCAGCGTTGGGCTCTTGGCCCAAGAGCCGCAACTGGACGCACAGAAAGACGTGCTCGGCAATGTGATGGATGGTGTCGCACCGATTCGTGACTTGTTGGCCGACTACGAAAAGGTCACTGCAATGTGGGGCGAGCCCGATGCCGACTTCGAAAAGGTCGGCGCACGTCAAGCCGAACTTGAAGCCAAAATCGCCGCTGCCGACGCATGGAGCCTTGAGCGCAACGTAGAAATCGCGATGGATGCATTGCGTTGCCCGCCGAACGATGCCGACGTCACCAAGCTGTCGGGTGGTGAGCGTCGCCGTGTGGCGCTGTGCCGGTTGCTGCTCTCGCGACCCGATTTGTTGTTGCTCGACGAACCCACGAACCACCTCGACGCCGAGAGTGTCGACTGGCTCGAGCGTTTCCTGCAGGAATACTCCGGCACGGTGATTGCAATCACCCACGACCGATATTTCTTGGACAACGTCGCGAAGTGGATTCTCGAGCTCGACCGTGGCCGCGGTATCCCGTTTTCGGGCAATTACTCGAGTTGGCTCGAACAGAAACAAGAACGTCTCGCCCAGGAAGAAAAATCGAACGAGGTGCGTCGGCGCACCTTGCAGCGCGAGCTCGAATGGGTACGCATGGCACCCAAGGCCCGCCAAGCCAAAGGCAAAGCCAGACTGTCGGCCTACGAAAAGTTGCATGCCGAAGCGCAGGCCGCCGAACGCGGCCCCGACAAGTTGGAGATCACGATTCCCGCCGGCAAGCGCTTGGGCGACACCGTCATCAAAGTGGAGAATCTCAACAAGGGGTACGGCGACCGACTGCTGATCGAGAACCTCTCGTTCTCACTGCCACCCGCGGGCATCGTCGGCATCATCGGCGCCAACGGTGCGGGTAAAACCACCCTCTTTCGCATGTTGACCGGTCAAGAACAGCCCGACTCGGGAACCGTCACGGTCGGCGAGACGGTGCAATTGAGTTATGTCGATCAAAGTCGAGATTCACTCAACGCCGAGAGCACCGTGTACGAAGAGATCACTGGTGGTGCAGACACGCTCAAGGTGGGCGGTCGCGAGATTCACGGTCGCGCCTACGTGGCGAGTTTCAATTTCAAAGGCAGCGATCAACAGAAGAAGGTCGGCGAGCTCTCAGGTGGCGAACGCAACCGTGTGCACCTCGCCAAGTTGTTGAAGAGCGGCGGCAACGTGCTGCTCTTGGATGAACCAACCAACGACCTCGATGTCGACACGCTGCGCGCCCTCGAATCGGCCCTTGAAGCCTTCCCGGGTTGTGCCGTGGTGATCAGCCACGACCGTTGGTTCCTCGACCGAATCGCCACGCATGTGCTGGCGTTCGAAGGCAACAGCCAAGTGCGCTGGTTCGAGGGCAATTTCCAGGACTATGAAGCGTGGCGCCGCAAGGAACTCGGTGTCGATGCCGAGCAGCCCAAGCGACTGCGCTACAAGCCGCTCGTGCGCAAATGAGCACGTCGCAAACCTCTGTCCGCGCGATTCGTACCGTCTGTGTGCTGTGCTTCGTCGGGGGTATCGCGGGCATGATCGTGGCGTCGCTCGCCGACAACAACATCGAAGCCGTGCTCGCCGCAGGAATCGTCTCGGCGATGGCGGCACTCGTCTTGCTTGCCGTGAGCACCGTCACCACGGTGCGCCGCACCGTCGAGTTCGACGAAGCCGACGCCGAAATTCTCGAGCACGGAATTCGTCGCGTCGTCGACTCAGGTGCCGACGAAACCGCCGTGCGTGACCTCGTGCGACGCGCCATCACACTCGGGCGTCGTACTCCCGAATGATCGCCGCTTCGCTGACCGACGCCGAGCTCGCGACACAACTCGCTCGAGAGACCGGCGAGCGCCTGGTTGAGTTGCGCGAACGCATGCTGCAGGAAGATGCTTCGCCGTGGTACATGATGGATGCCGGCGACGCACTCGCCCACCGCTTCATCGTCGACACACTGCACCGCGTGCGGCCAGACGATGCCGTGCTCTCCGAAGAAGGGGCCGACGATGCGCGGCGTCTGAGCGCCGAGCGTGTGTGGATCGTCGACCCATTGGACGGCACCTCAGAGTTCGGCGAGGGCGACCGCGATGACTGGGCCGTGCACATCGCGCTCTGGCAACGCAGTTCAGGCTCGCAGGGCGAACTCACCGCTGGCGCCGTCGCCCTGCCAAGTCTGAGTCTCACGCTCAGCACGTCGCCCGCGCCACAACCGCCGGCGCGACAAGACCGCACTCCGCTGATGGTGGTGTCGCGTTCGCGTACGCCGGCAGTCGCCGCGGCCGTCGCCCAAGAACTCGGTTTCGACGGTGTGCGTCTCGGCTCGGCAGGCGCCAAGACGATGGCCGTGGTGCTCGGCAACGTCGATGTGTACCTGCACGCCGGCGGGCAATACCAGTGGGACTCCGCCGCGCCCATTGCCGTTGCCCGAGCAGCGGGTTTGCACACCAGTCGCATTGACGGCAGCCCACTCGTCTACAACGAACGCGACACTTGGCTGCCCGACTTGCTCGTGTGCCAGCCGCATCTCGCCGACGACATCCTGCAGGCAGTGCGCAACTTCACACGTAACTAGCGCGCACGGCGCGACGGCGACATCGCTTTCTTCGGCAGACTGCGAGGGTGGAAAATGCAGCCGTGCGCGCTAGTTACGTGTGAAGTTGCGCACTGCCTGCAGGATGTCGTCGGC
>CAYFNN010000151.1:0-3103 GCA_964344465.1 uncultured Bifidobacterium sp. | reverse complement strand
TCCCTACCGCGCAACTCGGAAGGTGAGGTTGTACCGGCAGGCGCCAGTGAGTGGGTGACTTCCGGCGCGTAGGGTTCCGACCCCATGAAAGGCGAGACGGCCGACACCGCCGAAGACAATCACATCGCCATGTGTCAATCGGACTTTCACCGACGGCCCCGTTCGTGATGTTCCGCCGAATTTGAACATGATCGGGAGACCGAGTGACACCGAGACGATTGGTTGACGGAAGTCCCGCTCATCACGGTCCTGATGCATGCCCATCTTGCTGCCGACGGAATACTTGTTGATCAGGCAAGTATCCGGGGAGTACGCGGGATATCCAGCGCGAGCAGCAAGCTGCGTTGCCGTGTTACAGAAGACATCTGGCATTGATGGCCAACTCCGACCTGAAATCGGGTCATTTTCCTCATATCGATAACCGCTCCGGTCCGAGATCCAACCCACTGCTCCACAGTTCGTCATCTCCACCGACATCGCTTTGCCCGTTGGCGTTATGACCCGTCGAAATGGTGCTACCGCTGCGAGGTGTGACACTTCGCGCAAAAGTTGCTCATCGAGATCCCCAATCGCATTCCGTATCAGCACCGCTCCCGGTGCAATTTCGGTCAACTCAGGATCAGTGAACAACACCATCGGAGAATGAGTATTCGTAGTCGACTTCAGCGCTGTACACGTGATATTCGGCGTACAGCAAGGTTCGACCCGCCTCTTGTGCACTGCGATGTCGGGGATGGTCTCTCCATGCCAGATGTGAGTTCCGATCGTCAAAGATCACGATGGTGACCCGTTCACCATCGGCGGAAGTGAAGGTCTTTTCGGACACGAAACCCGGCATGCCCTCGGCAAGCATCGACATCTCGTGGGCCAAAGCGTCATATTCGGTTTTCACACCGGGCTTTAACCGACTGCGAAACACCGTGAGAATCGGCACGCTGAATACCCCTACAGCTCGTATCGATATACGTTCGTCTCGCGCGCCACGAACCCGAGCCGCTGATACAGGCGATTCGCGGCGGCACGTGACGGTCGCGAGGTGAGATCAACGGTTTTTGCACCTTTGCGACGCGCTTCGTCAAGTGCGGCACGATTGAGCGACTCGCCAACTCCTGCACCTCGCGCCGATTCGTCAACCACGACATCTTCAATCCACGCGCGCATACCGGTGGGAATGCGGAAGACGACAAGTGTCAACAATCCGACAATCTCCTGCGCCCGAGTTGCCACAAAAACGGTGGTTGATTCTGCCGCAATCATCTCTGCCAGCTGATTTGCGGAAATCGGCACACTTGAAGACGAGAGCTGTGGAATCAAGCGGTGAAACGCCGCAAGCAATTCGGCGCTCGCCTCAGACGCTGGTGCGACCTGCACTCGAACCATCGCGCTACAACTGTACTCGTATCGAAGTAGGTAGCGTTCACGGCGAGATGTCGACTTCTCGCACGGTGCGATGGCTTTCCAAACCCTCGCTGCGGCAGCCCACTTTTGTCTGTGCGTTTACGGGTTGGAACGACGCGGCCGATGCTGCATCCAATGCGGTACGCCACCTCATCGAAGGCTGGGGAGCAACTCCCCTGGCGGAAATTGATCCGGAGCCCTACACCGACTTCGCAACGATACGTCCACATGTGCGTTTGAGTGATGGCGGGGAGCGAGAGATTGTTTGGCCAAAGGTAACGCTTTGGCACGTGAATGGAGCCGGAGGCGACATCATCCTGTCACTTGGCCCCGAACCAAGTTTGCAGTGGCGCCGATTCTCTAATGATCTGCGATCGATCGCCGAGCACTTTGGTTCGACCATGTTTCTCACGCTTGGTGCACTACTTGCCGATGTTGCGCATCGCCGTCCAGTTCAGTTGATTGGAACTGCAACTGACAGCGAGTTGATTGAGCGCTACAACCTTCGTCGTTCTCGTTACGAGGGACCCACGGGAATCATCGGCGTTCTGCACGACGAGCTCACCCAAAGTGGACTACCGTCGGCTTCACTCTGGGCGGCGGTGCCGGCCTACGCCTCGCAGGTGCCGTCACCGAAAGCATCGCTTGCACTCATGCGTCGCACATGCGAAATCATCGGTACGCCTGCACCAGTGGGTGCCGTGCTGAACCTGATTGAACGCTACGAAGAGCAGGTCAACGCACTGGTGGAAGAAGACGAAGATCTCTCCGAATATGTCACCCGACTGGAGTCAGCAAGCGACTCGGGGGTTCCCCTCAGTGACGAGGTGAGTGACGACCAGCTGCAGTTGGAATTTGATGACGAGCAGGATCCGAGTGCCGCAGAACTCGTGACCGAAGTTGAGCGATTCCTGCGCGAGCAGAATCCCGAATAGTTCAGACCTCGGTACGCCACGGAGTCTTTCGTGGTGTATCAAAACTCGCGGTGAACGCCTCACCATCGATTGCAGCGAATGCACGTTGAGCCCACCACTCGGCACCAACGGTGGGGGTTGGTAGCGCGTTACGGCCAAACCACCCACAGCCGTCTGTCTCCAGTGGATGCGCGTTGAGTTCTCCACCAACTGCTCGACAGTGGAACAACAAGAGATACATACCGAAGCGTGTGAAACCCATTCGCAGCCCATCAACAATGCCGAGCAATTGCACCGGCTCGGCCTCAATACCGGTCTCTTCGCGCACTTCTTTGACGACCACCTCTGCCGCTGAATATCCGACGTCGGCCCAACCAGTCGGATACAGCCATACGCCACTCGTCGGTCGCTTCACGAGAAGAATCTCTCCGTTGTCGTTGCCAACAATCGCACCGATGGCGACCTTTGGCGTGACATAGCCAGGAATTCCCTCGCCGATGTTGTCCATCCACTCCTGCACGAAGTGCACACGTTCTCGTTGCAGTCCACGTTCTTCTTCGATGACGGCCTTTATGTCTGCCGCAACGTGCAGTACTTCCTCGTATCGCTCCCGTTCATAGAGATTCTGGGTGAACGCAAGACCCGTACGGGCGATGGCTGCCAGCGTCTCGCTCCATCGCGCGAGTTGCGCTTCTCGGCTTTCGGTCTCACTCGACTGCATGATGCCGACAGTATCCGAACGAACTACTCCACAGCGTCGAGTAAGGCCGATTGCAGATGCCGGCGCTGCA
>CAYFNN010000150.1:0-3183 GCA_964344465.1 uncultured Bifidobacterium sp. | reverse complement strand
CGATTTCCACGATCATGTCGCGCGCCCTGCCCGACGTGCGCGACGGCCTCAAACCTGTGCACCGCCGCATCATCTGGGACATGGACCAGCAGGGCTTCCGCCCCGACCGGCCTTACGTGAAATGCGCACGCGTCACTGGCGACACCATGGCGCGCTATCACCCGCACGGCGACGGGGCGATCTACGACGCTCTCGTGCGTATGGCCCAGCCGTTTTCGCTGCGCCACCCGCTGATCGATTTCCACGGCAACTACGGCTCGCCCGACTTCGGTCCTGCCGCCAGTCGCTACACCGAGGCGCGTCTGCATCCGTTGGCGATGCAGTTGCTCGCCGACATCGAGGAAAACACCGTCGATTTGATGCCGAACTACGACGGCACCACCGAAGAACCCACTGTGTTGCCGGCGCGATTCCCCAACCTGCTCGTGAACGGCTCGCAAGGCATCGCCGTCGGCATGGCGACGTCGATTCCACCGCACAACCTGGGTGAAATCATCGATGCGACGCTGCATCTCATCGACAACCCCGACGCAACGGTGAAAGATCTGATGAAATTCGTGAAGGGTCCTGATTTCCCGACGGGTGGGCTCATTCTCGGTCGCGATGGGTTGACCGAGGCGTACAAGACCGGTCGGGGGAGCATCAAGATGCGCGCCAAGGTGGCGATTGAAGAGGGCCAGCGCGGTCAGATGCGCATCGTCGTGTCAGAGTTGCCGTATCAGGCGAGTTGTTCGGCAATCGCCGCCCGCATTCAGGAGCTCGTCGACAGCGACGGCCTCGAAGGTATCGCCGATGTCAACGACAACTCGGCAGGCGGCACGACCAACCTCATCATCACCCTGAAGCGCGACGCGAACGCCAATGTGGTGATGAACAACCTGTTCAAGAACACCCAGTTGCAGAGCCAGTTTCCGGTCAACATGGTCGCGCTCGTTGATGGGGTGCCGCGCACGCTCACGTTGAAGGATGCACTCGCTGGTTATGTCGCCCACCAAATCGAAGTCATCACTCGCCGCAGCCAGTTCCGCCTCGACAAGGCCAAGGAGCGCAACCACATCCTCGAGGGTCGCCTCAAGGCGCTGAATGTCATTGACGAAGTCATCAAGGTGATTCGCGCCAGCGAAGATGCGAACGCGGCCAAGGAAGCGCTGATGTCGAAGAAGTTCGGTTTCAGCGAACGCCAGGCAATCGACATCCTTGACATGCAGTTGCGCCAACTCACGAAGCTGTCACGCATCGATTTGGAGGCCGAGCAGAAAGAAATCCGCGCCAAAATCAAGGAACTCACGGCGATCCTCGAAGACGAAAAGGTGTTGCGTGGCGTCATTTCTGCCGAGCTCACCAAGGTGCGTGAAACCTTTGCCACACCGCGTGTCTGCCAGATTGCCGCCGACGTTGGTGAAATGGGTGTCGAAGACCTCGTTGAAGACAAAGAACTGGTCATCGTGATGACCCAGGAGCAATACATCAAGGCGGTGTCGGCAGATTCGTTCCGCACGCAGGGTCGCGGCGGTCGTGGTGTGAGTGGTGCCCGTCTAAAGAGCGACGACATCGTGCGTCATGTCATCTTCACCACGGCGCACGCCTACCTGTTGTTCTTCTCGAATCGCGGGCGTGTCTATCGTTTGCGGGCCCTTGAAGTGCCCGAGCGCGAACGCACTGCCAAAGGAATGCCGATTGTCAACCTGTTGCCCCTGCAGGCGGGCGAGACGATTCAGGCGATCATCGATACGCGCGAGTTCCCCGGTGAGCGCTACCTGTTCTTTGTCACCAAGTCCGGCCAGGTGAAAAAGACCAAGTTCGACGAATACGACTCGAGTCGTCGCGACGGTTTGATTGCACTGAAGCTTCGTCCCAAAGACGAACTTGTACGGGTGATCGAAACCAATGGCACCGACGACGTGTTCATGGTGACGCGCGGCGGACAGACGATACGTTTTGCCGAAAAACAGGTGCGACCGATGGGACGCTCGGCAGCCGGTGTGCGCGGCATGAAGATGCGCGGCACCGACGAAGTGGTATCGGTCGACGTCGCCCGCGATGAAGCGTCAATCTTGCTCGTCACCGAGTCGGGTTACGGCAAGCGCACGCAGATCAACCACTTCGCGCGCAAAGGCCGCGGCGGCATGGGCATGATCGGCATCAAGTTGACCGGCAAGAAGGGCCGCGTTGTCGCTGCATTCATGGTCGGTTTGGATGATGAAATCGTCGTGGTGTCGTCGGGCGGCACGACCATTCGTATTCCGGTACGTGAAATTTCCAGTCAGGGTCGCGCTGCCACTGGTGTTCGGGTGATGAGTCTCGAGTCCGGTCAAGTCGTTGCGTCGGTGGCACCGATCATCGCGGGCGACGACGACTGAACTCCTCACCAGCCGCCGACGATCGCGGGTCGGCGAACATCTTGGCCATCGGGGTCATCACGCTCGCGATGTTGGTCGTGCAGGTATTTGGCACCGTGGCTGGCCGCGCAGTCGGCGCGGGGCGCGCACAAACTGCCGCCGATGCCATTGCGTTGGCGGCGGCGCACGGCGGCAATGTCGACGGCGTACGTGATGTATACGGTGTGGCCCCACACGATGTTCGCATCGTGGTTGGTAATAACCAAGGTGCGGTGACGGTGCAGTTGGTACTTAAGAATCATCGGGCCACGTCATACGCCATCGACCACGCTCGTACGCTTGATGTGCAGCCATGAGCAACACGCAAGTGCCCGCTAATTCCGGGTCGGCTCGCCGTCCGAGAATGCGTCGAGTGGTACGGGTGGTGCGCGACATCGACGCCTGGAGTGTTTTCAAGGTTGGCCTTGTATTCCATCTCGTGCTGTATGTGATTGCGCTTATTGCGATGACGCTGCTTTGGAGTGTCGCAAGTTCCACAGGCACCATCGAGAACGTCGAGAATTTCTTCGAATCATTCGGTTGGGAGACGTTCACCTTTGATGGGCCGTCATTGTTCGCAAACTTTGCTGCCTTCGGACTCTTGGCTGCCCTCCTTGGCACGGGGCTGTGGGTGGTTGGTGCCGTGGTGTTCAATCTCATCACGGAGCTCGTCGGTGGTGTACGTGTCAGCGTGCTCGAAGAAGAAGTCGTGCTCGAGCCGAACGGTGACGACGCGCCGTAGGCTGAGAGTCCCGAATAAGGGGCTATAGCTCAGTTGGTTAGAGCGCATCCCTGATAAGGATGA
>CAYFNN010000149.1:0-3199 GCA_964344465.1 uncultured Bifidobacterium sp. | reverse complement strand
AGTCGATCACGGTGGCGCAAATCATCGGAGGGGTCGTCGTCTTGCTCGGTCTTGGCGGGGTGATTCTCAGCACAGGTTCTGCGCGAACCACGAAAAGTGACACGGTGGGCACGGCCGACCCGTTGCTAAACTCAAATCCCTAACGCGGACGTGGCTCAGTTGGTAGAGCATCACCTTGCCAAGGTGAGGGTCGCGGGTTCGAATCCCGTCGTCCGCTCCAAGCGAACCTCCCGCGCGCACATCGCGTCGATGTCGGCGTCGTCGTGAGTCACTATCAAGCAGGGGATTCCGAGAGTTCGTAGCTCGTTCCTCAGCAGCGCGCGAAAGTCTGCACGCGAACGTCGGTCAAGGGCTGTGAGCGGCTCGTCCAGCAGCATCACCCGGGGTGCGAACACCAACGCCCGAGCCACGGCAACTCGTTGCGCTTCACCGCCTGAAAGCGACTGCACCTTCCGGTCGGCAAGACGATCGGCGTCGAGACGTTGCAGTGCCGCGATGGCTGCGGCATCTGCCGCCTCGCGCGCGATGCCCGAACGTCGCAGTGCAAATGCAACGTTCTCGCGAACGTTGAGAAACGGAAACAGTAATGCCTGCTGAAACAGCATCGCCGCTCGGCGGTGTTGCGGCGCGACGAACACTCGTGACTCAGGGGAATCCAGGGTGTCATCGTCGAGCATTACTCGGCCGTGGTCCAGTCGGTGCAGGCCGGCGATGAGTGAGAGAAGCGTGCTCTTGCCGGTGCCGTTGTCACCTACGACTGCAACGGTCTCCTTGCCGATCGCGATGTCGGCATCAAGCGTGAAGTTCGGGTGCGAGGCGATTCCGGCTACTTGCAACATCAGCGACCGCCCCGCAGGTAGCGACCTCGCAATGCGACGAGCACCGCGACAGCGACAGACACCATCACCATGCTGAGCGCGTACGCCGTGGAGGGGTCGCTCTCGAGCAAGAGATACACCGCGAGCGGAAGCGTCTGGGTGCGGCCCTCGATGTTTCCGGCGAACGTGATGGTTGCACCGAATTCTCCGAGTGCCCTTGCCCACGCGAGAACCAATCCGGCAAAGAGAGCGGGTGAGGCGAGTCGCAAGGTCACGCCAGCGAACACATACTTCTCGCTGGCGCCGAGTGTCGCCGCGAGTTGCTCGTAACGGCGGTCGGTGCTCGACAGGCCCCCCTCGGCGGCGAGCACGAAGAATGGCAACGCCACGAACGTCTGGGAGACAATCACTCCGATCGGGCTGAACGTGAGCTGAGTTCCGAACGTGTCGAAGAGCAACTTTCCGACGATGCCGTTGTTCCTACCGAAGACTGCGAGCAACGCGACTCCAGACACGACGGGTGGCAGCACGACTGGGACGGTGATGATTGCCCGCAGAAGTCTGCGGCCGGGAAACTCGTGACGACCAACCACCCAGGCCAGTGGTGTCCCAAGGGCGATAGTGCAGATCGCCGACACGACGGACGTGGCGAAGGAGAGCCGGAGCGCCGCCCGGGCAGCAGGCGAGGAGAGCTGGTCGACGAAACTGCTCCACGGTGTGCGCCATGCGATACCGATGAGTGGCAAGGCGATGAACACAAGAGCAACCACGGCGATTGCTCCGAGAGAGATTGTGAGTCGCGAGAAGCCCGGCTTTCGTGCGCTCTGGGTCGCAGCCGCTGGCCGCGAGTCGGCGGAAGATGTGTCTTGGTGCACGTCGGGTCGGTGAACGCTGGTTGCTTTGGGTCGGGTTCGTGTCAGGGTGCGAGAAAGCCGAAACTCTTCAGTACTGCCTGGGCATCTCTGCCGAGCAGATAATCGACAAACGCTTGGGCGGCCGCACGATTGTCGGATCCACGTATGACAGAGACACCGTAGATTGCGCGCACGTTCTGGTTGGGGGGTATCACCACGCCCGACACTGCAGCACCAGCAGATCGCACGTCAGTGACGTACACGATCGCAGCATTCGCATCCCCGACCGAGACGCTGGCAAGAGTCGCCTTCGCATCGGCGCCGCGGGTGATCTGACTCTCTGGTACCACCGTCTTGTTCAACGCCATCACCGAGGCCGCATACACCCCGCATGGTGCAGTGCGGCTGCACAAACCGATCACGCCGACTCGTGCTAGGTCGCTCACGCCTTTGATTGCGAGCGGGTTTCCCGGCTTCACCGCAATCTGCATTGCATTGCGGCTGAACACGCGCGGCGCAGAAGTGATGTTGCCAGACGCCGCCAGGCGGTCCTGAGATGCGAGGTCCGCGGATGCAAAGACGTCGACTGGAGCACCCGACTGAATTTGGGAGACGAGTGATGAGGTAGAGGCAAAGTTGAGTCGCACCCGAACTTGTGGGTGTACGCGCCGGAATTGTCGTGCAATCTTGGTGAACGATTCCGTCAGTGACGCGGCTGCCGAAACTGTGAGGTCACCTTGTAGTGAAGAGGTTGCCGTCGCGGGTGAGTTGCCGACCGTGAGTGACGCAACGAGACCGAATGCCAGGGCGATTCGAATCACGGATAACCTCATAGTCTCAATGAGACTAAACCAGTTGTCGTTGCTCGACCAAATCGTGCTCGCGCTCGTCGCGGAGACTCCGCGGCACGGCTTCGATGTGTCAGAAACTCTCGTCTCTGACGAGGCATTGGCGTTGGCAGTGACGGTGCGACGCCCGCTCGTGTACCGCGCACTCGACGATCTCGCGTCAGCAGGCCTCATCACCATCGCCAGGAAGGAGCAGGGGGCCCGAGGCTCGCAACGAGTGGTCTATCGGGTCACTGCGAAAGGACGCAAGGTGAATGTGACATGGCTCGACGCGATTGTCGAGCATCCGCGAGATGCGCGAGTTGAACTGCTCGCCAAGTTTGCGTTGCGGGCTCGACGCGGCTTGCCGCAGAAGCGTTTGGCAGCCGCGCAGCGACGCGCGTTCGAACCGATCGCTACTGCGCTGAGTCGGAGTCCGAGCGGCGAGACGCCGGCCGCTGCGCTGGTGCGCCGTTGGCGTCTCGAATCGGTGCGCGCGATGGTCGCTCTGCTTGGAGACCTTGAGAAGAACGGAGAGGGCGCTCGCCGCGTCTCGAGCCAGCCCTGATCGATCTCTTTGGCATCGGAATAAATCCGCTGGTGCGGGCCATGTATTCGGCGTAGCCCGGCTTTCGTTTGGCGAGTAGGCGGTCGAGCATTGCGGCACCCGACACTCGTACGAGCAGCACGGTCATGACCG
>CAYFNN010000148.1:0-3309 GCA_964344465.1 uncultured Bifidobacterium sp. | reverse complement strand
ACCCCACTCGGCTGGCCCGAAGCGTGTCTTGGCAGTTTGGTCTCGCATGTCGACTCACTACTCTCGCAGATGACAGCTCTGCGAGAGAGGTGCAGCACATGACCGCCAGCGACGACACCATTAGCGACCTAGGGCACGAGGCGCGCAAGTTTCCGCCGTCACGAGAGTTTGCGGCGGCCTCACATGTGAACGACTCGTCACTTTATGACGAAGGAAGTCGCAACTATGAGGCGTACTGGGCGCGCCACGCCGAGCAATTGCTCGATTGGGCAACGCCGTGGCACACCGTATGCGAATGGAAACTGCCCTTCGCGAAATGGTTCATTGGTGGTGAACTGAATGTCTCGTACAACTGTCTCGACCGACATGTGCTGGCTGGTCGTGGCGACAAGGTTGCGTTCTATTGGGAAGGTGAGCCTGGCGACTCGCGCACCGTGACTTACGCCGAACTTCTTGACGAGACTCAGCGCTTTGCCAACGTGCTTCTCTCACTCGGGGTGCGCAAGGGCGACCGAGTCAACATCTACCTGCCGATGATTCCTGAGGCCGCGGTGGCGATGCTGGCATGCGCCCGAATCGGCGCTGCACACAGCGTGGTCTTCGGCGGTTTCTCGGCACTTGCGCTTGCCGACCGCATCAACGATGCATCGGCAAAGGTGCTGATCACCGCCGATGGTGGCTGGCGGCGTGGCGAAGTCTTCCCGCTCAAGCCACAGGCCGATGAAGCGGTTGCGAATTGTCCGACAATCGAACATGTCATCGTCGTGCGACGCGGAGCCAACCCCGTTTCAATGACGGCTGGTCGTGACCACTGGTATCACGAGCTAATGGTCGAGGCAAACGCGGAATGTCCGGCCGAGCCCATGGACTCCGAGCAGCTGCTCTTCCTTCTCTATACCTCGGGCACCACGGGCAAACCCAAGGGCATCATGCACACGACAGGTGGATACCTGACGCATGTCGCAACCACGTTCAAGTACGTGTTCGACCATCGGCAGAACGATGTTTTCTGGTGTACCGCCGACGTCGGCTGGGTAACCGGTCACAGCTACATCGTGTACGGCCCGCTTGCCAACGGTGCCACGCAAGTGATGTACGAGGGCGTGCCGAACTTTCCTGCCAACGACCGCATTTGGTCGCTGATTGAAAAGTACAAGGTGACGATCTTTTACACGGCACCAACTGCGATTCGCACCTATATGAAGTGGGGTACTCAAGAGCCCGCCAAACACGACCTCACCACACTGCGACTCATCGGCAGTGTCGGAGAACCAATCAACCCGGAAGCGTGGATGTGGTATCACGAGCACATCGGCGGTCGTCGGTGTCCAGTGGTTGACACGTGGTGGCAAACCGAGACGGGCGGCATGATGATCAGCCCGCTACCCGGAGTCACTGTTACGAAGCCTGGTTCGGCGACGCACCCACTGCCGGGTGTCGGAGCAGAACTCGTGAACGAAGCGGGGCAGCGAATTGAGCGCGGCGGGGGATATCTCACTCTTACGCAGCCGTGGCCCGGAATGTTGCGAGGCATCTGGGGCGACCCCGAGCGATATCGCCAGACATATTGGAGTCGTTTCGAGGGTCGATATTTTGCCGGCGACGGGGCAAAGCTCGACGAAGACGGTTATCTGTGGCTACTCGGTCGCGTCGATGATGTGATGAACGTATCGGGTCACCGTATCTCCACCACCGAAGTGGAGTCGGCGTTGGTGTCGCACCCGTCGGTAGCCGAGGCGGCCGTCGTCGGTGCGAACGATGCGACGACGGGTCAAGCGATTATTGCGTACGTCACCTTGCGTGGCGGCATGCAGGTGGACGAGCGAGTGTTGCGTGAACATGTCGCAAAAGAAATCGGCGCAATCGCCAAGCCGAAGACGATCTATTTCACGCCAGATCTGCCCAAGACCCGCAGCGGCAAGATCATGCGACGGCTGTTGCGTGATGTCGCCGAAGGGCGCAATCTCGGTGATACCACCACGCTGGCTGATGCCTCGGTTGTCAACGAATTGCAACGTCGGGCGCAAGAGTCGCCAAGCGAGGACTAGGAAAACCGCGCTGGCACAAGCCGATGATCTGGTGGCAGTTCTTAGTCGCGGAAGTTATTGAATTGCAGCGGCAGACCGAGATCCGCCGACTTGAGCAGCGCGATCGCAGCTTGTAGGTCATCACGCTTCTTTCCTGACACGCGAATGCTGTCACCCTGCGTCTGCGTGGAGACACCTTTCGGACCTTTCTCTTTGACCAATTTGTTGATCTCGCGAGCTTTATCGCTGGAGATGCCGACCTTGACGGTCACTATTTGACGCACTGACTCACCTGAAGCGGCTTCGACCTTGCCCCAGTCGAGACCTCGTAACGACACACCTCGTTTGACGAGCCTCTCTTCCAATACGGTCTTCAGCGCACGAAGGCGGTCTTCGCTGGCAGTGCGCAGGGTGAGCACGAGCTCGTTCTGTTCAATTGATGAATTGGTGTTCTTGAAGTCGTAGCGCTGAGCTATCTCGCGCTGGGCCTGGTCGACAGCATTCTTGAGTTCTTGGCGATCGACTTCGGAAACAACATCGAAACTTGGCACGCCCGACACGATAGCGAGCCCATTAGAGTGAATCGCTCGGGGTCGGTACCCAAGCGGCCAAAGGGAGCAGACTGTAAATCTGCCGGCTTCTGCCTACGAAGGTTCGAATCCTTCCCGGCCCACATAACCCGTTGAGTCAGTCGCTTAGGAACTTTTGCATAATCACCGAGTCAAGCCAGCGACCAAATTTTCGACCAATCTGACGCTCAGTGCCAACTTCTATAAAACCAAGAGCTTTGTGCAGAGCCAGCGATCCCGTGCTCTGCGAATCGATTCGCGCAATTACGGTGTGGAATCCTGAATTTCGCGCAACTTCAAGCAGGGATGTAAGCAAGAGCCGACCTACACCTCGTCGTTGGTGTTCGCGGTGCACGTACACGGAGTTCTCTACTGTCGTCCGATAGCCCGCGCGATCACGGTATGTGCTGAGCGCGGCGAACCCGATGACACCGGCAACTGAGTCGTCAGCGACGATTGCGGTGAAGGCGCCAGTTCGAGCAGCCAACCATTCGCGCTGGGCAGTGACTGTGCGTGGCACGAGGTCGAATGTTGCGGAGGTGTTTTCTACCTCGAAGTTGTAGATGTCGGCTATCGCTTCGGCGTCACGACTCTCGGCTGTGCGCAACGAGACCGTCGACATTAGGCAGTAGTCTAAGAACGACGTCGTTTACTCGGCGTCAGTGCCCTCTTAGCTCAGTTGGCAGAGCACTTCCATGGTAAGGAAGAGGTCG
>CAYFNN010000147.1:1179-3374 GCA_964344465.1 uncultured Bifidobacterium sp. | reverse complement strand
GCGAGCGCCGCACGAGCGGCTGGCGGGTCAGGGGTGAAGCCAGGCGTGTCTCGGCAGAACTCCACCATGATGCCGTTCGGGTCAAGGTAGTAGTGCGAGTGACACCATCCGTGGTCGACGTCCATAATCGGCTCGATATTCGCCGCCGCTAGCCGTTTGCGTACGCGCAACTGCGTGGCCTCATCGGCCTTGAACGCGATGTGGTTCACCCACACGGGCAAACCGTTGCCCGTCGACACCTCTGAGCGCCAGTCGGGTTTTTCTCCCATGTTGTGGAGGTCAAAGAACGCAATCGACGATCCATCGCCCAATTCAAAAAAGAGATGACGGAAGAACGAGTTGCTCTCGGGTACGCGAGTGACTTCGGTGTGAACAAGCGGGAACCCGAGCAGATCTTCATAGAAGTGACGCGTTGCCTCGCGATCACGACAGGCGTACGCCACATGATGCACTCCGCTATGGGTGACGTGGGTCGGCGGTGTTGAGGTCATCGAATCTTCAAACCCATGCGTGGGCCGTCAGGCCCATCGACTTCAACGATTGGATCGTCTTTGTCGTCGAATTCGGTGCGCAATGCGCGACTCATAACTGCGTGCATGTCGTACATTGCGGTGATGTAGGTGAGTTCCAGAATCTCTTCATCCGACAGGTGTTTGCGCAACTCGTCGAATACCCCGTCGGCGACGCGACCACCGTCGTAGACGAGGGCATCGGTGTATGCGAGAACGGCTCGTTCGACTGGGGTGAACTCGTCACTCGCCGCCCAATGGGGGATGGCCTGAATCTTCGCTTCGTTGATGCCAGCGGTGCGACATGACTTGCAGTGTTGCGAGAAGACGAACTGGCTGGCACGTGCCCAGCCGACGCGCGTTTGGCCGAGTTCGCGGAGCTGTGCGTCAAGAATCCGTGCCGGGTTGCGATACAAGGCAAATCCGCGCACAGCGTGTTCGAAGATCTCGGGCACGAGGGCAAACACCGTCCACCAGTCGCCGGGGGTGCCCGTCGCGGTGCCCGGTTGATTCACAGGGTCGCGGTCGCCGAACAGCATGTCGTACACCGGCAACACCGACGGGTCGGCTTCAGCGCGAGGAACTTGTCGCAAGCGCGGCATGGCCAGGCTCCTTCGTGGGATTAGTGAACTGCATGGCGCCGTCGTCGAGACGACCTTCGCGGAACATCTTCTTGTCTTTGTCGTAATTCTGTGGGTTGATCCACGGTTCTCGATCGCCCTGCGTCGGCATGAGGTGCATCACGCGTTGCATGTAGCCCGACGAGAACCCGTCAATCCATGGTCGATTCGGCATCTGGTCTTCGCCTGGTCGCAGGCGCGGAGTGCACTGGCGAGTGCCAGTGTCGCGCATGTGGTTGAGAAGACGGCACACGTAGGTGCACGTAAGGTCGGCGCGAAGGGTCCACGAAGCATTGATGTAGCCAAAACTCGTTGCCAAATTCGGAACATCGGAATAAGCGAGACCTTTGTAGGTGCGAGTCTTGGCAAAGTCGACCTGCTGACCGTCGACGAAGATGTCGGCTTCACCCAACGACACCAGTTGCAGGCCCGTCGCAGTCACAATGATGTCGGCGGCAAGGTGCTCGCCCGACGTCAACAAGATGCCGGTCTCGGTGAAGGTTTCGATGGTGTCGGTCACCATCGAGGCGCGACCCGAGCGCATCGCAGCAAAAAAGTCGGAGTTCGGCACTAGGCACAAGCGCTGATCCCACGGGTTGTAACGGGGGAGGAAGTGCTTCTTGATCGGGTACGTGCCACCCAACTCCAATTGAATGCCGCCCAAGAGCAACATTTTGATTTGGTCGGGTCTGGTGCGCGTTCGTTTGTACACCATTTGCTGCCGCCAGGTGTTCTTGGCGCGGGTGATTCCATACGCAACCTTGTCGGGCAGAACTTTGCGCAGTGTGTTGGCGAATGCGTCGCGGTCGGGTCTCGACACCATGTAGGTGGGAGAGCGCTGCAGCATCGTCACGTGCGCTGCCGACTCGGCCATCGCCGGCACGATGGTGACTGCCGTGGCACCCGACCCGATGACCACTACGCGCTTGTTGGCGTAGTTGAGGTGCTCGGGCCACTCTTGCGGGTGCACGATGGTGCCGCGAAATTTCTCGCGCCCCGGGAACTCTGGCAAGTAGCCCGCTTTGTACGAGTAGTACCCCGCACACATGAACAGGTAATTGCACTC
>CAYFNN010000147.1:0-1079 GCA_964344465.1 uncultured Bifidobacterium sp. | reverse complement strand
AGGATGACGAATGACCGGTCGGGCGATTTGTCTTGCAGGTGTACACCTGCGCCAATGCCTGAGATACCTGCACCAACGACGACCACGTCGAAGCGCTCGGCAGCCATGCCGCAAGGCTAGGTGGAGAGCACGAAAAGGAACTGCGTCAGCCGAGCACCAATGCCGCCAATCGACGCGCCTCAGTGCGAATCTCGGGAATCGCCGTTGACTCCCACAACGTGCCGCGGCGAAGTGGGCCAATCGCGTAGATGTTCGGCACCAAAGCTCCTGATTCTGAGAGCAGTTGTCCGGTGTCGGCGTCGGTGTCGATACCCATGCCGTGCGGCCCGGGGCGGGCGAGACCACGTGCCACGAGCGAAGCTAGCGGTGGTTGAGTAGCGGCGGTGTTGTCGTCGGGCCCGGTGCACAACACGACGTAATCGAAACGATCTGAAACGGCCAGACCGCGACCATCGCCACGGTGTATTGCGACGCTGCCATCTGCGATGCGCTGCTGCAGCGCCGCGCCAACCTCTGGTGCCATGCGATGGCGATGCACATCCCACAGACGGCGTGCATGTCGCAGAAACTGCCGCTGGCCCGCGTCGCCGAGACCACGCCAGATGCGTTGCGTTTCGGGGCGAAGTGCGGTGAATGCAGCACGCCAGTCAGGCTGTTGGCGTAGCCACCGCGCAACTTGTCCGGGTGACGAGTGCGGGGGCGGGTTGGTGCGCGAGGCGCCAGCGGGTGCATGTGTCGTGCCAACGGGTACATGTGTAGCTGGCAACATGCCGTGACGCGAGATCGCGGTGACGCGACAACCGCGTCGAGTCAAGGTGAGTGCGACATCGACAAACGTGAGACCTGTGCCGATGCACAGCACTCGAGAATTGTCGGCGATTGCGTCGAGTGCGCCGTTGGCCCACGGGTCGCGCACGAGCCGTGCTGAGTCGACATCATCCAACCACGCGGGGCAGGTCGGTGCTGGATTGCCGAGTGCGATAACAATCGCGTCACCGACAAGTCGTTCGTCCGGCACCTCGACCATTGCCGGCGTACTGGCAATTGCCAGCGCTGGCAGACGCACATGACGAACTGTC
>CAYFNN010000146.1:0-3420 GCA_964344465.1 uncultured Bifidobacterium sp. | reverse complement strand
CGCAGGGACTGTACGTGAACACGGTCGAGTGTGCCTGTCATTCGTGCGCCGAACGGCGACAACGACACATCGTGCAGGTGTGACAACGTAAGCGTGAGGTTGTCGCCCCAGGTGGTGCCGGTGAGGTCAAGTGAGTCGAGCGTCTTGATCGACGACGTTGTGGTCACCGACCGAAGGTCGTGACGCCGCACCATGAAGGTGTCACGCAGCATCAGCGGATCATGCAGCGCGATGCCAGCGGGCACGAGCACGAGCCAGCGTCGTGCGAGCACTGCGACGCGCCACCAGCCGAACGTGGCGACCGCGACACTCGCCGTGGTGGCAGGTAGCACTACCGCGACGTCGTGCGACTGCAAGGCCACTGCAGCGAATACCACGGCCGATAGCCACACAATGCCACTCGGCAAGATGACGGCCACCGGGGGCTTCAAGAGGTGTCGCCGCTCGTGACCGTAAGCCGCTGCTTGCACATGACGGGCGGAGTACTCGGCACGAAACACAACCGCGAGCGTGATGCCAGCACTGACCGCCGCGAGCGATCGCACGGCGATGGTCTCGTTGGAAGCCGACAAATTCCACGCGAGGTGCACAGCGAGCATCGGTGCGAACCAGCGAACGGCGGCCAACGAGAGAGGATGCAAGACGATCACGCCAAAGGCGACTACGACCCAGGCGAGCCACAACATGATGAGTGCCGCAAGCTGAGCGGTGTCGCCACCCTCGATCATCACGCCGCGTGACGAGCCAGGCATGCTCAGAGCGCCCGGCGTCAGCGCCACCGCCAGCCACGCGACACGCGCCACCCACACCATTCGCACGCACGAATCCTACGAATTGTGCACACCCCGACAGGTACAGTGCTTGCGTGCCCACGTCGAAGAAAGTTGCCGCACGCGCACGGGAACTACGCGAGCAAATCGCGTATCACAACGACCGCTACTTCGGCGCTGATGACCCGGAGATTTCTGACGCCGAGTTCGACGAGTTAGTCGTCGAACTACGCCGACTCGAAGCCGCGCATCCTGAACTCGTCGAACAACAGTCGTTGCTCGATTCCCCGGGTGCGCCGAGCGCCACCACGTTTGCGCCCGTTGTGCATCGCTTGCCAATGACGAGTCTTGATAATGCGATGGATACCGCTGAGCTGCGCGCGTGGGGTGATCGTGTCGTCAAAGGTCTCGCCGGCCAAGCAGTGCGGTACGTCTGTGAACTGAAGATCGACGGTCTGGCGATGAGCATCAGGTACGAAGCCGGTGAGCTCGTGCAGGCGGCGACACGCGGCGACGGCAAGACGGGGGAAGATGTCACCGGCAATGTGCGCACGATCGGCGAAGTTCCGTCGCGACTTGCGGGGTCCGACTCGCCGAAGGTGCTGGAGGTGCGCGGCGAGGTGTACATGTCGAAGCCTGCCTTCGCGCGGCTTCAGCAACAGAAGATGCAGGAGAACGAAGTACGCCTTGCCGAAGGTAAGAAGCCGTTGCCGATTCCGGCGAATCCACGCAATGCCGGCGCCGGCAGTCTTCGGCAGAAAGATCCGGCCGTCACCGCCACCCGCGAACTTTCGTTCTGGGCCTATCAACTCGGTGATGTCAATGGCACGCCGCAGTTCTCGTCGCATCATGACACACTCGACTATCTACGCGCACTCGGCTTTCCGGTGAATCCCGAGGTGCGAATCGTCGATTCACTCGACGCCGTTGAAGAGTTCTGCACGCACTGGCAGAACCACCGCAACGACTTGCCCTACATCATCGATGGTGTTGTCGTGAAAGTCGACGACCTCGCGCAGCGTGAACGCCTCGGCTTCACCGCCAAGGCTCCACGCTGGGCGATAGCAGTGAAGTTCCCTCCAGAAGAACGCACAACGCTGCTGCGCGACATCAAGGTGTCGATTGGTCGCACGGGTCGCGCTACGCCGTTCGCCGAACTCGAGCCGGTTGTGGTTGCGGGCAGCACCGTGAGCATGGCCACGTTGCACAACCGCGAGCAGGTGCAACTCAAAGACGTGCGGCCTGGCGACACCGTGGTCGTGCGAAAAGCGGGGGATGTGATCCCCGAGGTCGTCGGGCCGGTGCTCACCAAGCGCCCGAAGAATTCCAAGCCGTGGAAGTTCCCGAGCACATGTCCGTGTGACCTGCAGTCGGCACTCGTCCAGGCTGAAGGTGAGGCCGACACCCGCTGCGTCGAACCTGATTGCCCGCATCAACGCGACCAGCGCATCATCCACTTCACCTCGCGCGGGGGCATGGACATCGAGGGTTTTGGAGAAAAGACGGTGTACAAACTCAGCGATGCAGGTGTCATTGAAGACCCGGGCGACATCTATTCGCTGCAGACCGAGGTGTTGATTGCACAGGGTTTCGGCGAATTGCAAACCGAAAACTTGTTGCGCGCCATCGATGCATCACGCGACCGGCCGCTCGAGAAGCTGCTTGTTGCCCTCGGCATCAAGCATCTCGGGCCAGCCGCAAGCGAGTCGCTCTCGCGGCGCTTCGGCTCACTCGATGCCATCGCTACAGCAGACGTCGACGAGCTTGCCGCTGTCGATGGAGTGGGCCAGGTGATCGCCGAATCGGCACAACAATGGTTCGCCGACAAGCGGCACCGGAGAATCATCGACAAACTTCGCAAAGGTGGCGTGCGATTCGACAACGTCGTGGTGGTTGACGCACCCCAGACGTTGGCTGGTAAGACGATCGTGGTCACTGGCACGCTCAGTGGCTTCGGGCGTGAAGCCGCCCAACGGGCAATCAAGGATCGTGGCGGCAAGAGCGCAAGCAGCGTCAGCGCAAAGACGTTCGCGGTGGTGGTGGGCAACGAGCCCGGTGCGGCGAAAGTGAACAAGGCGGTGGAACTCGGTATCCCGCAACTCGACGAGGCGGGTTTCGTGCGCTTACTTGAGACTGGCGAGCGCTAGCGCAGCGTCGATGAATGCGCGTCAGTCGGTGACAAACCGCCACTGATAGGTGCGCGCCTTGGTTCGGCCGTCAAGTGTCTTCCAATACGTGACCACTGCCGTGTGTTCTCCCTGCGCGAACTCGACAATCAGTGCACCTTCTTGCGGCTGAAAACTCAGCACGTGATTGCCTGGGTCGTAAACGGCGGTGGCGGGCAATTCAACTTGTGCACCAGGTGCGGGTGCGGCGCCACCAGCCGACAGTTCGTCGAGTCGAGTTACCGGTAGTTCGATGCCGTCAATCGTGAGCACTGCCTCGTATCCCTCGGCGAAGTCGACGATGATCTGCGCCTGACGCAACACGCGATCGCCATCGGCGGGTGACATGCGCTCGATGGCTTGAGGGAATGCTCTGGCATCGTCGCCGGTGACAGCCGAGCGAAAACCAAACACCACGAGCACCACGCCGAACGCAATGCCGATGCTGGCAATCAGTCGCGCGCGGTCGAGGCGACGGGCCATGC
>CAYFNN010000145.1:0-3428 GCA_964344465.1 uncultured Bifidobacterium sp. | reverse complement strand
GCTCGGTGCGCCGCGCAGTTATTGAGGCTTCAGAAGAGTGTGCGAGAATCCTGCAGCAGTGTTTAAAGGCTCCAACTGACAATGTCGCTCACACTCGATATCCCCACCGATCTTCGGCCAAGCGGCAACATCCGCAAACAGCGCCGAATCGAGCGTGGGGTTGTCGCATTATTGCTTTTGATCGCAACGTCAGGGGTGCTGGTGACCACCGGCATCGTCATGTCACTGGTGACACCAACCATCAGTTTCTTTACCGAACGATCGGTATCTGACTACGGCGGCGACGAGTTCGTCAGTATCGAAGAGTCTGCCGATGGCGGAGTGCGTGACTCGAGTTCGCTTGACTTCGGCGACGAGTCAGACATCGTGTACGCCGAGCCAGTGAAGGTGAGTGAGTTCTTCGGCTCTACAAGCTGGTATCCGCAATACGGCGAGGGTGAGTTCGGCGTGTGGCCGTTGATCATCGGCACATTGCTGATCATGTTGACGGCTTCAATCGTCGCCGTTCCTTCGGGTATCGGGGTTGCGTTCTTCCTCAATCAATACGCATCGGACCGCATGCGTCGTCTTCTAAAGCCACTGCTTGAGTTGCTCGCGGGAGTGCCCACCGTTGTGTTCGGTTATTTTGCGTTGAACTTCATCGGCCCAAATATCGCCCAACGATTCTGGCCGTTCGGCGATGTGGGCATTTACAGCGGTCTGGCCGCTGGCATCACGGTGGGGCTGATGATTCTGCCGATGATGACCACACTGGCTGACGATGCAATGTCGGCGGTACCCAGGTCGCTGGTAGAAGGAGCCGTCGCACTCGGCGCCACAAAGCGTGAGGTGTGCACTGGCGTGATCCTTCCGGCCGGCCTCTCAGGCATCATGGCGGCAATCATCATTGCGTTGTCGCGAGCCATCGGAGAAGTCACCATCGTGCTGCTTGCTGCAGGATCTCAAGCGGTGTGGACCTTCAACCTCGGCAACGAAATGCAGACAATGGCTTCGTATATCGGTTTTGCGGGAATCGGCGATCAACCCGTCGACTCAAAGGGTTATCAGACCATCTTCGCGGTCGGTTCACTGCTCTTTGTCATCACTTTCAGTCTCAACATGCTGAGTCGCCGAGTCGTCAGGCGTTTTCGAGAGGAGTACGAGTGATGTCGCAGACCCTCGCAGTGAGCCTCGCAGACACGACGAGTCAGAATCGACGACTGCGAGACCTCGTGTTTCTCATCGCTCTCTGGTTGTCGTTGCTTCTTGCCCTCGTCACCTTGACGACGCTGGTTGTCACCACTCTTCTTGATGGTGCGCCGATGCTCAATCGTGACTTCCTCACGTTCTTTCCCTCGCCGTTCCCCGAAGACTCCGGTATTCAGTCGGCTCTGTTCGGTTCACTCTGGGTGACGATCACCTCTGGAATCGTCTCGCTCGTGTTCGCCCTTGGGACCGCGATCTATCTCGAAGAATTTGCGGATCCCCGTTCGCGCATCCAGCGATTGATCACCCTGAACATTCAGACTCTCGCCGGTGTGCCAAGCATCGTGTACGGCATCCTTGGGTTGGCGTTCGTTGTGCGAAGCCCGCTCAATTGGGGTTTTACGGTCGGCTCAGCTGCCGCAACGCTCACGATGATGGTATTACCGCTCATGATCGTGGCAACCCGCGAAGCCCTGAAGGCAGTTCCACCGTCGCTTCGTGAGGGTTCGTATGCACTTGGTGCGACTCGATGGCAAACGGTGTACCGCCAAGTTCTGCCCGCAGCAGTCCCAGGAATCGCAACGGGCAGCATTCTCGGTGTCTCTCGTGCGTTGGGCGAATCAGCGCCACTGATTCTGTTGGGAGCCCTTGCTTACGTCAGCTACAACCCGACTGGGTTCGACAGTGACTTCACCGTCCTACCGCTCTTGATCTTCAAGTGGTCGAGCGAGGTGCAGGAGGAATTCCGGCCACTTGCGGCAGCGGGCATCATCGTGCTGTTGGCGGTGCTCTTTGCACTGAACTTGCTTGCCATTGTCATTCGAGACCGAAGTCGGGTGAAGTGGTAACTGATGAATTCTGCGACGAAAAACCCCAAGGAGAACGAGACCATGTCGAATGCGCATATCACCCAAGCTGGAACAACCTCTGGCGCAGCATCTATCCTCAGACCAATGGAAACCGGGGCAACGGTAAGTGGTGCGGCGTCCATCACCGACCAAGTGGTGCTGAAGGCCTCGCAGCTGAACGTCTATTACGGAGATTTCCGAGCCGTTCAGGAAGTCAACCTCGAATGCAAGCGCGGGCAAATCACTGCGCTCATCGGCCCATCGGGTTGCGGCAAGACCACCGTTCTGCGTTGCTTCAATCGCATGAACGACTTGATTGCATCGGCGCGAATTGAAGGTTCGGTCACCTATCACGGAATCGATATCTACGGTGAGTCGGCAGACGCCGGAGAGGTTCGTCGTCGAATTGGAATGGTGTTTCAGAAGCCGAATCCATTTCCGAAGAGCATCTTCGACAACGTCGCCTACGGTCCGCGGGTCAACGGTGTCAAAGACAAAAAGAAGCTTGCCGAGATCGTCGAGAAGTCGCTGCGCGGCGCGGCGCTGTGGGACGAAGTAAAAGACCGTCTTGATACGAGCGGGCTTGGGCTCTCGGGTGGTCAGCAGCAGAGACTTTGCATCGCCCGAACGATCGCAGTCGAGCCTGATGTCGTGCTGATGGACGAGCCCTGTTCAGCCCTTGACCCCATCGCGACCGCACGCATCGAAGACTTGATGCAGGAGATCAAGTCGCAATTTACGATCGTCATCGTTACTCACAACATGCAGCAGGCGGCGCGAGTCAGCGATCGAACAGCGTTCTTCACGACGGAGATAAATCCGGAGAGCGACCGTCGCACCGGTCGGCTGGTTGAGGTTGACTCAACGAAAAAGATCTTCTCCAACCCGAGTGACCCCCGCACCGAGGCATACGTCAGCGGCAAGTTCGGCTGATTTGATTACTCGCGTCGTAAGTACGCGAGTAACAGGAGTTCTTGAAAGTTCCTGACTAGTGCGTTGGCGTATCGATGCCGATGTCGGTGAGTAACTCTTCGACACGGCGCCTGATTGCGTCGCGAATCGGTCGCACTGCCTCAACCCCGAGCCCGGCCGGGTCGTCAAGCGCCCAGTCTTCATACCGTTTGCCAGGAAAGATCGGGCATGAGTCTCCGCACCCCATGGTGATGACCACGTCTGCAACTTTCACATCATCTTCGGTGACGAGTCGTGGTTGAGCATCGGCGATATCGATACCCACTTCACGCATCGCTTCGACGGCCGCAGCATTCACCGCCTTGCCAGGTGCCGACCCGCCTGAGAAGACATCAACGGCGTCACCGGCGAGGTGACGGAGCCAACCCGCTGCCATCTGTGAACGTCCGGCGTTATGCACGCAGACGAATAGCACCGATGGCC
>CAYFNN010000144.1:0-3429 GCA_964344465.1 uncultured Bifidobacterium sp. | reverse complement strand
AGTTTGCCCGGGCACGTGCACCGATGCGCGGAGATTTTTTCGGCGACACCCTCGTCGGCCCGACACTCTTGCAGTGGGGCACCGAAGAGCAGAAAAAGGAATTCCTGCCGCAGATTCTGTCGGGCAAGATGCGCTGGTGTCAGGGTTTCAGCGAGCCCAACAGTGGCAGCGATCTCGCCAGTCTCAAAACCACCGCCGAACTCGACGGCGATGAGTGGGTAATCAACGGCCAAAAAGTGTGGACCACCGGCGGTCATCATGCCGACTACTGCTTCTTGCTGACGCGCACCGACGCGACCGCACCAAAACACAAGGGCATCTCGTATCTCTTGGTGCCGATGCGCCAGCCGGGTGTGGAAGTTCGTGGCATTACGCAGCCTGATGGAACGGCAGAGTTTTGTGAAGTGTTCTTTACCGACGCACGCTGTCCGAAGGAGAACGTGGTTGGTGGAGTCAACAACGGTTGGCAGGTAGCGAACTCAACGCTGGCCTTCGAACGTGGGATGAGTGCGACCACGGGATATCGCCGATTCGAAGAGGAATACCGCATGATGGTGGCCGCGGCGATTGAGAACGGTCGCATCTGCGACCACGGCACCCGACAACGGTTGATGCAGTTCTATTCGAAGATTCAGATCCTGCGTTTCAACGGCCTGCGTTCGCTCGGTGCGACTCTCGGCGAGAAGAAAGACCTCGGTGTGATTGCACTTGGTGTCGCCAACAAGATGTTCTGGAGCGAAATGCACCAGCGGGCGATGGAACTCGCCCTTGATATCTACGGTGCGCACTCAATGTTGATTGACACTGGCCCCGCGTCTGGTACCTGGCCGGGGGCCCTGCGGGAGAAGCGTCGCGCTGGATACCCTGCAAGCGCGATGATGTCGTCGTTCTTCTTCTCGCGATCGGAAACGATCTGGGGTGGCACGAGCCAGATTCAGCGCAACATCGTGGGCGAGCGAGTCCTCGGTTTGCCCAAGGAACCAAAGCCAACTGGCGGTGACAAGTAAATGTCGTTTGTCAACGCCGTCAAGTCAGGTTTTCGCAACTACGCGAAATTTCGCGGACGCGCAGGGCGCAGCGAATATTGGTGGTTTTTTCTTTTCACATTGCTGGCGCAAGGCGTTGCGTCGTCGATCAGTGAGGGCTTCGGCAATCTGATTGGCTTGGCATTGTTCCTGCCCGGTTTGGCCGTACAGATTCGTCGTCTGCACGACACGGGTCGTAGCGGCTGGTGGGTGGGGGCGTTCTACGGGTCGATTGGCGTACTCATCGTGTCGGTGGTGGTGCTCATTCTTGATGCGGCCCTCGACTTTGAAGAGTTCGCTGACGGCAGGTTCGCGAGCGACGACTTCTTTGGTGACAACGTCTCGGGCGGCTCGATTGCGTTCGTTGGCATCGCGACACTCGCCGCCCTCGCACTGCTCGTCGTGAACATCGTGTTTCTGTGTCAGCGAAGCAACGAGTCGGAGAACCGATTCGGCCCACCTCCACCTCCGAAGACCTTGTAGATGATGAAGCACCACGTCGCAACACGTCGAGCGGCGCTGTGGTGCGGGGTGATGCTGAGTGTGCTGCTCGGTGCGTGCGGCAAGGTAACGATCGACTCGACTTACGTGGGCAACGCCGACCTCGGCGCCTATGTGAAGACTCCGAGCGAGTACAAGACCGAAGTGGTGCAGACGCAACCCGAATTCACGATGCACGGGTTCTGGGCGCCAGGTGGCAGCAAGAGCACCTTGCTTGAGCCCTCGTCGGCGGTGAGTGGCGTGGTGATTCGTCGACTCCCCACCACCGAAGAACAAACCGATCTCGACTATCTGGGTCGCACCGTTGCCTTTACCGATCTCGAGCAGGCCTTCACCGACGGTTATGCCGTGCTGAGTGAAGGCCCGACCAACACCCGAGTGTCGACTCTTGCGGGGGAGAAGTTGGTCTACGACTTGCAAACCGAAAACGGCACATTGCGCGTGGTGCAGGTCAGCGTGGCCGACCGCGCAAAGGGCGAGGTGTACGGCGTGGTGATTGGCTGCAGCGTGGTGTGCTTCAACGCCAACCGTGCGACGATTGATGGCATCGTGAAGGACTTCCGGCTCAACTCATGACCGCCTGGCCCACTCCGAACGGCAACGCAAACGGCAACGGCCACGCGAACGGCAACGGCCACGCGAACGGCAGCGTCGCCACCACAACCCCGCGACGCCGACGTCGTAGGCGTGGCGTTCGCAAGGCCAAGCCCGGTTGTCGTCGACCGCTGATGGTGTTTGACCGAGTCAAGGTGTCGGCGCTGCTGCTCGGCATTTTCATCTTCCTTTCGTTCTTGAAGATGGCCGATAACCCGCTCGTCAGTTTTGTCGATGCGGTGCGCATGACCTTCAACTCCTACGGCTGGATTCTCACGCTCGTATCAATCGACCTGCTGCGCCAGATTCACTATTTCGCCGCCGAGCAGTCGGCGGGTTACTGGCGAGTAGTCGGACGTTTCGAGGGTGCTCTGAAGGCGCCGTGGAATCGCCTCTCGTCATTCACGCAGTATCGCCTCGGAAGAATCTCGCGCTTCCTCATCGTTGTGGTGATCGGCGCTTTCCTCTTTTCTGCAGCGTTCGATACCGAGCCGATTCGTGCCTGGATGGAGGCCCTCGTACGACTGTGGCAGGCGATGCCCACCATCTTGCAGTTCGTCGCATATCTGTTGTTGGCGATTGGCCAATTCGTCGCGATCTTCTGGTTCCTCTCCAAAGGTGGCGTCGAGGTGCTGATGCCCGAGGACATCAAGACTTCGTTCGACGATGTTTGGGGTCAAGACCAAGTCGTCGGTCGCGTCAAAGAAACGCTCAGCCTGTTGGAAGATCCCGACCTCATCGAAGCGAAAGGTGGTTATGTTCCGGGTGGCATCCTGCTCTACGGCCCGCCAGGCACCGGCAAGACACTCATCGCTGAAGCACTCGCTGGTGAAACCGGCAAGCCGTTCGTGCTGATCGAGCCAGGAGCATTCCAAGCGATGTTCATCGGCGTCAACATCTTGAAGGTGAAGTCGCTCTACCGGCGCCTGCGCAAGTTGGCGCTGCGATACGGCGGCGTCGTGGCGTTCTTCGATGAAGCAGACGTGTTGGGTCGTCGCGCGATGTCAACGGGTGGTCAAGGTGGTCTGCGCACCGGGGCAGTGCCACAAGCGTTCAGTCACGAGCCCGCGTATGACTCACTGGCCTATCTCAGCCCCGTCAGCCAGTCGGTGGTGCTGGGGCAGCTCGACTCGATGGTGGGCACGAAAGTAGACCGACTCGTGGTGCCGGGTGGCGGCGGTGACTTGGGCACGTTGAACGCGATTCTTGCGTCGATGCAGGGTCTGAAGAAGCCACGCGGGTTCATCAATCGCATCAAGCGTGCTCTCGGCATGAAGCCGTCGAACCCGCCGAAGTACCGCATTTTGCA
>CAYFNN010000143.1:0-3442 GCA_964344465.1 uncultured Bifidobacterium sp. | reverse complement strand
GGCGCAACGGCTGCAACAGAACTCACCAATCTTGGCTTACGCGTCGTGGTGAACGAACAACTCTTGCCTGCTGGCGATGCGCAGAACGGCAAAGTGATTTCACAAGATCCTCCGGCAGGCAGCAGTGTCGCACCCGGTGGCAACGTGACGATCGTGGTTGGTCGAGCCGATTCGACGACCACCGTGCCAGTCAGCACAACGGTGCCCTAGTCAGTTCGTCGACGCGAGAAAGTTGCGCAGCAGCGCGTGACCGTGTTCGGTGAGAATGCTTTCTGGGTGGAATTGCACGCCCTCAACTCGATACGTGCGATGACGAACACCCATGATGGTGCCATCAGCTGTGCGGGCCGTCGTTTCCAACACTGCTGGCAGTGTGTGCGGGTCAATCACGAGCGAGTGGTATCGCGTGACGTCAAGGGGTGATGGCACCCCGGCGAAAATCCCCGCGCCATCGTGCGTGATATTCGAAGTCTTGCCGTGGCGCAGCTCGGGTGCCCGCACGATGCGTGCACCAAAGACGTGGCCGATGGCTTGATGTCCGAGGCACACGCCGAGCACCGGAATGGTTGCGGCGGCACGACGGATGAGCTCGCACGACACGCCGGCATCTTCTGGGCGTCCAGGCCCGGGTGAAATGACGATTGCATCCGGCGAACGTGCAAGCAGCGTCTCGACACTCGTCTCATCGTTGCGTACGACATCAACGATGCAATGAAGTTCACCGAGGTATTGCACGAGGTTGTAGACGAAACTGTCGTAGTTGTCGACTACGAGCACACGGGGTGAAGTCACACTCTCAGCCTGCCGTGACCCATCACGCCCTACACTGAAGAACACCCATGGCACCCAAGAAGCGCTATTCCGGCGGCCGCACCACCCCATCCGGCGGTCGCACGACGCCCACTGCGACCACTCGCTACACACCACCGGTGCCGGTCATCGTGAAGGAAAGCCCGCGCTGGGTGCCGATCTTGATGTTCGTGCTGCTCGGCCTCGGCGCACTCGTCATCTTGTTCTATTACCTGGGCTTCGTACCCGGTGGTCGCAATAACTGGTATCTCTTCTCTGGTTTGGTGATGGTGCTCGGCGGTTTGTTCACCGCCACGAAATACCGCTAACGGCGCACCATTACAGCGTCAGTCCTTCGGGACGATGAGCTCCATGTCTTCCATGCAGTGTCGTGGCGGCGGTGGCTGTTCATCGGGCGCCATGGTGAGACGGAGTTCTACTCCACACACGCCGCAGCGGTACCGCACATTGATGCGTCGCATCTCGCCGCTTGGTGGCGGTGGCGGGAGCGAACTCGTCATGCTGCGCAACATGCCGAGACCAATCTTCCAGATGAACCACACCAGGGCGAGACCAATCGCCACCCAGACGATGGTCCCGAACATGATCGGGTGCGAACTAGAGGCGTTCGATGATGAAGGCGTTGGCCAAACCGCCGCCTTCGCACATCGTCTGCAAGCCGTAGCGGCCGCCTGTTCGTTCGAGTTCGTTGAGCAGCGTGCACGTGAGGCGCGCACCCGATGCGCCAAGCGGATGACCCAAGGCGATTGCTCCACCGTTGACGTTGACCTTCTCCATGTCGGGGTGTAGTTCCTTGGCCCAGGCCAATACGACAGCCGCAAATGCTTCGTTGATCTCGACGAGGTCAATGTCGTCCATCGTCAGTTTGGCGCGCTCGAGCACCTTCTTCGTGGCCGGAATCGGAGCCGTCAACATGTAGCGGGGGTTCTCGGCGGCGAGAGCAAAACTCACGAATCTGGCACGGGGCTTCAAGCCGAGCTTCTTCGCACGCTCTTCGCTCATGATGAGTAGCGCCGCAGAACCATCGGTGATTTGTGATGAGTTGCCAGCAGTCACCTTGCCGCCTTCTTCCACAGGACGAAACGACGGCTTGAGCGACGAGAGTTTCTCGAGTGACGTCTCGCGAATGCCTTCGTCGGTCGACATCATCTGACCTTCGGCGTCGAGAACAGGGATGATCTCGTTCTGGAAGCGACCTTCCTTGGTGGCTCGTGCGGCGTAGTTCTGCGAACGTAGACCGAAGGCGTCAAGTTCGTCGCGGGAGATCTTCCACTTCTCGGAGATGAGCTCGGCCGAAATGCCTTGGTTGACGAGACCACCTTCGGCTTTGTAGCGCTCCTGCACGCGCGGACCCATCGGGAAACCGAATTTTCCCTCGGCAATCGAAGCACCCATTGGCACACGTGTCATCACTTCCACGCCGTTGGCGATGACAGCGTCGTACGCACCGGCAATCACGCCTTGGGCAGCGAAGTGGGCCGCCTGCTGGCTGGAACCGCATTGACGATCAACGGTGGTGCCAGGCACCGACTCGGGCCAACCGGCGGCGAGCACCGCATTGCGAGCGACGTTGAGGCTTTGTTCGCCGACCTGCATGACGCAACCCATGACGACGTCATCAATTTGTGCCGGGTCAACGCCCGTGCGCTTGGCGATGGCATTGAGTGTTTCTGCGGCGAGATCGACGGGATGCCAGTTCTTCAGACGACCATTGCGCTTGCCTAATGGTGTGCGGACGGCATCGACGATGACTGCGGTGTTCATGAGAGTCTCCTTTTGCGGTGCTCTCATTATTACTGCCGAACCGCCAGACTCAGTCAGCGGAGGGAGGGATAGTGAAGCGCCACGTCGACGTGAACTGCGACCTCGGTGAGGCTCCGGATGCCCCAGGCGGCTGGAAAGCCAGCCACGAACCGGCCCTGGTATCGCTGATTACCAGCGCCAATGTGGCGTGTGGCGGTCACGCAGGTGACACGCAGTCGATGCGTGAGGTTTGTATGGCGGCCACGCAACACGGAGTGCGTATCGGGGCACAGGTGTCGTACCCGGATCGTGCCAACTTCGGTCGGGTCGCAATGGAGATCGCACCCGATGCACTCGCCGCCTCACTCGACGAGCAGTTCACCGCACTCGCCGCTATCGCACGAGAATGCGACACGCGCGTGACCTACATCAAACCGCACGGGGCGCTGTACAACACGGTGGTGACACGCGACGACCATGCCGCGGTGGTCGTTGATCTCGCGGCTCGGCATGCCGTTGGTCTCTTCGGCATGCATGGCTCGTGCACCCAATCGCGAGCCCACGCCGCCGGAGTCTCATTCGTTTGCGAGTGGTTTGCCGATCGCGCATACCTCACCAGCGGTGGCCTTGTGGCGCGCAGTAACGCAGGTGCACTCATCACTGATGCGGACAACGTTCGAGCTCGAACCCTCACGGCAATTCGTGACGGTGTCGTGCAAACTCTCGATGGTGGTGCGATCGACACGGTTTTCGACACCATCTGTATACACAGCGACACACCCGGGGCGGCACAACTGTTGCGTGCGGTGCGCGATGCCATCGTCGAATCGGGGGCAACGATTGCAAACCGATGACGGTGGTCTGACTGTGCGCCAACAATCGCCGGGGG
>CAYFNN010000142.1:0-3506 GCA_964344465.1 uncultured Bifidobacterium sp. | reverse complement strand
TGACGCTCCGGTGTAGCGCCTAGTTCTCTTGGCCGTTGCTGCGTCGGCGTCGCCGATGCACCCGTGCCCGCCTTCGCCCTGGTGGCGGAGCAAACACGTCGAGGGTTTGGCCGTCGGGTTGTTCGAGCGTGAGCGAGATTCCCTTTTCGATATCTTCCGGTTCGCTCGAGGCTTCGATTACTACCGCAGGTTCTTCCTTCGGTTTGCGGCCAAGCAGACGGTCGAACGCGACCATGCCACCGGCCAACATCGCGCCGACGGTGCCATAGCGCTGGGCGGCACGACGCATCAGGCGTGCATCGTCGGGCAAATTGTGCTCGGGCTCGAGTCGTTCGTCGCCGAGAGGCGCACCAGGTTCGACTGATTGGTCGTCAGATGGTGTGTTGGTCACGCCAAACAACCTATTGCGAAGTACTCTTTTCGCCATGCCAGAGGGCGACACGATTTATCGCGCAGCCGCTGCGTTACGCACCGCACTCATCGGCAAAAAGATGACGCGATTTGAAGCACCGCGGCTCACCAGCGTGCTGCCGCGCATTGGCCAGACGATTGAGGAAGTGCGTAGTCGGGGGAAACATCTCGAAATCGTGTGGGATGACGGAATCGTGCTTCACACCCACATGCGCATGACGGGCTCATGGCACATGTATCGACCTGGCGAGCGATGGCGCAAGCCACCTCGTCGAGCGAGAGTAATTATCGGCACCGCAGATTGGGAGGCAGTCTGTTTTTCTGCGCCAATCGTGGAGACGTATCGCGACTTTGATCCGCGTCGGCATCCGATCCTCGGTTCGCTCGGGCCAGACCTCTGTCAGCCGGCACCCGATCGTGATGAGTGTGTGCGTCGCATGATGTCATACGACCCCATTGAGACGAGCATCGCTGAGGTGCTGCTCGACCAACGAGTGATGTGCGGTGTGGGCAACGTATACCGCTGCGAATTGCTGTGGGCCACTGAAATGCACCCGTGGGCGAAGGTGGGCGACTTGTCTCGTGATGAGTGCCGCGACCTTGTCGACCTTGCACACGAGATGTTGCGAGCCAATGTGTCACGAACAGCTCGTATCACCGCACCGAGTGTCGAAGGTGGACTAGCCGTGTATGGGCGCCAGGGCAAGAAGTGCGCACGTTGCGGTGAACTCGTGCGGGTGACCCATCACGGTGAAGCGAATCGCGTGCTGTATTGGTGTGGTGGATGCCAGACCGTGCATACGCCCTCGGTAACCGCACCGCGGCGACTAGCTGACGACACGCCCACAGATCAACATCCCGCTGCGCGAGTATTTTCCGACCAACTCGACGACGCGTCGTAGCCCTCGTTAGGTGGTGCTGATCGCCTCGACCACGTTCACCTTTGTGGCGCGCCACGCCGGGTAGATCGCTGCGACCACACCGAGGATGAACGAAATGATGACGATCACGATCGTGCCCGTCACCGGCAGGCGGAAGGTGATGTCACCCTCGTCGGCAAGCGCCGCCACAACGACGATGCCCATCACGATGCCAAGCACGACGCCTGTTACGGCACCAAGCAGCGAGGTGATGACACTTTCCCACCGCACGGTAGTGCGCACTTGTGCGCGCGTCATTCCGACGGCACGAAGAAGACCAATCTCACGGCGTCGTTCAAACACCGACAACAGCAGTGTGATGACGATGCCGACGATGGCGATGATGATCGACAAAAAGAGAAGACCGTAGATCAACCCAAGAATCTGGTTGATCTGTGCCGCCTGTGCATCAATGAATTCTTCCTTGCTTTGCAGTGACCCGATGCCTGCATCGCTGCTGATTGCCGCAACACGCGCCTGTACTTCGTCGAGGTTGGCATCCGAGGCGGCCTTGATGTACACGAACGAGTCAAATATCGGTGTTGGTGCATCGGCGAACATCTCTCTGCTTGCCACGTAATTGGCAAAGCTTGTATCGCCCGACACGAGTCCACGCACCACGACGTCGACGACTGCGCCGTCAATGCGAATTACCTGAAGGCGTGTGCCCACCTGCCAGCCGCGTTCGGCAGCACGATCCGCCTCGACGAAGAGGCCATCGCGACCGATCGCCGAGAGCTCACCCTCGATGACCCCGAGATCGAACAGGCCCTGAATCGTCGCAGGGTTTATCGTCTGCACGAAGGTGCCACGCATCATTGACGCCGGGTCGACGGTGGTGTCATTTGGGTCGACAATTCGCACCGACGTGAAACCAACACCGGTGGCCTGCGCGACTCCGTCGAGGCCCGCAATCTGATCGGTGATCGTGATGGGAATGCCACCGAAACCCTGCGAATCGACGGTGAGTGCGAAGTCACCACTGAATGCCGCTCCAAACGTGTCGCGAATCTCTGACCTAATGCTTGCGGCAAGCGCGGTGAATGCGGTGACGAGCGCGACGCCAAGTAGCACAGGTGCTGCGGTTCGTGACGTGCGCTTTGGATTACGGGCCGCGTTCTGGCGGGCCATTGCGCCACTTACGCCACGCAGGGCGGCCACCGGAGCTCCGAGCGTCAACGCGACCGGCCGCGCAATCGCTGGTCCGAGCACGAGGATGCCAGCAAACACTCCGAGCACGCCGAGACCGAGTACTTGAATCGGTGCGTCGTTGCTGGCAGCGACCATGCCGACTGCACCGAGTGCCACGAGCACTAATCCAATGACGATGCGCCGCTTCAAGTTGCCTGCGGTGTCGAGCGCGGTGTCACGCAGGGCAGCGAGCGGCGGCACGCGACCGGCGCGACGGGCGGGTAGCCATGCGGCGAACACGGTGACGCTCACACCCGCGATCAATGTGTTGATGAGCGAACCCGACCTTATGGCAAGCCCCGCCGTCGGCACTTCGAAACCGGTCGCTTTGAGTAGAGCATTCAACAACTGTGACAAGCCGATGCCGACGGCAAAGCCAAGCAGTGATCCCACTACGCCCATGAGCGTGCCCTCCACGAGCAAGGCACGTGACACTTGGCGACGGCTTGCACCGATGGCCCGCAACAACGCATTCTCCCGCTGTCGTTGTGCAGCGGTAATCGAGAACACGTTGTAGATGACGAACGACCCAATGCCGAGTGCGATGTAGGAGAACACGATGAGGAAGGTCGAGAAGATGTTCAGCACATCTTTGATCTGGCCCTGCACTTCGGCGGTGATTTCTGCACCCGTGAGCGTCTCGAGTTTCAGTTCGGCGGCGAGCGCGCTATCGATTCGTTCAGCGAGCACCTCGTCGCTTACGGAGTCGTCGCCCTCAATGAGGAATGCATCGACGAAGCCAGGCTCGAGCAGGAACTCCGACGCCGTCGGCTGGTCGAAGAGGGCGAATGTGGCGCCACCCGGTGACGAGATGTCACCGTAACTCGCAATGCCGACCAACACGAAGTCACGTGCGCCGCGCGCAGCTACCACCCGCACGGTGTCGCCGACGACGTAATCACCGTTCTCCGCCGTCGCACGATCGAGCATCAACTCGTTGGAGCCTTTGGGAAGTCGACCCTCAACGACGCTCCAGAGTCCTGC
>CAYFNN010000141.1:1816-3523 GCA_964344465.1 uncultured Bifidobacterium sp. | reverse complement strand
CAAAGTGTGCGCGCCGCAGAAGTTGGTGATCGGGTGCTGTTCAGCCCCGACGACCGCTACGAGGTTGAAGTTGGCGGCAGCGACTACATCATGTTGCGCGAGCGCGATCTGCACGCTGTTGCAGCGTCGCGCATCGAGGCGAGCACCGGCCTGTACCTCTAAGACACGGCCGTGCGCATCTCGCCGAGTCGCGACGAATTCCGCGCCCAAGCCGCAAGGTATGGCGTCGTACCCGTGTGGAGCGAAGTCGTTGCCGATCAACACACACCAGTTGGTGCGTTTCTTGCATTGGTCGGTAACGAGCCGGGATTTCTCCTCGAATCAGTCGAGCACGGAGAGCGCTGGGCGAGATTCAGCTTCGTCGGGTGTCGACCACGGGCCGAAATCGCACTCATCGATGGAGAAGTTCGCATCAGCGGGGCCGTGCCTACAAACGTGCCGACCGACCGCGGGTTTCTTGCGGCACTCGAAGCGATGTTGGCGTTGCACTCATCGCCGGTGGTTCCAGAGCTTCCGCCGTTGCAAGGTGGCATGATCGGGCACATCGGTTACGACGTCGTTCGTGAAATCGAGCGACTGCCGAACGCACCGACCGACGACCGTCAACTGCCCGATGCGGCGATGTCGATGATCGGCTCGCTGGCCGCTTTCGACCACTGGAAGCAGCGGGCCTACCTGATTGAAAGTGTTCCAACCGTCGAACTCGATGCAGCTGCCGTTGATGCGGCGTACGACGCGGCGTGTGCATCGGTGCGGCGTATGGCTCGCGACCTCGCGCAAGCGGCCGCCAGCGATGTTGCTGAGCCCCCGATCGATGGTGATGGGTTGGCGGCCCCATCGTCGACGATGGCCAACGGCAAGTACCAACAGGCGGTGCGGGTGGCGAAGGAACACATCTTGGCTGGCGACATCTTTCAGGTGGTCTTGTCGCAACGGTTCGACATTGCGCTGGATGCCGACCCTTTCGACTTCTATCGAGTGCTGCGCCAGGTCAACCCGAGTCCGTACATGTACTTCGTGCGTCACGAGTCGTTGACGATTGCAGGAAGTTCGCCAGAGCCGCTCGTGCAACTTCGCGACGGGCGAGTAACGAGCCGACCGATTGCAGGAACCCGCAAACGAGGTCGCGACGACGAACACGACCGCCGCCTGGCTGGCGAGTTGCGCGAAAACCCCAAGGAGCGCGCCGAGCATGTGATGTTGGTCGACTTGGCCCGCAACGACGTGGGCCGAGTGGCGAAGTTCGGCACGGTGAAAGTCGACGAGTTGATGACACTCGAGCGATACAGCCACGTGATGCATCTCACGTCGCAGGTGTCGGGGCAGTTGCGTGATGGTCTGGGGCCAATCGACGTGTTGCGCGCGACACTTCCGGCGGGCACGGTGAGCGGTGCGCCAAAGGTGCGAGCGATGGAAATCATCGACGCACTCGAACCGGTGAAGCGTGGTCCCTATGCCGGTGTGGTCGGTTATGTCGACTTCAGCGGCAACTTGGATATGGCCATTGCGATACGCACGCTCTTTGCGCATGGCGACAAGGCCTATTTGCAGGCCGGGGCAGGCATCGTTGCCGACAGCGACCCCGATGAGGAAGACCTCGAGTGTCGTAACAAAGCGGCTGCGTTGCTTGCAGCGGTGCCAGCGGCGCGCGCAATGACGGCGACGCGAGCTTCCGGCGCCGCGGCCGGCCAGCGTGGTACGCGATGA
>CAYFNN010000141.1:0-1716 GCA_964344465.1 uncultured Bifidobacterium sp. | reverse complement strand
GCTCGTACGTTTCTGCATTCACAGTTGAGCAACGACATCGCAGGTCTCGCCGTCGGCACATCGCGTTACGCCTTTGCGCTCGAACCCACGGGCAAGATCGCGGCCTTGCTGCGCGTTCGGTGTATCGCTGACGATCACTTCGTGCTTGACGTCGACCCCGGGTGCGGTGCCGAAGCGCTGACACGCTTGAACAAGTTTAAGATTCGTGTGGCGTGTGACTTCGCCCTTGAGTCGCGAGACGTTGTGGCGCTGCGCGGGCTTTCTGCCGCCGAGCGTGATGCTGCGCTATTGCGCGACGGTGCCGTCGCAGCATGGCGCGAGACCGACGGGGCAGTAGACGTGTTCAATGCCGCCTCAGCCGAAGCAGGCCCACTCGAAGACTTCCACCGCGAGCGACTGCGTTGTGGGTGGCCGATCTTTGGCGTCGACATCGACGCCGACACGTTGCCGGCCGAGTCGGGCCTCACTGATGTGTGCGTGTCATTTACGAAGGGCTGCTATCCGGGTCAAGAGCTCGTCGAGCGAATGGATAGCCGCGGCTCGACGGCCCCACGGCGACTCATGCGCTTGCCGAGCCCTGCCGTGGCAGGTTCGCCGTATTGCCTCGCCGACGGCACCGCAATCGGACTCTGCACTTCGGTTGCGGGCGAATTTGCACTCGTCATGGTGCAAAGATCACATCTCGGCGTCGCTGAGCAACTCGCACGCTCGTAGGCTTGACCGAACTTATGACGTATATCTACGCCTTTGACCACAAGCATCGCAAGGCCCCGATGAGCATGAAAGACCTGCTCGGTGGCAAGGGTGCCAACCTCGCCGAGATGATGACGGTGCTCAAGTTGCCCGTGCCGCACGGGTTCACCGTCACCACTGACGCCTGTCGCGACTACATGCGCGGCGGCTGGCCAAAGGGCCTCGACAAAGAGATCGCGGCTCATGTTGCATCACTCGAAAAGAAGATGGGTCGCAAGCTTGGTGACGCCAAAGACCCGCTCTTGGTGTCGGTGCGTTCGGGCGCAAAGTTCTCCATGCCCGGAATGATGGACACGGTTCTCAATCTCGGTCTCAACGACGCGAGCGTGCAGGGTTTGGCGCGAAGCACCAACGACGAACGCTTCGCCTACGACAGCTATCGCCGTTTCATTGCGATGTATGGCCGCATCGTGCTGGGAGTCGACGGACATCACTTCGAACATCCGCTCGAGCAGGCCAAGGCGGCAGCGGGCACGAAGAACGATGCCGATCTTCCTGCGTCGAAACTGCGCGAATTGTGTGAGCAGTACAAATCGGTGGTCAGACGCGAAACGGGCAAGGACTTCCCGCAAGAACCCGCCAAACAGTTGCGCGGTGCGATTGAAGCCGTCTTCCGCTCGTGGAACGGTGCGCGAGCCATTGCCTATCGCGTGCGCGAAAAGATCAGTCACGATCTCGGTACGGCGGTCAACGTGCAAGCAATGGTGTTCGGCAACCGCAACAACCAGTCGGGCACGGGCGTGGGCTTCACACGCAACGCGGCAACGGGCGAGAACAAGCCCTATGGCGACTACCTCATCAACGCCCAAGGTGAAGACGTGGTCGCGGGTATTCGCAACACCGAAGACCTTGACGCCCTGAAGCGTCAGTTCGCCGGAGTCCACGCGCAACTGCTGGAGATTTTTGCCCGACTCGAGCGCCACTACAAAGACATGTGCGACACCGAGTTCACGATTGAAGACG
>CAYFNN010000140.1:0-3539 GCA_964344465.1 uncultured Bifidobacterium sp. | reverse complement strand
TTGCGCAAGTGATCAGCTGCCCGCACGAAGTAGTCGCGCATCTCTGCCACTACTTCGGGGGCGAGGGAACTGCCGTGTGACGTGGCGGGTGACGCATTGTCGCGCGTGACCACATCGAGGGCTGCATTCATGTGCGCAAGCCAGCGGTCGCGCATCGCTTCGTCGATTGCGTACGGAGCGTGCCGCATGCGCAAGCGTGGATGTCCGCGCTCGTCGGAATACGTCGTTGGCCCGCCCCAGTACTGAGCAAGAAACATCGCAAGGCGTTGTGCAGCTGACGACAGATCTTCGGGTTGCGGGTAGAGACCCAGCAATACCGGATCGGTGCGCACCCCTCGATAGAACTCTGCGGCGAGGCGATCAAAGAACACCTGTCCTCCGACGAGTTCGAAGAGCGTCGGCTGTGGTGGGTTACCGCCACGACCTGCGTCGGTCACGAAAACTCGGGCTCTTCCCAGTCGGGGAAGATCTCGGGCAGGCCGCCAGACACCGAGTCGGTGAATTTGGCGGGGCGCTTCTCCAGAAAACTCGTCACTCCTTCGTGGGCATCTGCGCTGCGACCGCGGTGCTGCATAGCGCGAGAGTCTGTTCGGTGGGCGTCCATCGGGTGCGATGCTCCGAGCATGCGCCACAGCATCTGACGTGCCAGAGCCACCGAAACGCCTGAAGTGTTTTCGGCAATCTCGCTCGCGAGGCGACGCGCTGCAGGCAAGAGGTCGTCAGGTTCATGGAGAGAGCGCACCAGACCCCCCTGCAGCGCCTCATGCGCATCGAACACTCGTCCGCTGTAGACCCACTCGGCTGCTTGCGAAATGCCGACTGCGCGCGGCAGAAACCACGATGAACACGCCTCGGGCACGATGCCGCGACGGGCAAACACGAAGCCAATTCGCGCTGCCGTCGATGCCAGTCGCACATCCATCGGCAGCGTCATGGTTGCGCCAACACCGACAGCAGCACCATTGATCGCGCCAATCACTGGTTTCTTGCACTCGTAAATTCGCAACGTCACACGCCCGCCACCGTCGCGGCGTGGGCGAACGTCGGTCGGACTCGCCCAGTCGCCGTCGTCAAAGGTTTTTGCTCCACTCGACAAATCGGCGCCTGCACAGAAGGCGCGACCTTCGCCGGTGACAATTACCGCACGCACGGAATCATCGGCATCTATTTCGTCGAAGACCGCGAGCAACTCGTTCATCATTACGCCAGTGAAGGCATTGAGCTTCTCGGGGCGATGCAGAGTTACGGTGGCGACGCCGCCTGCTACCTCATAGCGAATCTGTGTATATGTGCTCACGCTGCCCGAGTGTAGAGAAGCGACCGCAGCGGTGCATGGTCGAAGGGCTGGCGCCCATGGCGCGGGTCAGACGTCGAGGAAACGCGAGGCCGCAATTGCCGAGCCGATGGCACCGACGAGGGCCCCGAGCAACAGCAAGATCACGATGACGCCCGACAGGTACCCGCTCGGCACAACCAAGCTTGAGATGCCCGTGCCGGGCTTGAACGTTGCCACACCGCTCGTCCATGCACTGTTCAGCGCCCAGACTCCGAAGCACGACACGACACCGCCGATGAGACCCTGGAGAAGGCCTTCGAGCATGAACGGCACGCGAATGAACCAATTCGTAGCACCAACCAGCTTCATCACTTCAATCTCTCTACGACGAGCGAACATCGCGGTGCGGATGGTGTTCCAGATCAGGCCAACGGCTACCACCAGCAATACGAGCGACATGATGAGTGTCACCGTGCGAACGAAACTCGAAAGAGTTGAGATCACCTCGAATTCATCCTCAGCGAGTGCAACCGCTTCGACACCAGGCAACGTTCGATACTGCCCCGCCAGACTGCGCACCAGATCGGCATCTTCGGTGATCGGCACAACTTTGAACTGCGTGGGAATCGTCTCGGGTGTCAGCAAGCTCAGCGTCACAGGGTCGCCTGCGAAAATGCGTTGGGCTTCGGCGTAGCTCTCCGCCTTGTCGAGATAGCGAATTTTGTCGACGTCAATCACGCTCGGTGCCGCTCGCAACGTGCTGTCAATCAGCGCTACTTGTTCGGGTGAAGCGTCGCTACGCACGAACACGATCATCGCGACATCACCCCTCCACTGCACGAGCAAGTTCTCGAATGCCCGTTGAATGAGGAATGTCGCCCCCACCAACAACAGCGCGATGGCGGAAGTGAGCACGGCGGCAAGCGTGAGCGTGAAGTTGCGGCGGAAACTCGCCCAGGTTTCGCGCAGTGCGTATTCGATGCGAGCGAGCATTATTCGTACACCCCGCGTTCCTGGTCGCGCACCACGACGCCACGATCAAGCTGAATCACTCGGCGACGCATTGCATCGACCACGCGGTGGTCGTGGGTTGCCATCACCACCGTGGTGCCCGTTTCGTTGATCTCTTGCAAGAGCGACATGATGCCTTCGCTCGTCGCTGGGTCGAGGTTGCCGGTCGGCTCATCAGCCAACAAGATCACGGGGCGATTGACGAATGCGCGGGCAATCGACACACGCTGTTGCTCGCCACCCGACAACTGGTTCGGAAACCGCTCGGTCTTGTCGGCCAAGCCGACGAGTTCGAGCACGAGTGGCACTTGTTCGCGAATCACATGGCGAGGCTTGCCGATCACCTCAAGCGCGAATGCCACGTTCTCGAACACCGTCTTATTGAGCAAGAGTTTGTAGTCCTGAAACACGTTGCCAAGCGAACGTCGAAGATACGGAACGCGCGAAGCGGCCATCTCCGAGAGGTTGCGACCCGCCACCCACACGTCGCCTTCGGTGGCAATCTCTTCACGGCTCATCAGTCGCAGCAAGGTCGACTTTCCTGACCCCGACTGACCGACCAGAAAGACGAAATCACCCTTGGCGACTTCGAAACTCACCTGGTCGACGGCGACAGTTTCATCGCCATAGACCTTGGTGACATTGTCGAGACGAATCATCTACTGCCCCGCCTCCGTGCGACGCCAACGAAGGTAGCCCTCCATGAACTCGTCGAGGTCGCCGTCGAGCACTGCGGTGACGTTACCTGACTCCACATCCGTGCGAAGGTCTTTCACCATTTGGTACGGCTGCAAGACATACGAGCGAATCTGCGTGCCCCATCCGACGGTGGCCTGCTTGCCGGCGATGCGCGCCAACTCGGCCTCGCGTTCTTCCTCGACGCGTGCAGCCACCATCGCCTTCAGTCGCTTGTACGCATTCTCTCGGTTCTGCAATTGACTGCGCTCTTGCTGCGACGCTGCGACGAGGCCCGTCGGCTTGTGGATGAGTCTCACCGCTGACGATGTCTTGTTCACGTGCTGGCCGCCCGCACCAGATGCGCGGTAGACCTCCATCTCGATGTCGGCGTCGTTCAGTTCAACATCAACCTCTTCGAGCACCGGCCACACCTGCACGGTGGCAAAACTCGTCTGACGCCGGCCCTGGTTGTCAAATGGGCTGATGCGCACCAGTCGGTGCGTGCCGCGCTCACTCGTCAGCAGTCCATAGGCGAATCGCCCGCGCACGGTGAAGTCGGCGGAGAGAATTCCGG
>CAYFNN010000139.1:0-3558 GCA_964344465.1 uncultured Bifidobacterium sp. | reverse complement strand
CGCCTGGGCTCGATCGTGGTCATACATCTGGGCACGAACAGCACAACATCGACTGAAACGCTCGATGAAATCATGACGACACTTGCCGATACACCGCTCGTGTTGTTTCTCACCGTGCATGTGCCGAGTGAGCCGCGTCAGTCCGTCAACAATCGCCTCATTAATGCGCTACCCGAGCGGTATTCGAATGTGAAAGTGCTCGACTGGTTCACGATTGCGGGGCAGTACCCCGAGTATCTGTATTCCGACAAGACGCACCTGCGACCGGCCGGCGCACGTTTCTACGCAGACCTCATCATGCAGGCGGTCGGACGGCTGTAATCACGGAGCCGCGGCTTTAGCTGCATAACTGGCGCTCGCATCGCATGCATCGTCTAGCGTGTCAGCCCGTGACAAACCCAGTACGAGTCGCCGTCACCGGCGCAGCAGGACAAATCGGCTACAGCCTCCTCTTCCGCATTGCCTCGGGCGCCATGCTCGGGCCCGACACCAAGGTGATACTCCAGCTACTCGAAATCACGCCGGCGCTAGGTGCGCTCAACGGCGTGAAGATGGAACTCGACGACTGTGCATTCCCTTTGTTGTCAGATGTCGTGCTCACCGATGATGCCAACGTGGCATTTGGTGATGCCGATGTCGCGTTGCTGGTCGGTGCCATGCCCCGCAAAGACGGCATGGAGCGCAAAGACTTGCTCTCGGCAAACGGCGGCATCTTCAAGCCCCAAGGTGAAGCAATCGGACGAAGTGCGAAGAAGAACGTGAAAGTGCTCGTAGTGGGTAACCCTGCCAACACCAACTCACTGATTGCGCTGAGCCACGCGTCGGGCATCAACCCGCGGCAGTTCACTGCGATGATGCGACTCGACCACAATCGGGCGATCTCGCAGCTCGCCGCAAAACTCGGCAAACCAGTTTCGGCGGTGAAGAAGATGACCGTGTGGGGTAACCACTCGACCACGCAATACCCCGACTTGTCGTATTGCGAAGTTGACGGAAAGCCAGCGAAGCAGTTGGTAAATGACCAGGCGTGGATCAACGACACGTTCATTCCGACCGTCGCCAAGCGCGGTGCTGCGGTCATCAAGGCGCGCGGTGCCTCGTCGGCCGCGTCGGCGGCGAATGCGGCCGTCGACCACGTTCGTTCGTGGGTGCTCGGTACGCCACAGGGTGACTGGGTGAGCATGGCGGTGCCGAGTGATGGTTCCTACGGGGTGCCCGAGGGTCTTGTGTCGTCGTTCCCATGTACCTGTGCTGGTGGCGACTACCACATCGTCAAAGATCTTCCAATTGATGCCGACAGCCGATCGCGCATTGACGCATCGGTAGCGGAATTGAAAGAAGAACGTGACGCTGTTCGTTCACTCGGCTTGATTTAAGCGCGCCGCCGTAGGGCGCGTCAGTCGAATGTCGTTCGGGTTCGTACGCGGACGAACACTGCGTCGAGTGCGGCAAAGAACTCTTGCGCAGCAATCACTTTTTCGTGATTGCCTGCGAACTGAACCTTGCCAGTGATGAACGACTCTGCAGCATTCAATTCTCCACGGGCGATCGCGACGGCAGTGTCATAGGTTTGGCGAAACGTCACGTCGCTCGGTATGGTGCCGGCGCCGAATCGCGCTCGACCGTTGGCACACACCAGGTGGTAGGTGACGTCACCGAACGGGGTATCGGTGACGACCTGCGTGATCGCGACGGTATGGCCGGCCGCAGCCGCTGTGACGGCGGGGTCAGTCTCAATCTCGTAAGCGACCGCCGAGATCCACTCGTCGCTCAGGTACCGCACGATGATGGAGCGTAACGAAGCAGATTCGTTATGACGAACGAACCCGAGTCGCGGCCGAAGTGAAGTGGATCAGGCTGCGTTGAGGCTTGCGGATTTCTGGCTCGAGCGGTAGATCGAGAACAGCAACACGGCGAGCGAGATTCCAGCAATGCTGTATCGCGCAGCGTCGTTGTCACGCAGGTTGATGACCGCCGGGAGAATCAACAGCGATACGAGGTTCATCACCTTGATCAGCGGGTTGAGCGCCGGGCCAGCAGTGTCTTTGAACGGGTCGCCGACGGTGTCGCCGATGACTGCAGCCTTGTGCGGTTCAGAACCCTTGCCGCCGTGGTGGCCGTCTTCGATGTACTTCTTCGAGTTGTCCCACGCACCACCGGCGTTGCTGAGGTAGTTGGCCATCAACTGACCGGTGAGGATCACGGCAGCGAGAAACGCCCCGAGCGCGAAGTAGTTGATGCCAAAGCCGACGATCACCGGCGTGAGCACAGCGAGCAGCGCAGGTGTCGTGAGTTCGCGCAACGATGCCGCAGTGCAGATGTCAATGACGGGGCCGTAGTCGGGCTTCTTGGTGCCCGCCATGATGCCACCATCCTTGAACTGCTTGCGCACTTCCTGCACGACGACGCCGGCTGAACGACCGACCGCGCGAATTGCCAGCGCAGAGAACATGAATGCAATCGAGCCACCAATCAACAGACCAATAAAGGTCTTCACATCAGCGACGTTGATCTGCGTGCGCGGGTCGCTGAAGATTGCGTCGCCCACGATCTTCTCGGCTTTGAAGCCGAGTTCGCCCGCGATGGTTTCGATGTACGAGGCGAAGAGTGCCACTGCAGCGATGACCGCCGAACCGATGGCAAAACCCTTGGTGACGGCCTTGGTGGTGTTGCCCACCGCATCCAGGCTCACCATGATCTTGCGGGGCTCACCCGCGAACTCACCAGCCATTTCCGCAATGCCCGCGGCATTGTCGGCGACTGGGCCGAAGGTGTCTTCAGAAACAATCACACCAGTAGTGGCGAGCATTCCCATGCCGCAGAGTGCCACGAGATACAGCGACAACTGCACGTTGCCTCCACCCAGCCACAACGTTGCGCCAAGTGAAATGGCGATGCACACGATGGCGTACACCGATGACTCGAGACCCACGGCAGTGCCCGAAAGCACCACGGTGGCGGGGCCAGTTTCGGCCGACTCGGCGATTTCTTCGACCGGGCCGTATTCCGTACCCGTGAAGTATTCAGTGAGGCGACTCAGCACCTGGGCGAGGATCAAACCGATAAGCACTGCGCCGAATACACGCCAGCCGATGCCCGACATCGTGACTTCTGCACCGTTGTGGCCGACCGCGCCCTTGGCGGGGTTGCCGACATACGTGACGGCAAGTGCGAGCGTACCGATGACGGTGATGATCGATGCCGTGAGGAAGCCGCGGTTGATCGGCTTCAATGCGTTCATCTCGCCTTCTTTGGCGCGCACGGCGAAGACACCAGCAATTGATGCGATGACACCAATGGCGCGAGCAGCGAGTGGGAACACCAGGCCGAGGGCCGGGTTCAAACCGATCGAGTTGAACGCCGCGACACCGAGAATGATCGATGCAACGAGAGTGACTTCGTAGCTCTCGAACAAGTCGGCGGCCATGCCCGCGCAGTCACCGACGTTGTCGCCAACGTTGTCGGCGATTACTGCCGGGTTGCGGGGGTCGTCTTCGGGAATACCCGCTTCAACCTTGCCGACGAGGTCAGCGCCGACGTCGGCGGCCTTGGTGAAGA
>CAYFNN010000138.1:0-3585 GCA_964344465.1 uncultured Bifidobacterium sp. | reverse complement strand
TTCCTGCGCAGCGCACAGGACGATGGTGCATCGGTTGCCGAACTCGTCACGCCAATACCACCACCAACGGGTGATGCACGATTTGACGCGATGTTGGCGGCCGTAGCCGAGCATCTCTGTCGAACCACGAAGCGGCGTCCTCCACGGTGGGTGTTTTCGCCAGACCGTTATCTCAATACGCCTTGGTGGGTGAGCACGCTTGGTTCAGCACAGCGTCGGGCGCACGCCAACGCCCCCGTGCCGTTTCGCCGTCGTGGCGTCATGATTGACCGCCACGACCTCCTGTCGGCGTGACCTTCTCAATCTGTGACTGAGCCACTGCTCGACGGTGCTGCGTTGCACCGAGCCTTCTCACTCGTAGCAGAGCGACTGCGACGAAAGGGGGTCGTCGGTGAAATTCATATCTTCGGTGGTGCGGCGATGGTGCTGGTCTTTCGCTCGCGCCTCGCCACACGAGACGTCGACGCCGTCTTCACCCCTGATGGTGCGGTGCGCGACGCCGCCGATCACGCAGCTCGGCTGCTTGGGTTGCCTCGCTCGTGGCTGAACAATCAGGCTTCGGGTTATGTCTCGCGCACGCCGGGGCGAGGTGTGCTCGTCGTTGATCATCCGCACTTGCGAGTGGTAGCCACCAACCCAGAGCACCTCCTCGCGATGAAGGTGCGAGCGGCCCGAGCAGTGCGCGACTCCGACGACATTCGGGTGCTTATCGTGCACCTCAATATCGTGAGCCTGGCGGAGATTCGGACCGTCGTGCGCCGTTACTTTCCCGATGAGCCCCTCTCGGCCCGCTCTCTCGAACTGGTGACCGACATTCTTCGCGAGGTGCGGGGTGTGGTCGATGGCAGATAGCCTGCACGAGGCACTCGGGCGGTCGCTCGGGGCGTCGCAATCACGCTAAGGAGCACCATGTCCGTCAAACTTCGTCTCGCCCGCGTCGGCAAGACCAAGCAGCCGCACTATCGCGTCGTCGCGGCTGACACCAAGAAGGCTCGCAACGGCGAGTTTCTCGAAATCGTTGGCACGTATCGCCCGCTCGAGAACCCGTCGGACTTCGTCATCGACAACAGCAAGGTGCTGCACTGGCTCAACAACGGCGCACTGCCAACCGAGCGCGTGCGCAAGCTGCTGGAAATCAACGGTCTGTGGGGCGAGTTCGTCGCCACCAAGTCGTCGAAGAAGAAATAGTCGCCGTGGCTGAAGCAGCCGTCGCCTCGAAGGTGCTCGACCACATCGTTCGTTCGATCGTCGACAACCCCGAGCAGGTACGAATTGAAGCGGTTGACGACGAAGGGGTAATCATCCTCGAGGTTCGCGTGGCCGACGGTGACCTCGGTCGAGTCATCGGCCGTCGCGGTCGCACCGCACAAAATATTCGCGCGCTCGTGCGTGCCGCCGCCGAGAAAGACGGCGTTGAAGTCGACGTCGACTTCCTCGACGACTGACCGGTTTCAACCACTGAACCCTGCACGTCGGTGCCCCTGATGCGCATCGATGTGTTCACGATTTTTCCGTCACTCGTTGACGGGTTCTGTAGCGAGAGTCTGCTCGGCCGCGCACGAAACGTCGGACTCCTCGACTTGCGAACCCACGACCTGCGTTCGCATACCACCGACGCTCACCGCACCGTCGACGATGCGCCATTCGGAGGCGGCGCGGGCATGGTGATGCGCCCCGAACCGATTGCAGCCAGCATTCGCGCGGCCCAACCACCGCGACCGCTGTACGTGTTGTCGCCCGGTGGAAAGCGTTTTGATCAGGCGATGGCCAAGTCGCTCGCCGCATCGGGGGGTTTCTCGCTGCTGTGTGGGCGCTACGAAGGCGTCGACCATCGTGTGGTGCAACATCTCTGTGATGGAGAACTGTCGATCGGTGACTTCGTGCTCGGTGGCGGCGAAGTTGCGGCCTGTGCCGTGATCGAATCGGTGGTGCGACTTGTGCCCGGGGTGATGGGCAACGACCAGTCGGCCACACATGAGTCGTTCGAAGACTCGCTGCTTGAAGCCCCTCAATACACGCGACCCGCGGTATTCGAGGCTGCAGAAGTGCCCGAGATCTTGCGAAGTGGCGACCATGCACGAATCGACCGCTGGCGCCTGGCTCAAGCGTTGCACCGCACACTTCGCGCACGACCCGATTTGATTGAGCGGCGTGGGGGTCTCAGCACCGACGAAAAGCGTCTGTTGGAAGAGTTCCCCGCTGTGCCGTATCCTGAAAGTTCCCTATGAAGCCAACTGACATCGTCGACAAGCAGAACCTCCGCAACGACATTCCCGACCTGCGACCCGGCGACGAGGTCAAAGTGCATGTGTTGATCAAAGAAGGCGACAAGGAGCGCGTGCAGGTCTTCCAAGGCGACATCGTGGCAATTGAAGGCTCGGGAATTTCCGAGAGTTACACCGTTCGCAAGAACAGCTACGGCGTCGGTGTCGAGCGCACGTTCCCCAAGCACACGCCGTCAGTCGAGAAAGTCGAAGTCGTGAAGCGTGGTCAGGTGCGTCGCGCCAAGCTCGGCTACCTGCGCGACCGCGCCGGCAAGGCCGCGAAGATTCGCGAAAAGCGCGAAGAATAACTTCGCGACCGAAGTGCCCTCGAGCCGCACACCATTGGGCGGAGTGATTCAGTGAACACTGACGATCTCGAACAATACGAAGCCGAGCGCGAACTGCAGCTCGCCAATGAATACCAAGACGTCGTTGCGATGTTCAAGTACGCCGTCGAGACCGATCGCCGTTTTTATCTGGCCAACCAGGTTGATGTGAAGGTCGTCGCCGATGGGCCACGACCGTTGTTGGAGGTGACGCTGACCGACGCATGGGTGTGGGACATGTACCGAAAGACTCGCCTCGTGCCGAAGGTGAGAGTGCTCAGCTTCAAAGACCTCAACATCGAGGAACTTCCCGCCAACAACATCTAGTCAGCGCCTCCCAACCGAACGGTGCGGGGCGTGGCGCAGCGCGGCAGCGCGCACGAATGGCGCGAGCCACGTGGGCAGAAGACCTCGTCGCGGCGTGGTACGCACGCGAGGGCTACGACATCGTGGCGCGTAACTGGCGTTGTGCGCGTGGTGAACTTGACATCGTCGCTTGGCGTGGCGGTGTGCTCGTGGTGTGCGAGGTGAAGGCGCGTCGCAATGCGAATCACGGCGACCCGTTCGAGGCAATTACGCCACGCAAAATCGCACGCCTGCGACGCGCCACTGCGGCCTTCGTTGCCGAACATCGATCACGGTCAGAGTTGCGTTTCCATGAGTTGCGGTTCGATGGCGCTGCGGTATGTGGCAGCAAGCTGGAGGTTCGTCAGTCGATTCTTTAAACGCGGCGATCCCAGCAACCCTTGTGCCAGTGACGGCGCAAATCTGGTGCCTCGCTTGGCACACACACGACGTGCCCCATGCCAACGGGAATCGTCCGTTGGCAGCCCGGACACACGTATGCCTTGCGGGCTTCGTAGGGCTGAATACGACGCACGTCAACGCGTCCATAAAGACCGTCCCACATTGACAGTGGTCGAGCAGTGATCTTCTTCAGGCGTTTCATGCAAAGAACGCCCATGCCACGAGGGCGGTAATGATTGCGAAGGCAC
>CAYFNN010000137.1:0-3597 GCA_964344465.1 uncultured Bifidobacterium sp. | reverse complement strand
GACGCATCGACTCGCTGATGATGGTCTTGTTCATCTTTGATTCACCCGCGGTGCGATTGTTGTAGACGATTGGCACCTCAGACATTCGTACGTCTCCCAGTTGATGGAGACGCACTAGTGCTGTGCGCTACATCGCGGTAGTGAGTGCTGCGTTCAGCGTGGCTACGCGCACGATCTGTGCCGAAGTGCCAGCAGGAATCTTGCTGTTTGCAGGCACGATGATCGTGTGAAACCCGAGCCGTTCGGCTTCGATGATTCGTCGTTCGAGATGGGGCACATGACGCACTTCGCCGCCAAGACCCACCTCGCCGATTGCCGCCATCGTGTTGCGCACGGGTCGGTCGGCCACTGCTGACGCAATCGCGAGGCACACCCCCAGATCGCTTCCTGGGTCATTGAGGCGAATACCGCCGACGACGGAGACATAAACCTCAAGGTTCGCGCACGACACATTGGCTCGTCGTTCAAGCACCGCAAGCAACATGGCCAGCCGTGAAGCATCGAGGCCTTGCGCGCTGCGACGCGGGGTGAGACCAGTAGCGATTCGACTCGTGAGTGCCTGAATCTCCACCAGGAGAGGTCGCTGTCCATCAATGCCAGGCACCACCACCGACCCTGCAACGTCGGTCTGACGATCGGCCAGCAGCATGTGGCTGGCATCGGGCACACCAGTAAGGCCCGACTCGGTCATTTCAAAGAGCCCGAGTTCATTCGTGCCCCCGAAGCGGTGTTTCACGGCGCGAACCGTGCGCAACGGGTGCAACCGGTCGCCCTCAAAGGAGATCACCGTGTCGACGACATGCTCAAGAAGTCGAGGTCCGGCGATCGAACCTTCTTTTGTGACGTGGCCGACGATGAGCACGGCGATGCTCCTGGCTTTGGCCTCTTGCACGAGACGGAAGGCGCACTCACGCACCTGCACTACCGAACCAGGGGCAGAGTCGAGTGCGTCATCGGCAATCGTCTGGATGCTGTCGACAACGACCAACGACGGCACGTTCTTGTCGATTGCCGCAACGATGTCAGAGAGTGAAAGCGCCGACATCAGTAACACATCGTCGCGCCGCACACCGAGTCGCTCGGCGCGCAGCCGCACCTGCTGGGTGCTCTCTTCGGCGCTGACGTACAGCGAGGTGCCTGACCACGCACCGACGAGCTGCAAGAGCAGTGTCGACTTGCCGATTCCCGGTTCGCCGCTCAGCAGCGTGACCGAACCCGGTACGAGACCCCCATCGAGCACTCGGTCGAACTCGCCGATGCCTGTGGGGCGCGCCGGAGCCGATGGTGTTTCAACCGCTGTTATCGGTAGCGCCGCCGTCGATGGATTCAGGAGCCGGTTTACTGCTACCGACTTGGCAACCACGGGTGTGTCGCTACCAACAACGTCTTCAATGAGCGAATTCCAGGCACCGCACGACGTGCACTGGCCATTCCATTTTGGGTGCTCTGCTTCACACGCAGTGCAGACATAGACGGTGCGCAGTCTGGCCACGCGCCAACTCTACGACGAGGGTGTCGAGCGACTTCTGCGGCTCACTACGGTGGCGACATAGATCAATGCGAGAGCCGCCGCGAGAATCATGACCGCAAATACGCCGCGCGCAATCCACGTTGCGATCATGGCGGAGACGTCGCGGTTACGTGTGGTGGCGGCCAGCGAAATTTCACTTCCATCAACGGGCACCTGCCAGCGAAACGTGCTGACGAGGTCATCAGCAGCCCGTGGGGCGGTTTCGCCGTTCGTGTTCACAGGTTCACCCGGCAGGGTGAGTTGCACGGCAATGGCCAGCGTGTCGGCAAGGCCCACATTTCGACTTTCGAGTGTGGTCATGAACGGGGCACCCCCAAGGGCAACCAGGGCCTCGCTGTCGGCGAATCCACTCGTGCCATCCGGTAAACCCGCCGTGCCCGTGAGTGCAAAAGTGGAGTTGTTGGTGGTGCCAGTGCGCACGAGCACCACATCACGCAATGGTCCGCTCGTGCCGGAAAGTTCAGTCAGCAGCCCCGTTGCTTCGTCGGGCGAACTGAATTCGTGTACGAGGGTGACAGTTGCACCGCCATCAGCGGTTGGGTTTTGCACGGTGGTGGACCAGCCCGCTTCCTCAAGATCGCCGAGTTGTAGTGAATCAACGAGTTCTGGCGCTGCCCGCAGCGTTTCACCGTCGGCAGCTACTGCGACCGTTACGGTGCCGCTGCCGTTCTCTGCCACCGAGATGTCGGTGGATATCTGTACCTGACACGCACTCAACACGAGTGCAGCCATGACTGCCACGCACCACGCTGAGCCGGCACCGCTGCGGCGTGTGCCGTGACGAGTGGTCACTCTGTGGTGGCGTTGCCGCCTTCGCCCGCCCCGGCAAGATCGACGCCGACGGGGGGCTTGAAGCCCTCGACTGCGGTGAACGTGATGCGTTGGTCACCAGGGTTCTCTGGATCATCCTCGACGCCGACCACCACGATCTCACCCGCGATGAACTGCTTGTTGAGCAGTCGTTCGGACAGCGGGTCTTCGATCAAGCGTTGCAGTGCACGGCGCAGTGGTCGTGCGCCCAGTTGCGGGTCGTAACCCTTACGGGCGAGCAACTGCTTTGCCGGCTCGGTGAGTTCGAGACCAAGACCGAGGCCTTCGAGTTGGCTGACGACACGCTTGCTCATCAGGTCGACCATCTTCACGACTTCCACCATCGTGAGCTCGTGGAAGACGATGACTTCGTCGATGCGGTTCAAGAATTCAGGGCGGAAGTGCACCTTGAGGGCGTCATTTACCTTTTCGCGCATGCGGGCATACGACATGGCTTCATCGTTCTTGCCGAAACCAACGTTGGCTTTGCGCAGGTCTTGCGTGCCGAGGTTCGATGTCATGATGATCACGGTGTTGCGGAAGTCGGTGGTGCGACCCTGTGCATCGGTCAGGCGACCCTCTTCGAGAATCTGCAGCAAGGTATTGAACACATCGGCGTGTGCCTTTTCGATTTCGTCGAACAGCACGACAGAGAACGGCTTACGACGCACGGCTTCGGTCAACTGCCCACCTTCGTCGTAGCCCACGTATCCCGGGGGTGAGCCGACGAGGCGACTCACGGTGTGTTTCTCCATGTATTCGCTCATGTCGAGCGAGATCAGTGCGTCTTCGTCACCGAAGAGGAATTCCGCGAGCGTCTTGGCGAGCTCGGTCTTGCCCACGCCGGTGGGGCCGAGGAAGATGAACGAGCCGCTCGGGCGCTTTGGGTCTTTGAGTCCGGCGCGTGTGCGACGAATGCTTTGGCTCACCGCCTTGATGGCGTCCTCTTGACCGATGATGCGCTTGTGGAGTTCGGCCTCCATGTTGAGCAGTTTGGCCGTCTCTTCCTCGGTCAACTTGTAGACGGGGATTCCCGTCCACACGCTCAAGACGTCGGCGATTGCCTCTTCGTTGACCTCGTCGTAGAGGTTGATTCCCTGGGCCTTGACATCGGCTTCCTTCTGCGCGCGCTCATCGAGCAGAGCACGCTCCTGGTCGCGCAGACGACCGGCTTCCTCGAAGCGTTGTTCGTCGACGGCTTTTTTCTTGGCGACTTGTACTTCTTTGATCTTGTTCTCGATTTCCTTCAGGTCGGG
>CAYFNN010000136.1:0-3621 GCA_964344465.1 uncultured Bifidobacterium sp. | reverse complement strand
TGATTCGCGTCTCCGTGCCGGCGAGCACCGCCAACCTCGGTGCCGGTTTCGACACGCTCGGTATCGCGCTCTCGCTTCGATTCGAGGCGGGCACGGTCGACCCGAGTCAACCGTCGAATGCGCGAGCCTGCGACACCAATCATCCGGCCAACGTCGCTTTCCGCCAGTCAGGCGGGAGCGGCAACATCTGGTCGCACGACCGAATTCCGATGGGTCGAGGTCTTGGCTTCAGTGGCGCGGCCCGTGTCGCTGGAGCACTGTTGGCAATCGCACAACGAGAGGGTGTCGTGGCGGCAAACTCGCACGAGGCGCGCCTCGCTGCGTTTCGTGTCGCAGCAGAACTTGAAGGGCACCCCGACAACGCTGCGGCGTCAGCACTCGGCGGTTTCACCGTCGCCGCTGCTGGTCGCGCCATCCGCGTTCCCGTTGCGGTGCACGGAGCGATCATCGTATGGGTGCCGGAGAACACGACGAGCACGAAAGAATCGCGCACGAAGCTGTCACCGACGGTGTCGCTCGGCGATGCCGTGTGGAACATCTCGCGCTCGTCGTTGCTCGTTGCGGCCTTGGCCACGGGCGATGTCGCCGCTCTGCATGATGCGACGCAAGACCGACTGCATCAAGACGTGCGCCTCGCGATGGTGCCCGACACCAAGCGGGCGATTCGTGCAGCGATGGATTCCGGCGCGTGGGCGGCGTGGCTGTCTGGCTCCGGCCCCACGATGGCGTGCATGGTCGACCCGCAGCGCATCGACCAAGTTGTCGCGGCACTCCCACGCAACGGCCAGGTGCATCGATTGCAGATCGACGCGAGCGGGCCTGGCGTCAGCTAGGTGCTTAGCCGCGTAGTGCGGCCTTGGTCACTGCAACGCGGCGCTCGTCAAACGCCTTGCGTTGCTGTCGCGGCAATTGTCGACGTAGACGTGCAGTGGCACGAATGTTGCCGTAGATCTCGAGTTCGGCAGGTGAGAGGTTGTAGATAAAGGCGAGCCGGGGAAGCCGCTCGCGAACTGTCGCAATCTCGGCCCGGCGCATGCGACGAATCCTTCTTATCAGCACCACGAAGAGCGCGATGTGCCCGAGCAAGAGAATCGAAAAAATCGGTGCCACAACACCGAGATTCCACGTGGCGTGCAAGGGGATGGCAATCATTAATCCGCGAAGTGCAGCAAATCGTCGCGACCTGCCACGTTGCACGGCACGCCCGATTGCCATGCCAGCCCAGATGCTGAGGTACGGGTGGGCGAGCGGCGAGAACAATCCGCGCAGAACGAATGTGGAGCCGAGTGCATCTTCGCTGATGGCTTCGCTGAAGTAAATGACGTTCTCGACGGCGGCAAAACCGAGCCCCACGTACCCGGCGTAGACAGCACCATCGAGCGGGCTGTCGATATGGCGCCGCTTGGCCGCCGAGGAGATGCCGAGCACCTTCATGATCTCCTCGCTGATTGGTGCGCTCACGACTGCGGCGACCGCGAAGCCGGCGACTGCCGAGGTGAGGTCGTTCATCAAACTTGCGACGAGCACCGAGATGCCGGCGCCCCAGAGGAAGGCGTTCCAGCGCATCGCACGCGGCTCGGGCTCGACTCGGTCGAGCCACACGAAGAGTGGAATCGTGTAAGTGAGCGGAACCAGCGCGAGCAGGATGGCCGACGGAGTGTCTGACGCGAGGGCGACGACTGACGCCACGGCAAGAATCGCGCCGACGACCAATGCCTTGCGAATTCGCGGTTGTGGAGCCATACCGTGAGTGGGATTCACGCCTAGCAACCTAGACGGTCGTGCAAGCGGTGCTTGCTGGGTCGGGTGGTGATCAGTTCGCGTTGTCGAGAATGCGTCGCAACGTGCCGGGTCGTAGGTCGAACAACGTCTCGAGGTGCTTCACGATCAATCGATTCGGGATGAACGGTCGCGCCTCGCGCAGCTCGATGAGTTGCTTGCCACCGCGCTGCACGTAGTGCGTCTCGACCGGATGGTTGTTCTTGAGGAGATTGAACGCCTCCTGCGGGTCGAACCCGTTTGCGATTGCAATGCCCCATGCCGTCGCGGTCGAACGCGACATGCCTGCATGACAGTGCACGAGCAGGTCGGTGCGACCTTCGCCCCACCGGATCATCTCTTCGACCTGGTCGTACGTCGGTGGGACGTAGCCGAAGTGACGAGAAGTGACGTCGTCGAACTCGACCACTTTGTGGTTGGGGTGCATGAAGCCGCGGACTTCTTGGAGTGACGGACCTGCGGTGATGACGCTGCCGTACTCGTGGCACCGCTCGCGCGCCTCTTCGAGGTTGACGATGGTGGGGAGGAGGTTGGAGCTGAGTGATGTTTGGGGTGTAAGTGTTGTCATGATGCATTGATTACGCACGCAGGCGGGGCGATTGTGACCTGAGACTTGTGGTGATCGGCGACTCGAGTCTGCGGGTCACTCGTCAGATGAGGTTGTCTGGTCGATCGCCGAAGTGTTCGCCCGTGTAGTCCATGTTCCAGAATTCGGCGCCGCACTCCGGGCAGACGACGAAGTCATCATCAAAAAACTGGATGAGCGTGCCGCAGTAGTCGCACGGCATGCCGTCTTCGATGATGTCGATGCTCACGTCACCAGTGTCGCAGAGGGGTGTGCCGGGGTTGATTCTCTGTCACACCCGTTCGTCACGGTGAGTGCATGCACATCCACCCCGAAGTGCCCAGCAATTCGATGCTCATCACCTGCGACACCTGCGTGATGCGCGACAGCGATGCATGCAGCGACTGTCTCGTCACCGCACTGTGCGGTGAGCCTGAGCCCGAGGCTGTGATCTTCGACTACGAAGAATTGCGCACCCTCGCCGTGCTCGCGAAAGCCGGCTTGGTGCCGAGGCTGCGGCACCAAAAGAGCGCCTAGCTCAGCTGAGTGCCACCAAGGTGAGCGGGATGCCGAACGCGCAGATGAGCCCGGCGAGCGAGATGCCGGTGCCGATTACGTAGCGCTTCATTGATGCCAGTCCCTCGAGCTTGGCCTCGATGACGTTGAGGCGTCGCTCGATGTCGGCGAACTTCTGATTGGTCTCCGAGCGTCGGGCGACGTCGTTCCAGCCGTTCGGCGGGAGATGACTCATGAGCGTGTCTGCGACCGGAACGCCGAGCACACGTTGCAACGTTTGATACATCGCCAGACGCTGGTTGTCGAAGCCGGGCTGATGGGGGATGAAGACGCCTTCTGGTTCATTGCCGTTGTTGTTCATACCTTGGTGTGTGCCTCGGGGCGGCGAACGGGAAGTGGCGCTCAGTGATGGGCGGGGCTTTGGCGTGGACCATTGGGCGGCATCGTATGTGTCTGGGGTGAGTTGTCAAGTCACGTCGATTATCGGCGCAAGGCAAGGGGAGACGCTGCGTAGCGTTGAACGGGATGTCGGGCGAGACCTACACCGCCGAACTGCTGCGCATGGTGCAAGAAGCCGGGGCTGATCGAGTCGGCGTGACGAGTGCCGAGCCCCTCTTGCGTGCCAGAGCGGCGATCCAATCGCGGATCACAAATGGTCACACCGACACGATGCAGTTCACGTTCCGCAACCCCGAGCGCTCGACGACGCCGACAGCGTCGGTGGAGGGGGCGCGAAGCATCATCGTGGCGGCGAGGTCGTA
>CAYFNN010000135.1:0-3698 GCA_964344465.1 uncultured Bifidobacterium sp. | reverse complement strand
GGCGCAATCATCACCATCTTTGAACGGCGGAACTGCTCGAGCCCTTCAGCTCCGAGTTCGCGTCCAGCACCAGTGAACTTGCGACCACCAAAGGGAATCGCGTCGTTGTCGTTCAGCGGAGTATTGACCCACACGATGCCGCTCTCAATCTCGTTGATAGCGCGAAATGCTTCGGCAAGATCTTCGGTGTAGATATTTGCGCCAAGACCGAGTTGTGAATCGTTGGCGCATGCGATCGCCTCGTCGAGACTGCCGACCTTGCAAATCGGTGCGAGTGGCCCGAAACATTCGCCATGCATGATGTCCATCTCGTGGGTGACCTCGAGCACCGTGGGCTCGTAAAACGCACCAGCCGTGTGCGACGCAGGCCGACGACCACCGGTGACCACCTTGGCGCCCTGTTCGACGGCTCGTGCAACGATCTTCTCAACTCGGTCGCGTTCGCGCACCGAGGCCATCGGACCGACGTCTACCTTGTCGAGGCCATTGCCGATGCGCAGTGACTTTGCCATCTGGACGAGACCAGTAACGAACTCGTCGTACACCTCTTCGTGCACGTAGAACCGCTCGGCAGAGGTGCAGACTTGGCCACAGTTGAGGAACGCCGCGAACGCCGCGCCGCGTACTGCAGCATCCATCGGTGCAGATGGCATCACGATGAACGGGTCATTACCCGATGCTTCGATCAGCACGGGCTTGAAACGTTGAGCCGCAGCACGCGCCACCGCCTGGGCTGCCGGCACGCTTCCCGTGAACGCCACAGCATGCGTGTGCTCGTGTGCAACGAGCAGCTGGCCCACCTCTGCGCCACCGGTGACGACCTGCACTAATCCGGCAGGCAGATGATCGAACGCCTGCATCACCGTCAACAACGTGAGCGGCGTCAGCTCGGATGGCTTCACAATCACGGCATTGCCAGCGGCCAGCGCCGCTGCGGCCTGCCAACCGAAGAGCAACACCGGAAAGTTGAACGGCACGATCGACACGACGGTGCCGAGCGGCTCCTTCACCACCATGTGTAACTGGCCAGCAAATGCCGGGCCCGCAACGCGGCCTTGTTCGTTGCGAGCGATCTCGGCGTAGTAGCGAAACGCCGATGCCGATGCCCCGCCCTCCCAATTCGACTCACGAAACGGTTTGCCCATCTCACGCGTCAGCACTTCGCCAGTCGTGCGAGACATCTCAATCATCCGGTCAGCCACACGGTGCATGGCGGTGGCGCGGTCGAGCGCACTCATCGCCCACCATTCGCGTTGGGCACGAGTCGACGCCTCGATTGCTTTGTCGATTTCACTCGACGTGGCGTTGGCGAATTCGGCAATCGTCTCCCCCGTTGCCGGGTTGATTACTGGTGTGCGTGGGCCGGCGCCTGCGACATAGTCGTTGTTCACCCAATGGTGGGCGGAGATCTCACGCATTAGTTGTTCAATGGCTGTCGGTGCGGCGGACATACGACGAGAGTAGACGCCGAAACATCGCTCGCGCTAGGCAGCCATAGAACTGCGACAGCGGGTGTGCTGCGCGTTAACCGAAGAACGACGCAGAGACGTCGTTGAAGAAGTCGAGGTCGATGGTGCGGGTCTTACCGCGTGTCACTTGCATCGAAACACGTTCAATCTGCCCGCACTTCAACACCACCATTTCACCGAACGCCTTCGCATAGACCGCATCAACGGCTGCCAAGCCGAAGCGGGATGACAGCACTCGGTCGTATGAAGTCGGAGTACCGCCACGTTGCACGTGGCCGAGTTGGACGACACGCGACTCGTAGCCCGTCAGGCGCGAGAGTTCAGGTGCGATGATCTGGCTGATACTGCCATGCAGTTCGCGGCCATATTTGTCGAGCGCAGGTTCGGGAATCGTCAGTGTGCCCGCTTTGGGGCGCGCGCCTTCGGCAACCACGACGAGCGAGGCATAGCGCCCACGGTCGTGGCGTCGGGCGACGATGTCGGCAACTTGCTTCATGTCGAAAGGCACTTCTGGCACCAAGATGGCAGTTGCGCCCCCGGCCAAGCCCGCGTGCAAGGCGATCCACCCAGCATCACGACCCATCACTTCGATCACCATCACGCGATCGTGACTTTCGGCGGTGGTGTGCAAACGATCGATTGCATCCGTGGCAATTTGCACCGCAGTTTGAAATCCGAAGGTGGCATCAGTGCCTACGACATCGTTGTCGATGGTCTTTGGCACGCCGACAATCGGCAGGCCGTGGTCGTCGGCCAACATCGACGCCACCGTGAGCGAACCGTTTCCACCAATCACAATCAAAGCGTCAAGTCCAAGATCGCTGAACACTTTCTTGGTGCGCTCAACGCCGTCGACGTGGTCAAATGGACTGCCGCGTCGCGTGCCGAGGATCGTGCCGCCCTTGGGCAGAATGCCGCGTACTTTGCTGATGTCAAGCTCTTCGTAGCGCTGCTCGAGCACACCATCCCAGGCGTCGTAGAAACCGAACACGCGATGACCGCCAACGCCGTGTGCCTTGCGAACGATTGCGCGAATTACCGCGTTGAGCCCCGGGCAGTCGCCGCCGCCGGTGAGTACGCCGATGTTCACGACATCAAGGCTAAGACTGCACCCGGCGAGCACCCTCGACCAGGTTGATGCGGTAAATCACTTCATCAAGAGCATCTGCGGCAGTAACGGTCGGGTACCGCAGTGGGTTGCTCTCAGTGACGCATGACGGCAACGGTGCAAGCAAGGTTGAGGGCTTCGGGTGGCAGAACTGCACGATGCTGTACCGCTCGCCGTCGTAGTCGGGGTCGGCCACGACGCGATGCCAGCCGATGGGCAACACGCCGTTACTCAGGCGTTCGAGCATGATGCCCGTGTTGATAATCACGTGCCCTTTTGGCGGCAGTGCATCGATCCATCGACCTTCGTGTTTCACCTGCAAACCCTTCGCAGTTGCACGCGGCAAGGCGGTGATGAGGTTGATGTCGCCGTGCTCGGCTGCCCACACATGTCCCGCTTCGGGCACCTGTTTCATGCTCGGATACCGGATCGCACGATTCAAGGCACAGCCGTCGTCGACCATGCCGTCAAAGAAATGTTCGTTGCACCCCAGGCCGACGGCGATGATTCGCAGGAATCGAATCTGTAACCCGAGCATCGCATCGTGGAACGCGTACAACACCTTGCTGATGCCCGGCACCGACGCCTCGGGCAACATCTGGTCGGGGTACGCCTGGGGATATTTGCGGCGCATCGGATGGCCCGCTTCGAGCTGTTTGCCCCAGTTGAGCATTTCTTTCCAGTCGGGTTTGTCGCTGACCTCTGCGGTTTCTACGAGGACATCGGTGTAACCGGTTTGGCCATTCGCACCTGCGGCGATATAGCGGCGTTTCTCTTCCAGCGGCTTGTTGAAGAACTCATAGAGCATTGAATAAGTGGTGTCGAGCATGTCTTCGGAGAGATCGTGGCTGGTGTAGACGAACCCGGTAGCGAGGCTGCGCATCACCCCGTCGACCACGGCTTTGCGCTGTTTGGCGCTGCCCCGTTCAAAGGCGAGCAAATCGACGTCCAGGATGTCGTCGCTCATGCCCTTCACGCTACGGTGAGGGGCGGTTCACATCAGACATCGGCGTGTCACAGCAATCTGCGACTCGACCAGCTTCAGGGAGGCTCAGCGATGAAGGCATACGACAAGATCTACATCAACGGCAAGTGGGTGGCTGCAAGCAGCCAAGACACGT
>CAYFNN010000134.1:0-3724 GCA_964344465.1 uncultured Bifidobacterium sp. | reverse complement strand
GAATCGTTGAGATCGCCGAATTTCGCGACACGAGCCCGAGTCGTTCGCGCACTGTTGCGGGCAGCGGATCAGAAATCGTGCGTGGAGCTGCACGTTCAAGCGCATTTTCCACCCAACCGGTGAGCTCCCACGTGCTGATGTTTGACTTCTCACTCTGCGGATAAATCGGCACGATTCGACCCGTGCGATTGCCAACGATGTCGACAAGTGGGTTGGTCATCTGCAACTTGCCACGAAACCGTTCGGGTTTGCCGAAAACGGCAATCTCTTGGTCGGTCTTCAACTGACGTTCGCGCCAGGGCTGGTTGAAAAAGGTCAATCCGAAATTGCCCGTCTCATCGCCGACGGTGACAGTCACCATGCTGCGCCGATTACGCAACGGCACCCGCCGCACATTGCGCACCTTCACCAATACGACTGCTTCGACCCCTTCCACCAGGTTCTCGACATGGGCCTCATTGGTGCGATCGACGTACCGCCGCGGATACCTGGTGAGCAGGTCGAGCACGTTCGTGATGCCGGCTTCACTCAGCGACTGGCGACGCTTGTCGCCGACGCCTTTGATTTTCGAGATGTCGATTGCCGCCAAGTCGCGAAGTGTGAGTGGCGGTTCGGCACCGCGCATCGTCGCGGCTGGCTGGGCGCCGTGCGACGAAGGTTTTGGTTCGGCCATGCCGCGCCGAAGTTACTCCACGCCGAAGAGGTAGGGGTACAACGGCTGGCCGCCGCGGTGCACCTCGCACGCGATCGCCGGAAAGTGCGCACTCACCCACTCAACGATCTTCTCGGTGGTGGCAGCCTTCGCATCCACACCGACGATGACGGTGAGCAGTTCGCGGTCGGCCGACACGATGTGCTTCAACAGCGCGGTTGAGCACTCAAATACATCGGGGGCTATCGCCACGACACCGTCGCCACGCACCAGCCCAATTGAGTCGCCCGCCTTCACCGCACCGGCGTCGGTCTTGGTATCACGCACGGCCGTTGTGACCTCGCCCGTCACCACCGCCGCAGCGGCTTTGGCCATCGCACTGCCGTTGTGCTCGGCAGATGCCTCAGGGTCGTAGGCCACCAATGCGGCGAGTGCCTCGGGCATCGAGCACGTCGGCACCACACGCACTTCCTTCTTCGTGAGACCATCCACCTGTTTGGCAACCGGGATGATGTTCTTGTTGTTCGGCAGTATCACCACTTGTTGGGCATTCATGTGTTCGACGGCATCGAGCAGTTCTTGTGTAGATGGGTTGAGCGTTTGCCCACCCGTCACCACGCCGTGCACACCGAGGTTGCCGAAGAGCTCGGCGATGCCATCGCCACTCGCCACTGCGACCACTGCACAGGTCACCTCGGGAAGCGCCGCGTGCGTTTTGAAACTTGGCTTTCCGCCATGGGCTGCGGTATCGGTGCCCGTCGGTGCGCCGATCTGGGCCTCACGCTTTTCATGCTCTTCGGCGACTTCTTCAAACAAGTCGGTGACGCGAATCTGGTGCGGTCGACCGCCGAGACCGATTGGCGCTTCAATCGCCGCGCCAATGTCGTTGGTGTGTATGTGGCAGTTGTAGAGACCCTCGCCGCCAACGACGACGATTGAATCACCGACCTCTCCCCACTTCTGCATGAAGGCCTTCGACTTCGTGTCGTCAAGTTCCAGCAAGAACATCACTTCGTATCGAAGTTCGCTTACATCAACTTTGTCGTCACCCTCGCCGCGCTTCATCACCGCAATGAGTTGCTCGGTGTTCGGCCCGGCGATGTTTTCTGGCTCGGGCAATGGTTCGCCGTCGACCACGTGCAACGCAGAGTCAAGGAAGAGCAAGAAGCCTGCACCACCGGCATCGACGACTCCGGCATCTTTCAACACCGGAAGCAGTTCGGGTGTTTTGGCCAGTGAGTCGCGGCCTGCAGCTCGAGCGACCCGCAACATCGCCGCGAGCGTGGCGCCATCACCAGCGGCGCGCACTGCAGCGTCGGCAGATTCGCGCACGACGGTGAGAATCGTTCCTTCAATCGGCTTCAACACCGACTCGTAGGCAGCCGCAGACGCTGCTTTCAACGCCTCGGCAACTTTCGGTGCGCCGACTTCGCGCGCCGACTTGAGTGTCGAGGCGAGACCGCGCAGAATTTGGCTGAGAATTACCCCGCTATTGCCTCGGGCCCCCATGAGCGAGCCGTGGCTAATGGCATTGCAGGTTTCTTCGAGCTCGCCGGGTCGCTTTTCGAGCTCAGCAACGACTGCGTCCAGCGTGCGGGCCATATTCGTGCCGGTGTCGCCATCGGGCACTGGATACACGTTCAGCTTGTTGATATCGGCCTGATGCCGCTTCATCGTGTTGCGATAGGTCACCAGCGTGTGACGCAAGGCATCTGGTCCCATTTGCTCAAGCACGGGCACGAACAGAGGCTACCTGTGGTATTTTGACCGTGATGCAAGGCGTCGTGAAGGCGTTCAATCCCGCGACGGGTGACGGTGTCATCGTGCGCGATACCGATCTCAGCGAACACGAACTTGCGCCGAGCGCCCTTGAGGGCTCGATTTTTCGAATGTTGCGACAGGGTCAACGCGTCAATTTCACCCTCGATGCCGCAGGTCGCGCCACGCAACTTCGCATCGGTAGCGAAAGGGACATGGGCACACCGGGCCACTAGCCCGCGCGATGCTTCAGCGTCATGGTGAAGACGGCACACTCATCCAACGACCGCCTCCGCAAGTGGGTCGACGAGTGGTCCGCAGTGTTGCAGCCCGCCGCGGTGCACTGGTGCGACGGTTCGCAAGACGAATACGACCGACTCTGCAGTGAGCTCGTCGCAGCGGGCACCTTCGTAAAACTCGACGACGCCAAACGGCCCAACTCGTATTGGGCCCACAGCGACCCGGGCGACGTGGCCCGCGTCGAAGACCGCACGTTCATTTGCTCAGAACAGCAGGTCGATGCCGGCCCCAACAACAATTGGCGCGCCCCTGCCGAGATGCGCAAAGAACTCACTGCGCTCTACACCGGTGCAATGCGCGGACGCACGATGTACGTGGTGCCGTTCAGCATGGGCCCACTCGGGTCGAATATCGCCCACATCGGAGTGCAGCTCACCGATTCGGCATATGTTGCCGTCAGCATGCGCATTATGACGCGCATGGGTCAAGGTGCGCTCGATGTGCTTGGCAACGGCGACTGGGTGCCATGTGTGCATTCGGTGGGTGCTCCGCTTTCCGCCGGGCAGAAAGATGTCGCGTGGCCGTGCAACCCCGACAACAAGTACATCGTGCACTTTCCCGAAACCCGCGAGATCTGGTCGTACGGCTCGGGTTACGGCGGCAACGCGCTGCTGGGCAAGAAGTGCTTTGCGTTGCGCATCGCCTCGGTGATGGCGCGCGACGACGGCTGGCTTGCTGAGCACATGTTGATCATGAAACTCACCAGCCCCGCCGGCGAGGTGAAATACATCGCCGGGGCGTTTCCCTCGGCATGCGGCAAGACGAATCTCGCAATGCTCGTGCCGACGGTGAAGGGCTGGAAGGTCGAGACCATCGGCGACGACATCTGCTGGATGAAATTCGGTGCAGACGGCCGTTTGTATGCCATCAATCCCGAGGCCGGTTTCTTCGGCGTTGCACCCAATACCGGGTGGAAGACCAACCCGAATGCGATGGCCACGCTGCACGCCAACTGCCTGTTCACGAACACCGCGCTCACCGCCGACGGCGATGTGTGGTGGGAAGGCATGAGCG
>CAYFNN010000133.1:0-3759 GCA_964344465.1 uncultured Bifidobacterium sp. | reverse complement strand
TCGGGTTGGCACAGAAACCAGACGAACTCGGCAACTTCGCGCGGGGTGATGAAGCGAGCACTGCTTCCCTGTGGGTAACCGGCGAGTAGTCGGTCGTAGTACTGCTGCTCGCCGCCACCGAAGTCGCGCGCCTGCCCACGCAACATTGGGGAGTCAACATCTCCCGGACACACTGCATTTACCCGAACACCTTTCGGTGCGAGCTCGAGAGCGAGCGCCTTGGTGAACACGGAAACACCACCCTTGGATGCGCAATATGCAGCTGCACCAGAGTTGCCCTGAATTCCGGCGTCACTCGACAGATTCACGATGCAGCCTCGAGTCGCCGCAAGATGCGGAATCGCCGCTGCAGAAACAAAGTACGTTCCCTTCAGGTTGATATCGATGACTCGATCAAAGTCGGCCTCTGATGTTGCCGCCGTGTCGCCTTCATGCCAGACCCCTGCGGCGTTGACTACTGCATCAAGTCGGCCGAGGTGATGCACCGCTTCGGCGATGGCATCACGGCACGCCTGCGCAGTACGGAGGTCTGCTTGTACGGAAAACGTTTGATCGCCGCCGCTCACCTTCGCGACATCTATCGAACAGCACGACCAGCCGGCCGTACGAAACCGATTGATGACGGCCGAACCAATGCCTCCTGCTCCACCTGTGACTACGACACCGCGACGATCGTTCATCATCACCAACATAGGCTGACAACGTGCCGACGAAAGGTTCGCAGAAGCCGAACAAGAACCCTGAACGATCTGCACACTTCCCGGCCATTGAGAAGAAGCATGGGAAACCCGCCGGCCACTGGTTGAAGTTATTGGCCCCGTTGCGCGGCAGACCCTACGCCGACCAGATGGCTCTCTTGCAGGGCCGTCACGGTTTTAGCCGAACTCACGCAAATGCAGTGGTGATGTATTTTCGTGGCTCGAAGTCGTCTCGGCGTTTCTCGAACCTCGCAGAGTACGTTGCCCAATGCCCAGGTGCACGTGCTAACACTCTGAAGAAAATCTTTGCCGCCGCGCGCAAAGCCCATCGCGGCGCCGAAGTAGTGATTGCCTGGAACCAGCCAATGCTGAAAGTGGGCGAGAGGTACGTGTTCGGAGTTTCAGCGATGAAGGAGTATCTCTTGCTCGGCATCTTTGATAACGACGTGCGCAAACAAATGGCACCGCGATTCAAGGACTACGAGCAGAACAAGAAGACCGTGCGACTGCCCGCTAACTGGAAAGTTGACGCCGCACTGCTAGAAGAAATTGTGCATCGCACGACTGGCACTAGTCGGTGATTGCGCGCCGAGGCACCCAGACGAGGTAGTTCCACACCCAGTCGGCGAAGATACTCGTGCGGTTTCTGCCGCCCGAGATATACGCGAGGTGCAGAGCCAACCACGTGAGCCATGCAAACGTGCCGCTGAATCGCAGCCAACTGCGAACCTCGACCACCGCTTTGCGCCTTCCGATTGTGGCCATCTGACCCTTGTCGCGGTATTCGAAATCAACGAGTTCTTCGCCGCGAGCCATGCGCAGCAGCTGGTTGGCAACATGTTTGCCCTGTTGTATCGCGACCGGAGCAATCATGGGAAGTGGTTTTCCGTCAGCGGCAGCATGGTGTGCGGCGTCTCCAACAACCCAAACGCGGTCATTGAGCGCAAGTGTCGGGTTCACCTTCAGCCGGTTGGCTCGGTCGGCGTCGCCGAGGTGTTTCCATGTCGCTGGGGCGACGACGCCCGCAGCCCAGATGCGTGTACCCGCAACCAACTCATCGCCCCCTGAAAGATGGAGGCTCGTGTCCGTCGCACGAGTGACCGCAGTATCAACACGTACGGTTACTCCCATTTTCTCGAGAGAACGTTTGGCATGTTCACTCGAATTGGGATGAAAACTTGGCAGCAATCGGGGACCCGCTTCAATGAGTGTTACTGAGGCATGTGTGGCGATGGCTTCGAACTCACGTCGAATCTCGGATTGAAGCTCCCGAATCGCACCGGCAAGTTCGACACCCGTTGGTCCGCCACCGACGACGGCCACGTTCAGGGCAGTTGGCGGCAGCAAACCATCTTCAACCTGTTCGTAGGTCTGCAGCAAAGAACGGCGAATCAATCGGGCGTCGGCCACCGACTTCATCTGCAAAGTGTGGTCGGCGACCCCTTCGATGCCGTAGGTCGTTCCCTGTGACCCAACTGCGAGCACGAGATGGTCGAAATGAATCTCGCGACGGTCATTGATCATGAGGCTCCGTGTGGCGAGTTCGACCTTCGTGACTTCTCCACGAATGAATTCCACCTCTCGAAAAGCAGTACGCACCGGGAACGCGATGTCATCTTCAGGCAAGCCAGCTGTCGCAACCTGATAGAGCAGAGGTGCGAAGAGGTGATACGGATTCCGATCAATGAGAGTCACTCGATGGGCAGACGAACGCCGAAGCTTTTTTGCACATGCCAACCCACCAAAGCCAGCACCCACGATGACCACATGTTGTTTTGGTGGGGTCTCGCCCCACTCGAACGTCATGCCGCAAATCTACGACGCGGTGCACTCGTCGTAGGGTTCAGAGGGTGAAGTTCATCCTGTTTGTGATCGACTCAACGACCGGAAGTGCGTCTGGCAACGAAATGGCCGCGATTGACCTCTTCAACGATGGCCTTCGACGCGACGGCTTCTGGGTGATGGCCGCCGGTATCGGCTCGCCCGACTCGGCCAGTTTGATCGACAATCGCTCGGGTGCCGACATGATCAGCGCCGGTTCGCTCTTTGCTCACACCGAGCACTACAGCGGCTTCTGGATCATTGATGTGCCATCACGAGAGGTCGCGACGAGGGTTGCGAGCGAGGGGTCGCGTGCGTGCAATCGGCGGGTCGAACTGCGACCTTTCTTGCGGTGATGCAGTGAGTAATTCCAAGACTCACTTTCCAGTGGTTGAAAAAACGATTGCGCAGTTACGGTCGGCACTCGAGCAAGGCGAGGTGACGAGTGTCGAACTCGTGCAGTCGTATCTGCATCGAATCAACACGTATGACCACAACGGCATACGTCTTAACTCGGTGGTGGAAATCAACCCCGCGGTGCTCGACGAGGCCAAAGAATCTGACCGACGCCGCGCAGACGGGGAAGTTCGGGGGCCGCTCGAAGGAATCCCGTTCAGCGCAAAAGACTCGTACATGGTGAGGGGCATGACCGTCGCGAATGGCTCGCCCGCATTTGCGCATCTGGTTGCTTCGCGTGACGCGTTTTCGATTGCCGCGCTTCGTGCCGCAGGCTGCGTGTTCGTCGGCCTCACCAACATGCCGCCGATGGCCAACGGTGGCATGCAGCGTGGTTTGTATGGCCGCGCTGAGTCGCCGTACAACGCCGACTTTCTGACCTCAGCGTGGGCATCTGGTTCGTCAAACGGTTCAGGTACGGCAACCGCGGCAAGTTTCGCAGCGTTTGGCCTGGGCGAAGAAACGTGGTCAAGTGGTCGCGCACCGGCATCGTGCAATGCATTGTGCGCCTACACACCTTCGCGAGGCCTCATCTCTACGCGAGGCAACTGGCCGTTGATACCAACGATGGATGTCGTGGTGCCCCATACGCGAACGATGTCGGATATGTGCGAGGTGCTCGATGTGCTCGTGACGGAAGATGCTGACACCAGCGGAGACCTTTGGCGAATGCAGCGGTGGGTAAAACTGCCAGACCCGCAGACGGTGCGACCTGCATCGTTCGTCCGCGAGTATTCCGACGCCCGAGCCGCGGCGGCTGGCGCGAGGCCGCTCGCCGGCGTGC
>CAYFNN010000132.1:0-3764 GCA_964344465.1 uncultured Bifidobacterium sp. | reverse complement strand
TCGGGGTGCACCAACCGCGCTTGCGGCTGAAAGTGGTGGTCGGTCATGAATGTGTCGGCGTGTTCGCCGAGCACCTTGGCGAAGTGGGCAAATGAAGCCGCCACGTCAATCCGGCCGTCGACGGTTACATCGTGGGCGAGCTCGATAATCGTTTTTGTTCGGCGGTGCGCGCGCATGAAAATGCGGTTCTCCCACGCCGAATACGCCCGCGCCACTGGGTCGCGCACGCTCGCAACCCTCAGCCACTCGGGTGACGTGAGCACGGTTGCGCGTTCACGCGCCGAGAGGTCGGCCAAACGTGTGAGCCCGTGCACTTCTGGGTGGTGGATGGTCTGGGCCCGCGACACGTGCATCACGGCGAGACGATCGGCCATCTCAGGCCGGTGGCTACCTTCGGCAGTCGCGAGCATCAATTTGATGGTGGTGCACGCAGCCTTCGGGGTCGGCAGATACATCACCTTTGTGTTGCGGGCGACGAGCGCGAGATGCGCGACGACTTGCAGAGGCTCTGCCGTGGCTGGCATGGCTACCAGTGCATGCTGCGCGGCGTGTTGTACATGCGACCGAACGACACCTTGCGCAGGATGGTCTTGCGAATCTGGCGCATGCCGTACCGTGCCGACATGCGCGACTGCGCTGCACGCGACACACTGCCGACGCGTTCCACCGACTGCCGCACGAGCGTGACCAACTGTGTTTCGGCGTCGCTCAACACATAGGGCTCCACCGCGGCGGCGAATTCTCGACGGGCAAACCCGAAGGCTTCGTAGTCCATCGAGTACGTGGCCATCAGGCGGTTGGCAGTGGTCTGATCACACACCCGAGCAAGGGCGATGCCCATGCTCTCGTTGTGGCGTCGCGGCTCGACCGTCTTGCCCGAGCGCTCGCGGAACGCGGCAGCAATCTTCTCCACGCCGCCCGATTCGTCGACGCGCACCAAGAGGCCATAGTTCACCTTGTCGGTGCGCACCACGTGCGACTGCGGTGTGAAGTGGTGGTCGAGCATGAATGCATCGGTGTGTTCGGCGAGCGCCTTGGCAAACACCGCGAAACTCGCCGTCATGTCGATGCGGCCATCGACGAGCACGTCCGGTGTCAACTCGAATCCACCGGCGATGCGCCCCGACGCACGCATGAACACGCGGTTCTCCCACGCCGAATAGGCGCGTGACACGGGGTCGCGCAGTGCGGCGACATGCAGCCACTCCGGGGATTCGAGCATCGAGCGCGCCTCGCGCTCGGAATACTCCGAGAGTTTCCGCAGACCGCTCACGTGTCGGTTGTGAATCGTCTGGCTGCGGTGAGTGATGGCCGCCATCAACTTCGGTATCACTGTCTGGTCGATGGTGCCCTCGGCCTCGGCCATCATCCACTTGATTGTCGTGCTCGCCACCTTGGTGGTCGGCGTGTACAGCACCTTCATGCGCGGCGCCACGAGCGTCTTGCGCGTCAGTGCGGCCAGCGAAGTGTCGGTCGGAAACGGAGGCATGGCAGTCGTCAGGCGTCGAGCACCCGGTAGTCGACGGCTTTCGCGCCGCCCGTCGCGCGACGCATGACCGCCTTGCGAATCTGGCGGAAGCCGTAGCGGGCACCAGCCTGCTTGCTTGCGGCTTGCGACACGCTGAGCAGACGCTCCATCACGCCGCGCAACTGGTGCACGAGTTGCGTCTCGGTGTCAGACAGCAGGTACGGCTCCACATTTGCGGCGAATTCGCGGCGCTCAAAGCCGAACGCCTCGTAGTCCATGTGATAGGTCGCCATCAAGCGGTTGGCGGTGTGCTGGTCGCAGATTCGCGAGAGGTCGACCTTCATGCCCTCATTCAGCCGCGACGGGGTGATCTGCTTGCCTGAACGCTCGCTGATGAGCGCGGCCAGACGATCCATGTCGCCCTTCTTGTCAACTCGGATGAGCATGTCGTAATTGATCACGTCGGTGCGCACGATGTGCGCCTGCGGCAAGAAGTGCTGGTCGATGGTGAACGCATCGGTGTGCTCGCCGAGCATCTTGGCGAACAACGCAAAACTGCCAGCCATGTCGATGCGACCGTCAACGAGCACGTCCTTCGAGAGTTCGATTGCCTTTGCCGTCTCACCTGGGGCGCGGCGGAAGATGCGGTTCTCCCACGCGGAATACGAACGCGCCACCGGGTCGCGCAGCGCCGCTACGCGAATCCAGTCGGGGGAATTGAAGATGTTGTCGATCTCGCGCTTGGGAAGCTCGACCAAGCGGGGGAGGCCGTTGATGACAGGGTCGTGGATGGTTTGGGGGCGCGAGACGCTCGGGTTGGTGATCTGGTCGATCAGGTCTTTGCGATGCGAACCCTCCGCGGTGGCCAACATCAATTTGATGGTGCTGCAGGCCACCTTGGGTGTCGGCGTGTACATGATCTTCAGCGAAGGCGCCACGAGCGTGAGACCGCCGATGGCGAGGAGAGACTTGTCGTCGGGGAAGATGCTCATCGGTCAGTCGTTGCGACTGCCGAGCACGCCCAACTGGCGAAGGTGCTCGACAACGCGACGCACTGATTCTGCCACTGTCTCACCGTTCGCACCGACCACGAGATCCGGCGCCGTCGGCGCCTCGTACGGCGCATCCACGCCGCTCACGCCGGAGGCTTTGCCACTGCGCACCTTGGCATAGAGGCCCTTGGTGTCGCGTCGCTCGCACTCGGCGAGCGGCGTGGCGACGTGCACCTCAATGAAGTCGAGACCATTCGTCTCGTGCGCCACGCGCACGCGTGACCGGTCGGCGGCAAACGGGCTGATGATTGGTACGAGAGCCACCACGCCGGTGTCGGCGAACAGCTTGGCGACCTCTCCGACGCGCCGCACGTTCTCACTGCGGTCGGCGTCGGAGTAGCCGAGGTTCGAGTTCAAGCCGTGGCGCAGGTTGTCGGCATCGAGCACGTAGGCGAGCACCGAAGCTTCAAGCAATTGCGCGGCGACACCGTCGGCGACGGTCGACTTGCCAGAACCCGACAATCCGGTGAGCCACACCGTCGCGCCGCGCAAGTGATGGTGGGCCCAGCGCTTGTCGCGCGACACCGTCGGTTCGTGCCAGACCGGTTGGTTGGGTTGGTTCATGTGCGGGGCGAGAGCAGCATGCCAGCGGCACAGGTCTGGCCGCTGTGCTCATCGACCAAGATGAACGAGCCCGTCGAACGGTTCACGTGATAGTCGTCGAAAAACAGCGGGGCAGTGGTGTGCAACTCGACTCGGCCGATTTCGTTCAGGGAGAGCGAGGCGATGTCCTGCTCGCGGTGCAGCGTGGAGATGTTCAGTCGGTACAGCACCTTGGTGACCTTGGCTCGCGCCAACTTGGTGGTGTGCTTCAGGGAGTAGATGCGGTTCGGTTGCAGCGGTGCTGCGTCATCCATCCAGCAGAGCATTGCTTCGAGAGCCTGAGACTGCCTCGGTCGGTTGTTGGGTCGACAGATCATGTCGCCGCGCGACACCGACAGGTCGTCGGCGAGCAGCAGGGTGACTGCGCGACCAGGTCCGGCTTCTGTCACGGCGCCATCCGGGGTGTCGATGCCGGTGATCGTGGAAGTGAGACCTGAAGGCAGCACCATCACGTCGTCGCCCACGCGGAACACGCCGCCTGCCACGCGGCCGGCATACCCGCGGTAGTCGTGGTGCTCGTTGCGCTGTGGGCGAATCACGTACTGCACGGGGAAGCGCGCATCGACCCGGTTGTCGTCGCTCGCGGTGTAGACGTTCTCCAAGTGGTGCAACAACGTTGGGCCTTCGAACCACGTCAAGTT